>NZ_SZZH01000003.1:300000-600000 GCF_005298075.1 Nakamurella flava
CAGGAAGAAGAGCACGGCGGCGATCTTCATGACCGCGACGCGGCCCATCTTGTCGGCCAGTCGGCCGGCCAGCAGGGCACCGGCTGCCGCGCCGAGCAGGGCGGCCGCGACCGTGAACCCGAGCTCGAGCGGGCCGGCCTGGAACTTGTCGGTGATGGCGGCGTTGGCGCCGTTGATCACCGAGCTGTCGTAGCCGAACAGGAAACCGCCGAGGGCGGCCACCACGGCGATCTTGATGACCCCCGATCCGCCGTTCTCCGACTCGCCGTCGTAGATGGACGGACCGTCGAAGGATGCTCCGTGTTCACCCATGTCCCACCCCTTTCCGGGTCTCCCGGGCGGATTTCCGGGCTGCCCCGGCACAGCATGGCACTTGCTGGGGATAGCGCATCTCGGAAACGAGTGGTGCGGAAACTCTTTTCCCGGGTAGCGGTGGGCGGCGGCATCACCGCAGGTGACACGGGCTACCGGGAAGGGGAACGGCCGCACCTCCACGGTGGCCCCATTACGGTGGTCGGGTGAACGACACCGCCGCCGTCCCGGCCGCCGCCGCCCCTTCCGAGCCCGAGATCGAGGTGTCCGTCACGGGCTCGGTCGGGCATCTGCGGCTCAACCGCCCGCGCCGGATTAACGCGCTGACCCAGGACATGATCGCCACGGTGCGGCAGGCGCTGCGACGGTGGCGGGACGACGACGCGGTCCGAATGGTGCTGATCGACGGCGCGGGCGAACGGGGCCTGTGCGCGGGGGCCGACATCCGCGAGCTGCGCTCCGCCCTGCTGGATGCGGGCTCCGCCGGGGTGGAACAGGGCACCCGCTTCTTCGTCGAGGAGTACGGCATGAACGCCGAGCTCGCCGAATATCCGAAGCCCGTGGTGGCCCTGATGGACGGCATCGTCCTGGGCGGCGGGATGGGCATCTCCGCCCACTCGCGGATCCGGGTGGCCACCGAGCGGTCGTCGCTGGGCATGCCGGAGACGGCGATCGGTCTCTTCCCGGACGTCGGGATCATGTACCTGCTGGCGCGGGCGCCGGGCGAGGTCGGGACTCACGCGACGCTCTCCGGGGCGCGCTTCACCGCCACCGATGCGCTGGCCGCCGGCCTGGTCGACCAGATCGTCGCCTCCACCGCCCTGGACGACCTGCGGGCCGCGCTGTTCGCCGGGCGGTCGCCCGAGGATCCGGATCTGTGGGCCGAGTTCGCCCTCTCCTCCGACGAACGGCCGGCGGCCGCGCTGACCGGACCCGACCGGGAGTGGATCGACGCCTGCTACACCGGGGACGCCCCGCAGGATGTCCTGGCCATCGTGCAGCGACTGCAGGCGCGGCCGGAGCCGGCGGCGCAGGCGGCGGCGCAGACGCTCCGCGGCATGTCGCCGACCTCTCTGGCTGTCAGTCTGGTCGCGCTCCGGCGGGCCGCCGACCTGTCGCTGCGGGAGGTCCTGGACCAGGATCTGACCCTGGCGACCGCGTGCCTGCGGCATCCGGACCTGCCCGAGGGCATCCGTGCCCGGCTGGTCGATCGGGACAACGACCCGCACTGGACCCCCGCCCGGCTCGAGGACGTCGATCCGGCGGAGGTCACACGGTTCTTCGGCTGAAGGGGTCAGCCGGCCCGCCGCGACGGCTTAGAATGAAACTGATTCTCAATTCGCACCAGCGTGACCAGAGAGCCGGTTTCATGAACAGTCGTCTTCGTCAGGGCCTGGGGGCCCTCAGCCTCGCCACCGCCGCCGTCCTGCTGACCGCGTGCGGGTCCTCTGCCGGAACGGGCGCGGGAGCCTCGTCCGCGGGCAGCTCCGCCGCGTCGTCGTCCGCGGGCGGCGCCTCCGACGTCAGCGTCGTGGCCAGTACCAACGTCTGGGGTGACGTCGTCCAGCAGATCGCCGGCACCGACGTCCAGGTCTCCTCGATCATCTCCGACCCGTCGGCCGACCCGCACTCGTTCGAGGCCAACGCCCAGAACCAGCTCGCCCTGTCGAAGGCGTCGTTGGTCGTCGTCAACGGCGGCGGGTACGACGACTGGGCCGGCGACATGCTGTCCGCCGCGAAGTCGACCGCCCCGGTCATCAACGCCGTCGACGTCTCCGGCTACACCGCCACCGGCGGCGAGGAGCTCAACGAGCACGTCTGGTACGACTTCCCGACCGTGGACAAGGTCGCCCAGCAGATCACCGATCAGCTGAGCTCGATCGACCCGGCCGATGCCGCCACCTACCAGGCCAACCTGGCCACTTTCCAGGGCAAGCTGAAGACCCTGGAGGAGCAGGAGGCGGCGATCAAGGCCGCGCACTCCGGGGTCGGCGTCGCCATCACCGAGCCGGTCCCCAACTACGTGCTCGAGGCCTCCGGTCTGGACATCAAGACACCGGAGGAGTTCAGCGAGGCCATCGAGAACGAGACCGACGTCCCCGCCGACGTGATGCAGCAGACCCTGGCCCAGTTCAACGACAAGCAGGTCAAGGCCCTGGTCTACAACGAGCAGACCACCGGCCCGCAGACCGATCAGGTCAAGAACGCCGCGCAGGCCAACGGCATCCCCGTCGTCCCGGTCACCGAGACCCTGCCCGAGGGCAAGGACTACCTCGGATGGATGACCGACAACGTCACCGCCATCGCGCAGGCCGTGTCCTGACACGATGTCCCTCATCCGACCTGACGAACGCACCCCGGACCGGGCGGCCGACGGCCGCCCGGTTCCGGGCGTTCCGGCGCTCGAACTCTCCGGGGCGACGCTCGCCTACGGATCGCGGGTGCTCTGGAGCGACCTCGACCTGACTATCTCCGCGGGCCAACTGGTCGCCGTGCTCGGGCCGAACGGGTCGGGCAAGACCAGCCTGATGCGCGTACTGCTCGGCCTGCAGCCGTTGACCGCCGGCTCGGCGAAGATCGGGGGCGCACCGGTGCGCCGGGGCAGTACCCGGGTCGGGTACATCCCGCAGAAGGTGTCGGTCGAGTCGACCACCATGGTCCGGGCGCGGGACGTCGTCCGCATGGGCATCGACGGGCACCGGTGGGGGCTGCCGCTGTCCTTCGGGCCGCGCTGGCGCCGTCAGCGGGACCGGATCGACGAGCTGCTCGGCGCGGTCGGGGCCGACGCGTTCGCCGACGCCCCGGTGTCGATGCTGTCCGGTGGGGAGCTGCAGCGCGTCCGGATCGCCGGCGCACTGGCCAGCGACCCGGCCCTGCTGCTCTGCGACGAACCGCTGGCCGCGCTCGACCTGCGCCACCAGCAGGAGGTCGCCGCCCTCATCGACGAGCGACGCCAGCTCAGCGGGACCGCCGTCCTGTTCGTCACCCACGACGTCAACCCCGTCCTGGAGTACGTCGACCAGGTCCTGTACCTGGCCGGGGGACGATTCCGGCTGGGGCCGCCGGACGAGGTCCTGACCAGTGAGGTGCTCACCGACCTGTACGGGGTGCCGGTGGAGGTGCTGCGGGCCAAGGGGCGCGTCATCGTGGTCTCCTCCTCCGACCTCAACGCCTCCGGCCACCACCATCACGAGCCCAATCAGCACCCGCCGGGACGGTCGTCGTGAGCTTCTGGGACAAGGTCTTCAACTTCGACAACTACGGCGAGCTGCTCGGCCTGCTGCACAACTCGATCATCGCCGGCGCCCTGCTCGGCGTGATGGGCGGCCTGGTCGGGGTCTTCGTGCTGATGCGCGACCTGCCGTTCGCAGTGCACGGGATCAGTGAGCTCTCCTTCGCCGGGGCCGCGCTGTTCCTGCTGCTCGGCCTGAACGTGGTGGTCGGCTCCGTGGTCGGCTCGCTCACCGCAGCGGTGCTGTTCGGGCTGCTCGGGGTCCGGGCCCGCGACCGTTCGTCGATCATCGGCGTGCTCATGCCGTTCGGGTTGGGCCTCGGTGTGCTGTTCCTCGCCCTCTACCCGGGGCGGGCGGCCAACAAGTTCGGTCTGCTGCTCGGCCAGATCGTCGCCGTCGACGACCCCCAGCTGTACTGGCTGGTGGGGATCGCCGCGTTCGTCGTCGTCAGCCTCATGGTGCTGTGGCGGCCGTTGACCTTCGCCAGTGTCGACCCCGACATCGCAGCGGCCCGAGGGGTGCCGGTGCGGGCGTTGTCGCCGATCTTCATGATCGTCCTCGGGTTGGCCGTCGCCATGTCGGTGCAGATCGTCGGGGCCCTGCTGGTGCTGTCGCTGCTGGTCACCCCGGCCGCCGCGGCCATGCGGGTGACCGCGTCGGCGCTGTGGGTGCCGGTGCTGTCCACGCTGTTCGCGCTGACCGCCACCGTCGGCGGGATGCTGCTGGCCCTGGGGGGCAGCCTGCCGATCAGCCCGTACGTCACCACGATCTCGTTCGCGATCTATGTGATCTGCCGGATCATCGGTGGTGTCCGGGTGCGCCGGGGCTGGTCCAAGCGCGCCGTCGTCGAACACGGCCCGCGCTCCGCGGAGGCCGTGGCCGCCTGACCGTCCGGTTCCACGACGAAGCCGCCCGCCCCTTTCGGGGCCGGGCGGCTTCGTCGTTCGCCGGGCCGCTCGTCGTCGGGTCCGCATCGACTTGTCATACCCGCACGGTCGTCGGGCCCGCGAAGGTGCGCGTATGACAAGTCGGCGCGATCAGTCGGTCGTCGCCCCGGCGAACTGCGACTGGTAGAGCGCCGCGTAGGCGCCGCCGGCGGCCAGCAGCTCGTCGTGGGTGCCCTGCTCGACGATCGAGCCGTCCTCCATCACCAGGATCAGGTCGGCGTCCCGGATGGTCGAGAGCCGGTGGGCGATGACGAAACTCGTCCGCTCGGCGCGCAGCGCGGCCATCGCCTGCTGCACCAGGACCTCCGTGCGGGTGTCCACCGAGCTGGTCGCCTCGTCCAGGATCAGCAGCGACGGCTGGGCCAGGAACGCGCGGGCGATGGTGATGAGCTGCTTCTCCCCGGCGCTGACGTTGCTGCCCTCGTCGTCGATGAGGGTGTCGTAGCCGTCCGGCAAGGCCTGCACAAACCGGTCGACGTAGCTGACCTCGGCGGCCCGGTGGATCTCCGCCTCGGTCGCGTCCGGCCGGCCGTAGGCGATGTTGTCGCGGATGGTGCCGCCGAACAGCCAGGTGTCCTGCAGCACCATCCCGATCCGGGACCGCAGGTCCTCCCGGGTCATCTGCGCGGTGTCGACCCCGTCGAGCAGGATGCGGCCCCCGTCCAGCTCGTAGAACCGCATGATCAGGTTGACCAGGGTCGTCTTGCCGGCCCCGGTCGGGCCGACGATCGCTACCGTCTGGCCGGGCGAGGCGACCAGCGACAGGTCGGTGATGAGCGGCTTGTCGCGGGTGTAGCTGAACGAGACGTGGTCGAACTCGACCCGCCCGTGCGGATCCCGCACGGTCTGCGCCGGTTCCGGGTCGGGGGACTGTTCCTCGGCATCCAGCAGCTCGAAGACCCGCTCGGCCGAGGCCACCCCGGA
Source organism: Nakamurella flava (assembly GCF_005298075.1). Lineage (NCBI taxonomy): Bacteria > Bacillati > Actinomycetota > Actinomycetes > Nakamurellales > Nakamurellaceae > Nakamurella > Nakamurella flava. The sequence continues at coordinate 305,417 of NZ_SZZH01000003.1, forward strand.
CTGCAGCACGTTGGCCATCGACGCCAGCTGGGTCAGCGGCTGGGTGAACATCCGGGAGTACTGGATGAAGGCCTGCACGTCGCCCAGGCTCATCGAACCGGTCGACACCCGCAGACCACCGACCACGGCGATCGCGACGTAGGTCAGGTTCCCGATGAACATCATCGACGGCATGATGATTCCGGAGACGAACTGGGCGCCGAACGAGGCCCGGAACAGCTCGTCGTTCTTGTCGACGAACCGCCGCTCGACCGCCGGCTGCTGACCGAACACCTTGACCAGGCTGTGCCCGGTGAACGTCTCCTCGATCTGGCCGTTGAGTTCGCCGGTGGCCCGCCACTGGGCGACGAACCGCGGCTGCGACCGCTTCGCGATCATCGTCGTGACGACCAGGGACAGTGGCACCGCCACCAGTGCGACCAGGGCCAGCAGCGGCGACGTCAGCAGCATCATGGTCAGCACGCCGACGACGGTCAGCAGCGAGACCAGCGACTGGGACAGCGTCTGCTGCAGGGTCTGCGAGATGTTGTCGATGTCGTTGGTGACCCGGCTGAGCACCTCACCGCGCTGGTGCCGGTCCAGGTAGGACAGCGGCAGCCGGTGCAGCTTGTGCTCGACCTCCTCGCGCAACCGGTAGATGGTCCGCTGGACGATCGTGTTGAGCAGCCGACCCTGCAGCCAGCCGAACACCGACGACAGCAGGTACAGCCCGAGCGCGAGCAGCAGCACCTGGCCGAGCCGGGTGAAATCGACGCCGGCGCCGGGGATCACGGTCATCCCGGACAGCAGGTTGGCGAACGAGTCGTTGCCCTGGGCGCGCAGCCCGTCGATCGCCTGCTGCTGGGTGATGCCGGCCGGCAGCTGCCGGCCGAGGATGCCCTCGAAGATGATGTTGGTCGCCCAGCCGAGGATGCGCGGGCCGAGGACGGTCAACAGGACGCTGATGATCCCCAGGGTGACCACCACGGCCAGCCCCATGCGCTCGGATCGCATCCGGCCCAGCAGCCGCTTGGCCGACGGGCCGAAGTTCAGCGACTTCTCCGCCGGCATGCCCATACCGGCCATCGGTCCGCCGCCGCCCGGACCGCGGCGGGGCATCGGCGGCAGGTTGGGGTCGCGCGGCCGGGACTTGGCGAGAACGGTGTCGTTCTCGGACTTCTGGGTCGACGTCATGCCGGCACCCCCTGCTGGGAGGCCACGATCTCGGCGTACGTCGGGCAGCCGTCGAGCAGCTCGTCGTGCCGGCCGAGGCCGACGATGCGGCCGCCCTCCAACACGACGATCTGGTCGGCCTCGACGATGGTGGATACCCGCTGAGCGACGACGATGACGGTGGCGTCGGTGGTCTCGGGCCGCAGCGCGGCGCGCAGGCGAGCGTCGGTGGTCAGGTCGAGGGCGGAGAACGAGTCGTCGAACAGGTAGATGGACGGACGGGCGACCAGCGCCCGGGCGATGGCCAGTCGTTGCCGCTGACCACCGGAGACGTTGCTGCCGCCCTGGGTGATCGTGGACTCCAGACCGTCCGGCATGGCGGCGACGAAGTCGGAGGCCTGGGCGATCTCCAGCGCCCGCCACAGGTCGGCGTCGGTGGCGTCGGCGTTGCCGAACCTCAGGTTGGACGCGACCGTCCCGGTGAACAGGAACGGCTTCTGCGGGACGAGACCGATGCGCCGCCAGAGATCTTCGGGATCGAAGTCGCGGACGTCCTGCCCGTCGACGGTGACCGCGCCGGCGGTGACGTCGAACAGCCGGGGGATCAGGGAGAGCAGGGTGGTCTTTCCGGCGCCGGTCGAGCCGATGATCGCGGTGGTCGTGCCCGGGGTGGCGGTGAAGTTCAGGTTGCACAGCACCGGGGCGGCGGCACCCGGGTATTGGAAACCGGCATCGCGGAACTGCACGGTGCCGGCCGTGACGTCGCGGCCGGGGGTGCGGGCCGCGGTCGGCGGAGTGACCGAGGTGTCGGTGCCGAGCACCTCGCCGATCCGGTCTGCGCTGACCGAGGCCCGCGGAATCATCACGGCCATGAACGTGGCCATCATGACCGAGAACAGGATCTGCATCAGGTAGTTGAGAAACGCCATCAGCGAACCGATCTGGATGCTGCCGTCGTCGATGCGGTGCGCGCCGAACCACAGCACGGCCACGCTGGAGACGTTGAGGATCAGCATGACGGTGGGGAACATCAGCGCCTGCAGGCGCCCGGCCCTCAGGGCGGTGTCGGTCAGCGCGCTGTTGGCGTCGGCGAACCGCTGGGTCTCCAGTGGCTCCCGGACGAAGGCCCGGACCACCCGGACACCGGCGATCTGCTCGCGCAGCACCCGGTTGACCACATCGATCCGCTTCTGCATCTTCTGGAACTGCGGCACCATCCGGGAGACGATCAGGCCGATCGAGATGGCCAGGGCGGGAATGCTGATCACCAGAAGCCAGGACAGGCCGAAGTCCTCGCGCAGCGCCATGATGATGCCGCCGACGCACATGATCGGCGCGGAGACCAGCAACGTGCAGGCCATCAGCACCAGCATCTGGACCTGCTGCACGTCGTTGGTGTTGCGGGTGATCAGCGACGGGGCGCCGAACTTCTGGACCTCCCGGTCGGAGAACGTGCCGACCCGGTGGAACAAGGCGGCGCGCAGGTCCCGGCCGACACTCATCGCGGTCCGGGCGCCGAAGTAGACGGCGACGATGGTGGCGACGATCTGCACCACCGTGATGGCCAGCATGATGCCGCCCGTCCGCACGATGAAGCCGGTGTCGCCGTTGGCCACGCCCACGTCGATGATGTCGGCGTTCAGGCTCGGCAGGTACAGCGAAGCGATCGTGCCGATGAGCTGGAACAGGACGACGACGCTCAGAGCGCCCAGGTAGGGCCGCAGGTGGCGGCGGAGCAGGGGGATCAGCACGAGGCGTCTCCGATCAGGAACGGGGTGCGGCGGTGGCGAAGTCGTCCGTCTCGGGGCGGGCGGCTGGATCTCGCTGGGCGGTGGGGTCTTGCGGGTCGGCGGGAGCGGTGGTGATCCCGTGCAGCAGCAGGTCGACGACGGTGGCGGTGGGCAGCGGATCGAAGCCGTCCAGGCCGGCGGTGGTGGCCATGGTGACCAGCCGGACCATGCGGGAGACCTGACCGGCGTCCCAGCGCAGCCGGTCGGCGTGGCCCGACAGCGCGAAGGCCATGGCCTCGTTGACCGGTCGCGGATCCGGCCGGCAGTGTTTCGCCGAACCGGCCGTGCGCGGGTCCGGCGGCTGGCCCGGCAGGGCGTGGGTCATCAGCAGGATCTGTCGCATCCGTCCCAGTCGGGCCCGGAGCAGATCGACGGCGGCGGTGAGGATCTCGTCGAGTGTGGCGTCTGGGTCGATGCCGCGCAGTCCGGCCACCAGGGGGGTCGGGTCCAGGACGTCGGCGACGACCGCGGCCAGCACCGACTCCTTGTCCGAGAAGGCCCGGAAGATCGTGCCCTCGGCGATCCCGGCGGCCTGGGCGATCTGCCGGGTGGTGACGGCCATGCCGTGCTGCAGCACCAGCGGGGTGGCCGCGGCGACGATGGCCGCGCGGCGTTCCTCCGGAGGGAGCGGCGCGGCCCGACCGGTGGCGGAGCTGGGGGGAGTCACGGCCGCCGACGATAGATGAGTGAGTACTCACTCACAAGCGATTTTTGCTGACGGGTGCGGCTCGGTTGCTGGATCGTCTTCTCGATCGCGGGCCTCACCGCCGAGACATCACAGGGTCCCCTGCTCCGGGGTTCCGGCCGGGATCGCCGTCATGGTGGTCACGACGACGGGCCGGGCGAGCATCCCGTCGATGGCGGCGTTCAGCGCGACGACGGCGGGGCCGGCCGCGTGGGCGGCGAGCGAGTCGGCGTCGGACCACTTCTCGATCATGGTGATGGTGCCGTCGGCGGCGTCGTGGATGGCGTAGAGCAGGCATCCATCCTCCGCATGCACAGCGGGGATCGCCGCCTGCAGGGCGCTGACGAGATCGTCGCGGCGATCGGTGGCGGGGTGGAAGACGGCGGTGACGACGACGGACATGGGTGGGCTCCTGCGTGGGGTTTTCGGGACGGTCAGGTGGTGGGGGCGGCGCTGCTGGAGCGCTGGATGAAGTCGGCGTCGACCCGGATGCGCCGGGCACCGTCGCTGATCGACCCCTTGAGGCGGCTGTAGGCCAGGTCGACCGAGTGCAGGGCGAGCATGTCGATGGGCTGACGGACGACCGAGAGCGGCGGCGAGACCAGTTCGGTCCACGGGTTGTCGTCGAAGACGACCAGACTCAGGTCCTGCGGCAAGGACAGGCTGGACTGTTGGACGCGACTGAGGGCATTGCGGACCTGTGCGGTGTTCCCGACGATCAGCGCGGTCGGCCGGATCGGCCCGGACAGCAGTGAGCTGACCGCATCGGATCCGGAGGTACCCCGGAACGGCACGGACTGGATGAACCGTTCGTCCACGGCGACCCCGGCCCGGTGCATGGCCGAACGGAAGCCGGTCACCCGGGCCCGCCCGGTGGATGTCGTCTCCGGCCCCGAGATGAACGCGATGCGGGTGTGCCCGAGGCGCAGCAGATGATCGGTGGCGACCTCGGCCGACAACTCGTTGCTGATGGTCACCACGTCGATGTCGGGCAACTCCTCGATCTCGCGGTCGACGAACACCACGTTGACACCCAGTTGGGCGAGCCGGGCCCACTTCTCGACGTTGCCTCCGGTCGGGGTGGCGATGACCGAGCCGACCGACCGCTCGATGAGCGTGTCGATCGAGTCCGACTCCAGGTGCGGATCCTCCTGGGTGGTCAGCAGGACGACATGGATCCCCCGGGCCCGCGCCTCCCACACGACGCGATCGGCCAGGCGGGCGAAGAACGGGTTGGTGAGGTCGGCCAGGACCAGTCCGATCGTGGTCGTCGACTGCTGCTGTAGCTCCCGAGCTGCGGCTCGGGGCCGGTAGGCCAGCCGTTCCATGACCGCCACGACGCGTTCGCGGGTGTGCGGAGCAACCGGTCCGGTGCCGTCGTTCAGCACACGCGAGACGACTGCCACCGAGACCCCGGCCTCCCGTGCGACGTCACGGATGGTCGCAGCTTTGCGCATCCTGGCCTCCCTGTCCGTGGGTCACCAGCATGCGGCATCGCAGGTATTGACGTCCCAGTGGCTCGATGGTACAAAAATGGAACCGTTTACACAATGCTCCCGTAGACGGCGACAACGAAGTCCCGGCCCCGGTTGGCCGTGCGAGTCCCGTTGTCTTGACCGAGCTTTCGAGACTCCGAGGGGTTCGCATGAATCTGCACGCGCTGTTGGCACAACGGGAACGGGACGGCCGGCCCATCCGGGTCGGCCTGATCGGCGCCGGTCGCTTCGGCACCATGTATCTCGCGCAGGCCCGCAACATCCCGGGCATCCACGTGGTCGCCATCGCCGACATCAACACCGCCCGGGCGGCCGGCGCGTTCCGGTTGGTCGAGTGGCCGGCCGAGGCGACAGCGGAGACCGTCGCCGATGCGCTGGCCACCCGGGGAACCGCCATCGTCGCCGACGCGTCCGCCCTGTTCGAGACGCCCGAAATCGATGTCGTCGTGGAGGCCACCGGCAACCCCGTCGTCGGCGTCCACCATGCGCTGCGCGCCATCGAGACCGGCAAACACATCATCATGGTCACGGTCGAGGCCGACGCTCTGGCCGGCCCGGCCCTGGCCCGTCGGGCCGAGAAGGCCGGCGTCGTCTACTCGATGGCCTACGGCGACCAGCCCGCCCTGATCATGGAACTGGTCGACTGGGCCCGCACCTCGGGCTTCGACGTCGTCTGTGCCGGGAAGGGCGCGAAGTACCTGGAGCACTACCACGCCATGAACCCCGACAACGTCTGGGAGAACTGGGAGTTCAGCAAGGAGCTGACCGACTCCGGTCAGCTCAACCCCTACATGCACACCTCGTTCCGCGACGGCACCAAGGCGGCCATCGAGATGGCCGCGGTCGCCAATGCGGCCGGTCTGGTGCCGTCCGACGACGGACTCACCTTCACCCCGGGGAACGTGGAGGAGATCGCCACCATCTGCCGCCCGTCCGCAGTTGGCGGGGTGCTGGCCAATGAGGCGTCGGTGGAGGTCATGTCGAGCGTCACCCGCGCCGGCGACTGGATCCCGTTCAACACCCAGGAGGGCGTGTTCGTCGTCGTCAAGGCGACCAACGACTACGTCTCGGGCTGCTTCACCGAGTACCCGTGGCACCCGGACCCCACGGGCCGGTACGCCGCGCTGTATCGCCCGTACCACTACGTCGGTCTCGAACTGAACATCTCGATCGCCAACGCCGCTCTTCGGGGTATCGCCACCGGTACGCCGACCGGCTTCTACGGTGACGTCGTGGCCACCGCCAAGCGGGATCTCAAGGCCGGCGAGATCCTCGACGGTGAGGGTGGTTTCACTGTCTGGGGCAAGCTCGTCTCGGCGACCACGTCGGTGCGTCGCCGGCTGCTGCCGGTGGCCCTGGCCCACCACGTCGAACTGACGGCCGACGTCCCCGAGGGCCAGAGCGTCAGCTGGGACGACATCGTCATCACCGACGAACTGGCCACCGCCATCGAGCTCCGGCGCGAGACCGAGGCCCTCGTCCAGCTCTGACCACCTCGGGTGGGCCGTGTCGGCCCTCCCGCACCACCGCTCGACCAGCCTTCCAACGACGAAAGGATCCACCCCGATGTCCTCCCGAACGCGACCTCTGGCGGCACTGGCCGCGGCCACCGCGGCCGCCGCGATGCTGCTGGGTGCCTGTAGTGCCACCCCGTCCGGCAGTTCGTCCGCCACCTCCTCCGGTGACGCCGCCGGTGGTTCCGCCATCACCGCCCTGGTGCAGCAGGACCAGAAGACCGACATCGACGCGCTGACCAAGACTCTGGGCGAGCCGACAGCGGTCCAGGGCAAGAAGCTCTGCTACGTGACCCGCACTCTGGCCAACGAGTTCTGGGGCTACGAACGCGACGGCTTCGAGGGCGAGGCCAAGAAGCTCGGCGTGGAATTCTCCACGTTGGCCGTCAACGACGAGTCCTCGATCAGCGAGCAGCTCGACAAGGCGCAGAGCGCACTCAACCAGGGCTGCAGCGCCCTGCTCGCCTCGCCGATCTCCGCCACCGCACTGGACACCGTGTTCGAGTCCGCCCTGTCCAAGGGCATTCCGGCCATCGTCCTGAACGACGCCAAGGGCACCGTCCCCGGTGTCGTCTACGTCGGGCCGGACGCCTCCACCATCGGCCAGACCGCGGCCGACTACATCGCCCAACAGCTGCCGGACGGCGGCAAGGTCGCGATGATCGAGGGTGACCCCGGTTCCTCGAACGCCATCAACCGCGGCCTGGGCTTCAAGGCCGGTCTCGAGAAGCACCCGAACCTGAACCTGGTCGCCTCGCAGTCAGCCAAGTGGGACACCAACCAGGCCCAGACCATCGCCACCGCGATGCTCACCGCGAACCCCGACATCAAGGCCTTCTACTCCCAGAACGACGGCATGGCCCTGGGTGTGGAGGCCGCCATCGCGGCCAAGGGTCTGACCGGTCAGGTCCTGCTCGTCGGCACGGACGGCATCCCGCAGGCCAAGAAGGAGATCGTCGACGGGAACATCACCGCCACGGTCTCCGAGCGGCCGACCACCGAGGGCGCGGCCGGCGTGAAGGTGGCCCTGTGGTTGCTGGCCGGCAAGCAGGTCCCCGGTTGGGTGGACGTGCCGGCGTTCGTCGTCGATAAGCAGAACGTGGACCAGTACCCCACCGGCATGCCGTAATCGGACCGGTCAGAGACGGGCGGCGATCATGAGCGACATCATCCTCGAGTTCAGCAACATCGCGAAGTTCTTCCCCGGGGTGCGGGCGTTGGAGGACGTCAGCTTCCAGCTCCACCGGGGGAAGGTGCTCACCCTGGCCGGCGAGAACGGTGCCGGCAAGAGCACTCTGCTCGGAATCCTCGGGGGCTCGCTGGCCCCGACGAAAGGCAGCATCACGGTCAACGGGGTGGTGCGGACCGAGTTCACGCCGCGGCAGGCGCTGGCCGAGGGCATCATGATCGCCCGCCAGGAACCGGCCGTCGTGCCGCAGTTGACCGTGGAGCAGAACCTGCTCCTGGGCAAAACAGCGGCGCAACGGCGGGCGGCGGCGCCGGCGGTGGCCGGGGCCCTCGACGACGTCGCCGCCATGGGGTTCCCGCTCGACCGGCGCACGCCGCTGTCCCGGCTCAGCCCGGCACAGCGGCACGCGCTGACCATCGCCCGGGCCTTCGCCGACGGGGCGTCGATCGTCGCCCTGGACGAGCCGACCACCTCGATGCTCGAGCACAACGTGGCCGCGGTCCTGCGGCGGGTCCGCGAGATGGCCGCGGAGCGGGGCGTGGGCATCATCTACGTCTCGCACCGCATGCCCGAGGTCATGACCGTCTCCGACGAAATCGTCGTGCTCCGGGACGGCAAGGTGGCCTACAGCTCGCCCATCGCGCAGACCAGTACCGACGAGATCGTGCGCCGCATGGTCGGCCGCGAGCTGCTGGGCTTCCAGCGGCAGCACCCGGTGGCTCCTGACGCCCCAGTCCTGTTCACCGCGTCCGGCATCACCCGCCCGGGCACGGACGAACGGGTCGACCTCCAGGTCCGGGCCGGCGAGGTCGTCGGCATCGCCGGCCTCGTCGGCTCCGGCCGCACCGAGTTCCTCCGGGCGCTGGTGCGCGCCGACCCCGGCTGCGGCGGTGACATCACCATCGACGGGAAGCCCCGCACGATCCGCAACCCGCACGACAGCCGCGACGCCGGCATCGCGTTCATCCCCGAGGACCGCAAGCACCAGGGGCTGGCGCTGCAGATGCCGGCCTACGCCAACATCGCCCTCACCGCCGCGCCCGACCTGGTCGGGCGCGGGCCGCTGATGAATGTGCGGCGGCAGGCCGCGGTGGCCGACGAGATCGCCACCTCGCTGGCGCTCAAACCGGCGACGGTGAAACTACAGGCCCGGCAGTACTCCGGGGGCAACCAGCAGAAGATCGTCATCGCCAAGTGGCTGCGCCGGGACTCGAAGGTCTTTTTGTTCGACGAGCCCACCAAGGGCGTCGACGTCGGCGGCAAGGCCGAGATCTACGGTCTCATCGATGGTCTCGCGGCCGCCGGGAACGCCGTGGTGGTCGTCTCCTCCGATCTGCCCGAGATCGTCTCGCTGAGCGACCGGGCCCTGGTCATGCGCAACGGTCAGTTCATCTCCGAACACACCGGGGACGACATCAACGAACACAGCCTGGTGGCCAGTGCCATGGGCATCGCGAAGGGAACGTCGTGAGCACCGAGGTCAACAGCCCACCGCCGCGGAAGGTCACCATCAACTTCCAGGCTCTGGGCATCTTCATCGCCGCCGCGGCCATCTTCGCGGTCTTCGGCGTCCTGAACTCCAACTTTCTGACCCTGGACAACCTGCGCGACGTCGCCGTCTCGGCCTGCGTCAACGCCCTGATCGGCATCGGGCTGACGTTCGTCATCATCACCGGCGGCATCGACCTGTCGGTCGGGTCCATCGCCAGCTTCGTCGGCATCGTCTCGGCGAACGCGATGGTCAACAGCGGGGTCGCCCCCATCCCCGGCCTGCTGCTCGGCCTCGTGGTCGGGTTCGCCGCCGGCGCGGTCAACGGGTTGCTCATCACGATCGGCAAGCTGCCGCCGTTCATCGCGACCCTGGGCACCATGAGCGTCTACCAGGGGCTGGCGTACGTGGTGACCGACGGCAAGCCGGTCTACAACGTGCCCGATGCGTTCGTCCTGCTGCTGAACAGCTACATCGGCGGCGTGCCCATCGTCGTGGTGGTCGTCATCGTCGTGGCCGTCCTCGCGTGGTTGCTGTTGCGCCGCACGGTGTTCGGTCAGAACGTCATCGCCGTCGGCGGCAGCGAGGAGACGGCCTGGCTCTCCGGGGTCCGGGTCACCCGGGTCAAGGTCCTCGTCTACGGCATCTCGGGTCTGCTGGCCGCGCTCGGCGGCATGGTCGTCGTCGCCCGGATCAGTGCCGCCCAGTCCGAGGCGGGCAGCCCGTACCTGCTGACGGCCATCGCCGCCGCGGTCATCGGTGGCGCCAATCTGATGGGCGGTGAGGGCCGCATCGCCGGCACCCTGATCGGCGCCCTCATCCTGGGCGCGCTCACCAACGGCCTGGTGCTCCTGAACGTGCCGAGCTTCTACGAGCAGATCGTCACCGGCCTGGTCGTGCTCATCGCCGTGGCCATCGACCAGGGCAGCAAGGGCTGGCCGATGCTCGGCCGCGGCAAGTCCAAGGGGCGGGGCACACCCGCCGCCCCCGATGCCGCTTCCGATACCGCGCCGACGCCCGGCTCCGGCGCCCCGGCCGAGGCGGGCCGGTGACCTCGTCCGGTGCGCTGCCGCAGCTGAGCGGGGCCCGGGTCCTGGTCACCGGCGGCGACGGCCTCATCGGCGCCGCGGTGGTCACCCACCTGGTCGCCGACGGGGCCGAGGTGACGGTGCTGGACCGGGAGGTCGCCGCCGCCCCGGTCACCGGGGTCCGGCGCCTGACCGGATCGGTCACCGACCGGGCGGTCGTCGCGGACGCCGTCGCCGGCCAGGACGCCGTCGTGCACCTGGCCGGTCGGGCCGGGCTCGACCGTGGTGGTCCGGCGGACATCTACACCGACAACGCGCTGGGTACCTTCCTGGTCCTGCAGGCCAGCGCGGACGCCGCGGTCCGCAAGGTGGTCTACGCCTCCAGCATCAACGCCTTCGGGTTGCCGCTGAACGCCCGACCCGTGCTGCCGTCGCGCTACCCGTGGGACGAGGACGAACCGGCCGACATCGGCGACGCGTACTCGCTGTCCAAGCAGGCCAACGAGGCGGCCGCCCTGATGTTCGCCCGCCGTGAAGGACTCTCAATGACCGGCCTGCGCTACCCGCTGGTTCGCGACATCCGCGAGGACGGCGGTGCGGTCTTCGGTCGGCACATCCGGGCCGCCCTGCGCGAAGACCCCCGGCGGCAGGCCTGTGAGGGGTGGACCTACCTCGACGTGCGCGACGCCGCGGCCGCCACCGCCGCCGCGCTGACCCACGAGACACCCGCCGCTCCCGGCATTCTGGTGGCCGCCCCGCGGACCTACCTGCGGCAGTCCACGGCGCAGGCGCTGGCCCGGCACGCGCCCACCGTCCCGTCCGGCGACATCCCCGGCCGCGACGTCCCGGTCCGGCTGGACCGGGCGCGCGAACTGCTGGAGTTCGAGGCCGCGGTCTTCCTGGAGGACGTCGACCCCGATCTGCTGGCCGATCTGGACGAGGCGTCCGGGGCGGATCGATGAATGCGCCGCGGGTTTCGCTGCTGGGGCTGGGCCGGATGGGCGAGCCCATCGCGCGCCGGCTGCTGGCCGACCTCGGAGCCCTGACGGTGTGGAACCGCACGGCGACCAGGACGTCGGGGCTGGCGGCGGCCGGGGCGTCGGTCGCCGCCACTCCGGCGGCGGCCGCGGCGCCGATCACCCTCACCGTGCTGACCGACCTCGTCGACGTCGAGGCCGTGCTCGACGGACCGGACGGACTGCTGGCGGGCTGGGCCCGGGCCGCCGACGGGGATCGACCGGTCCTCGTCGTCCACGGGACGGTCTCGTCGGTGCGCGTCGCCGCCCTGGCCGACCGGCTCGGGCCGCTGGGGGTGGACGTGGTCGACGCCCCGCTCAGCGGTGGGGTCGCCGGCGCCGAATCCGGTGCACTCAGCGTCATGGTCGGCGGGACGGACGAGGCGGTGCAGCGGGTCTGGCCGGTCCTGGAGCGGGTCGGGCGCACCGTGCGGCACCTGGGTCCGGTCGGCTCCGGTGAGGTGGCCAAGGCCTGCAACCAGGTCGTCGTGGCGGCCACGTTGTCGGCCCTGTCCGAGGCGTTGGTGCTCTCCGATGCCTACGGGGTACCCGCCGACGCGCTGCTCGATCTGCTCTCCGGCGGTCTCGCCGGCTCGGAAGTGCTGCGGCAGAAACGGGACCGCTGGCTCACCGGCGACTTCTCCGGCGGCGGCAGCAGTGTCAACCAGCTCAAAGATCTCCGGTTCGTGACGGAGGCCGCTGCGGGGGCCGGGCTGGACCTGCCGGTCGCGACGACCGTGCTGGGCGTCTACCGGCAGTCGGTGGACGACGGTGACGGCGACCTGGACCATTCCGGTGTGGTGCGGTCGTTGACCCGGCACGCCCGACAGGAGGACTGATGCTCGACCTGGACGTCATCGACGCCCATCACCACCTCTGCGATCTTGGCCCGGCGTCCTACCCGTGGCTGGAGGGCCCGGCGCAGCGGCGGTACCACGGCGACGATTTTCCGCTGCGGCGTCGTTACCTGCTCGACGACTACCTGGCCGACGCGGCCGAGCTGGCTCCGTTGGGGGGTCGGCTGATCGGATCGGTGCACGTGGAGAACGGGGCCGCCGACCCGGCGTGGGAGAGCCGGTGGATCGACGAGGTCGTCTCGCAGTCCGGAGCGGGTGCGCCGAGCGTGCAGGTCGTCAAGGTCGACCTGCACGCCGCGGACGCCGTCGACCGCATCGGTGCGCTGGCGGCGCTGCCGTCGGTCCGCGGAGTTCGGGACATCCTGAACTGGCATCCCGACCCGTTCTACAGCCACCGCGACCGCGCTGACCTGATGCGAGACCCGGCCTGGCGGCGTGGCTTCCGGGCGCTGGCCGCGGCCGGCCTGTCCTTCGACCTGCAGGTCTTCCCCGACCAACTCGACGAAGCCGCCGCCCTGGCCGCCGAGCACGGCGACACCACCATCGTGCTGGACCACGCCGGGATGCCGATCGAGCGGGACGCGTCCGCGCTGGACCGCTGGAAGCGGCAGATGGCCCGGGTCGCGGCGGAACCGAACACCACGGTGAAGATCTCCGCCCTGGGGACCAACGACCACACCTGGACCCCGGACAGCATTCGGCGGATCGTCCTGGACACCATCGATGTGTTCACACCGCAGCGCTGCATGTTCGGCAGCAACTTCCCGGTGGACGGCCTGTACTCGACGTTCGGCGCGCTCTACACGGCGTTCGACGAGATCACTGCGGGGTTCACCGCGATCGAACGGGCGGCCCTGTTCGCCGAAACGGCGGCCCGCGTGTATCGCATGGGGCCGGTTCACGCCCCCTGAGCGGGTGGTTCGACCGGGTGATCCTCGCGGCCCACGCGTCGACGCGAGGGCCGTGGGATGGCGACCCACGGTGGTGATCGGTGGGTGCCGCAGAGTCCCAGGCCTGGCTCGGGTGACGACACCCCGGGGAGAAGTCGCCCAGCGATATACCGCGCGCTGAACGCCCGCCCATCACCAGCTCGAACGGGCACTACTGCAAACAGGTGATCGGGTCTAGCGTTCGCGCCGCCGACTTCGCGCACCTGAGCGTCATCAAGGGGGATGCCATGGGACTGGACAATCTGCTCGACCGGGCCAAGGACATGCTGGGGGACGCCAAGGACCGCGTCGTCGACGTGTTCGACGGCAAGGACGACGCCTTCGACGAGGCCCGGGACGCCGCGAAGGCCAAGTACAAGCGGGCCACCGGCCAGGCGCGGGAAGCGTTCGACAAGGTCGAGAACCAGGCGGAGGCCACCTACCGCGCGACCACCGGTGACGCGGAGAAGACCTACGACGGGGTCGTGGCGCAGGCCAAGGCCGCCTACGACAAGGCCGTCGGCGACGCCCGCAGCTCCTACCGCCAGGTCGTCGACCAGGCCAAGGAGACCTATGAAGGCGTCGTCGCCCCCGCCAGAACCACCCTGGACGACAGCACCGCGGCCGCCGAGGCGACCTATCAGGCGGAGGTCGAGGCGGCGGACCAGGCCGAGGCCGCCGAGCACGCGATGAAGGCCGCCGGGACCGCCGGCGGTGCGATGGCCGCCGCCGGGAACGGTGTCGCCGACCTGGCCGACGGGGCGCGGGACGCGGCGAATTCGGTCGGTGATGTCGCGGGGGATGCCCTGGCGGCGGCAAAGAACGGCGCGGCGGATCTTGCCGGTGGGGCGCGGGACGCGGCGGAGTCAGCGCAGGCGGCGGCCGGTGATGCCTGGGCTGCGGTACAGGACGGCGCGGCGGATCTTGCCGGTGGGGCGCACGCGTCGGCGTCGACGTCCACCGACGGGGTCGGCGCCGCCGGGGGAGCGGCGCGGGAGTCCTTCAAGTCCGCCGTCGAAGGCGCGGCGGCCGGCGCCGCGGGCGTGGGCGCCGCGGTGGGCGAGGCGACGGACGCGGGAGTGGCCGGCGTCCGCGCCGGGGTCGGATCCGCCCAGCCGGCGACGGCGTCCCCCTCGGCCGCGGACGGGCACAGCTGCCCCAGCTGCGGCTCGGATCAGGCACCGGTGCAGTAGCCGGGCGGCCGACCAGGTGACGGCCGGCGACCCGTACAGGGCGCCGGCCGTTGTCGCTGCGGTCTACTTCTTCCCCAGGGACCGGGCCAGGGTGTCCAGCAGCGGCGGCACGTCCAGGGCCGGGACGACGGCTTGCACGATGGTCGGACGGTCGGCCTGCTGCGCCTGCTGGAGGGCGGTCCGCAGCTCGCCGACCGTGGTGACCCGGGTGGCGGTGGCCGGGGCGCCGAAGAACGCGGGGGCGCAGGTCCAGTCCCAGGCGGCGATGTCGTTGTAGGGCTGTTCCGGCCCGTGGATGGCCCGTTCCACGGTGTAGCCGTCGTTGTCGACGACGACGATGACCGCGCGGGGGCAGTGCCGGAGGACGGTCCCGATCTCGGTGGCCGTCATCTGGGCGGCGCCGTCGCCGACGAGCAGCACCCCGCGGCGGTCCGGTTCGGCGATGCCGACCCCGAGCAGGCCGGGCAGCGTGTAGCCGATGGAGGCCCACAAGGGCTGGCCGATGAACGTCACGCCGGTCGGCAGCCGGTGCAGGCCCATGCCGTAGAACGACGTGCCCTGGTCGGCCAGCACGATGTCGCCGGGCCGCAGGAACGCGGTGACCGTGTCCCACAGGGCGACCTGGCTCAGTGCGGTGTGGTCGGTGTGGTCGGCGGGGGTCACCGGCGGGTCCGCCGGTGCCGGGGGCGCGGGCTTCCGGTCGCGGCGGGACCGCGGGTCGCGGGGTCGGTCGTCCAGTTCGGCGACCACCGGCCCCAGGGCGGCGAGCGCGTCCGGGAGTTCGATGGGCCCGAAGCGGGCCTCGCCGACACTCGCCTCCCGGGCGCCGATCTCGATGGTGCGGGACCGGGTGATGTGCTGCGTGAAGAGCCCGCTGGTGAGGTCGGTGAACTGCACCCCGGCCAGGATGACGGTGCCGGCGTCCTCGACGACCGCGCGGGTGGCCGGGTCGCTCGCCGCACCCGAATAGGTCCCGACGAACAGCGGGTCGGACTCGTCGACCAGGCTCTTGGCCCACAGGGTCGTGGCGTGTGGCAGGGGCGCGGCGGCGAGCAGGTCGGTGAGCCGCCCGGCGGCGCCGAGACGGTGGCAGAGCAGGCCCACCAGCACGCTGGCGTCCGGTCCCCGCCCGGTGGCGGCCCCCCGCTGGATCAGTCGGGCCGCCGCGGACGCGAACGCGGCCAGCGCCTCGGGGTCGGTGACCGACGATCGGGGCGGCAGGGCCGTGGCCGGCCGGGGGACGGGCGCCTCGGCCACGTCGGCCGGCAGCAGCAGGTACCCGGGCAGCCGGTGGTCGCGGACCGCGGTCAGCACCCGGTCGATCTCGCCGGCCGCGTTGTCGGCCGTGAGAGCTGCTCGCGCGCAGGTGATGTCGGCGTGCATTCCCAGGAAGTGGTCGAACTGCCCGTCGCCCAGGGTGTGGTGCACGATCCGGTGGGCCGCCTGCACGGTCGACCGGGGGGCGCCCACGATGTGCACCACGGGGACGAACTCGGCGTAGCTGCCGGTGATCGCGTTGACGGCGGACAGCTCGCCGACGCCGAAGGTGGTGCAGAGCGCGCCGATGCCCCGAAGCCGGGCGTAGGCGTCGGCCGCGTAGCCGGCGTTGAGTTCGTTCGTGGTGCCGACCCAGTCGACGCTCGGGTGGGCGACGATGTGGTCGAGCAGGCCCAGGCTGTAGTCGCCGGGGACACCGAAGACGGTGTCGGCCCCCAGCTCGGCGAGGCGCTGCAGCAGGTGGTCGGCCACGGTGAACGGGGCGGGTGCGATCACCGGCCGAAGGTAACCGCCGGGCCGTCCGCTGCGGCCCATCTTTCCCGGGACGTCACCCTTCCTCGCTCGCCGTCCACGCACGGTCGGCGGCCGCGGCGAAGGCGGCCATGGCTCGCGCCACCCCGGCGCGCTCCTCGTCCGGGATCAGCGCGACCACGGTGCGCAGGTCCCGTCGTCGCCGCTCGGTGACCGTGTCGACGGTCCGGCGGCCCTCGTCGGTGAGGCTGAGGCGGGTCTCCCGCCGGTTCTCCGGTCGCACGGTCCGGTCGACCAGGCCGGCCGACTCGAGGCGGTCGACCATCCGCAGCGCGGTGGACGGGGCGACGTCGAGCTGGGCGGCCAGCTCGGTGAGGGTGCGAGGACGGTCGGCCAGGACGACGAGCAGCCGGTACTGGGGGAGGGTGACGCCGGTGGTGTCGGCGATCGATCGGGCCGACACGGCCACCAGGGCCCGGGAACTGGCCAGCACGGCGTCGACGACAGGGTCCAGCGGATCGGGCCGGGCGGGGGGAGGCATGGGGTCATCGGACCATCTTGATTGCACTGATGCAACGATTGCATAATGCAAACGTGTTGATCCCATCATCGATGACGGCCGTCACCCGCCATCCGTTCTTCCGCTCCCCCCGGTCGATGCTGGTCGCGCTGTCGCTGGTGATCGGGGCCGGCGCGGGCCTCGGCGCCGTCGTGTTCCGCTGGATGATCGAGGGCCTGACCCACCTGTTCACCGGGTTCGCCGACTACGCCGGGCAGGGCTCCGTCCCGAACCCCGAGGTGCCGTGGCTGGGGCGGTGGTTCGTCGTCCTGACCCCGGTGGTCGCCGGGTTGCTCTACGGACCTCTGGTCCACCGGTTCGCCCGCGAGGCCCGCGGCCACGGCGTCCCCGAGGTGATGCTCGCCGTCGCTCGCAACGGTGGACGGATCCGGCCGCAGGTGGCCGTGGTCAAGGCGCTCGCGTCCGCCCTGTGCATCGGCGGCGGCGGCTCCGTCGGCCGGGAAGGGCCGATCGTGCAGATCGGCTCGGCGCTCGGATCCTCGCTGGCCCAGCTGTGCCGGCTCGACGAACGGCGTATCAAGCTGCTCGTGGCCTGCGGCGCCGCCGGGGGCATTGCGGCCACCTTCAACGCCCCGCTGGCCGGGGTCTTCTTCGCGATGGAGATCATCCTGCGGGGTTGGGAGGCCGAGTCTTTCGGGATGGTCGTGCTGTCGTCGGTCACCGCCAGCGTGATCGGCCGGGGCATCCTGGGTGACAACCCCTTCCTGACGCTGCCCGCCTTCCACGTCGACCACCTGGTGCAGTACCCGCTGTTCGCGCTGCTCGGCGTCGTCGCCGGGCTGGTGGGGGTCGCCTTCTCCCGCATCCTGTACGCCGTCGAGGACGCGTGCGACTGGGCCTGGCGGGGACCGGAGTGGCTGCGCCCGGCGGTCGGCGGTGTCCTGCTCGGCCTGGTCCTGCTGGTGATGCCGCAGATGTACGGGGTCGGCTACCCGGTCCTGGGGCATGCGGTGGCCGGCGGCTACGCGATCGCGTTCCTTCTCGCCCTGCTGGTCGGCAAGATCGTCGCCTGCAGTCTGACGATCGGGATCGGCGGTTCGGGCGGGGTGTTCGCGCCCAGTCTCTTCTGCGGAGCCATGCTGGGTGCCGCGTTCGGCGAGATCGTGCAGACGGTCGCGCCGTCGGCCGGCGGCTCGGTCGGCGCCTACGCCCTCATCGGGATGGGGGCGGTGTTCGCCGGGGCCGCCCGGGCGCCGATCACCGCGGTGGTCATCCTGTTCGAGCTGACCGGTGAGTACTCGATCATCCTGCCGCTGATGCTCGGCGTCGTGTTGGCCACCGGGGTCAGCCACCTGGTCTCGCGGGACACCGTCTACACCCGCAAGCTGCTGCGGCGCGGGATCGACATCGACGCCGAGGCCGACGGCCGCGCCGGGCCCGACCGCCCGGGCCGGCTCGCCGCGACCATCGCCCCGCTCCCGGGGTCGGTGCCCGATCGCCGCGACCTCCGGTCGGTCGCCGACCGTTTCGCCGGCGTGGACGGCGCGCACCTGCTCGTCGTCGACGCCGAGGGGCGGGCCGTGGGGTGGGTCCGCGAGCACGAGGTGGAGGCGGCGCTGCGTCGGGAGGACGCCGTGTCGACGACGGCATCGCGGGCGGGCGCGGAGCGGGCGGTCCCGCCCGCCTGTGCGGCGAATGGCTGATCGGTGGACCCCGTTCGGAGCCTTGCCCGGGAGGAGAGGAGCTGGGAGAAACAGACAAATCGCCTGTGAGTGAGGAAAGGAACCGCTATGAGGCAACGGCGCCGCGCAGGTTCTCGTCCGATCGTCCTGGTCTCGGCCGCCGCACTCGGGCTGACGCTGATCGGCACTCTCCCCGCCGCGGCCGACGGCGGTCGCACCCCCGACCGTGAGGTGATCGCCACGGGCCTGGACAACCCCCGCCAATTGTCCTTCGGCCCGTCCGGCGACCTGCTGATCGCCGAGGCGGGCACCGGCGGCGACGGGCCCTGCGTGGCCGGTCCGGAGGGCCCGGACGACCAGGTCTGCTTCGGGACGACCGGGGCCATCACCCAGGTCGACCGGAAGGGCAAGCAGTCGCGCATCATCACGGGGCTGCCCTCGCTCGCCGGCGCGGGAGGCGGGAGTGCCTCCGGGCCCAGCGATGTCGCCGCGGTCGGCCGACGGCTGGCCATCCTCATCGGGCTGGGCGCGGACCCGGCGCGGCGGGCCGAACTGGGCGACGCCGGCCGGCAGCTCGGCACGCTCGTCCAGACCACGCGGCAGGACGGGCGGTACCGGACCATCGCCGATCTGGCCGCCTGGGAGGGCGAGAACAACCCGGTGGACGACCCGGACAGCAACCCGGTGGGCCTGGCGGTCGACTGCGGCGACTTCCTGGTCGCCGACGCCGGTGGCAACACCGTGCTGCGGGTCTCCGGCGACGACATCGCACTCCAGGCGTCGTTCCCGGACCGGCCGGTCGACGCCCCGGCCGATCTCGGCCTGCCCCCGGGCACGCAGATCCCGATGCAGGCGGTGCCGACCTCCGTCGCGGTCCGTGGGTACGACGGGGCCGTCTACGTCAGCCAGCTCACCGGCTTCCCGTTCCCGAAGGGGGCGGCGAACATCTACCGCATCGGCCGGGACGGAACGCCGACGGTGTGGGCGTCGGGTCTGACCAACGTCACCGACCTGGCCTTCGACGGCCGCACGCTCTACGCGGTGCAGCTGACGAACGACGGCCTGCTCACCCAATCGGCCGGGTCGGTCGTCCGGGTGGACCGGGGCAGCACGTCGCCGACCGTCGTGGCCGGCGATCTCTTCGCCCCGTACGGCATCGCCATCCGCAAGGGCAGCGCGTACGTCACCACCGGTGCGCTGCTGGCCGGCGGCGGTGAGGTCCTCCGCATCCGGCTCTAGTCCACGACCGGGTCGGATGGACAACTGACTGTCGGTGCTCCGACGCACAATGGCCGCCACGGGGTACAGGTGCCCCATGGCGGTCGGAGGTGCGGGAGTGGACGGGGCGCTGGGTCGGTTCGACCCGCTCGTGGCGGAGTGGTTCACCGCCGCCTTCGCCGCGCCCACCGCCGCCCAGTCCGGTGCCTGGGACGCCATCGGTCGGGGCGACCACACGCTGGTCGTCGCCCCGACCGGTTCGGGCAAGACGCTCGCGGCGTTCCTCTCGTCCATCAACGACCTGGTGGTCCGCAACGGCCGGCCGGACGGACCGCCCGAGGCTCAGCGCAAGTGCAGCGTCCTGTACCTGTCGCCGCTCAAGGCGCTGGCCGTCGACGTCGAACGCAATCTCCGGTCGCCGTTGATCGGGATCGGCGCGACGGCCGCCCGCCGCGGCACCTCGCTGCCGGAGATCACCGTCGCCGTGCGGTCCGGCGACACCTCGGCCGCGGACCGCCGCGTCTTCGCCCGCGACGGCGCCGACATCCTCATCACCACCCCGGAGTCGTTGTTCCTGCTGCTGACCTCGCGGGCGCGGGAGATGCTGACCGGCATCACGACGGTGATCATCGACGAGATCCACGCCGTCGCCGGTACCAAACGTGGTGCGCACATGGCGGTCTCGCTCGACCGGCTGGACGCCCTGCTGGAGGAACCGGCGCAGCGGGTCGGGCTGTCGGCCACCGTCCGCCCGGTCGAGGAGATCGGCCGGTTCCTCACCGGCGGCCGGCCGGTGACGGTGGTGCAGCCCCCGTCGACCAAGGTGATCGACGTCGACGTGGTCGTCCCGGTGCCGGACATGAGCCAGCTCGGCCAGCCCAGTGGCGACCTGACCGGGCGGGCCGCAGGTGAGGTGCCGCGCACCTCGATCTGGCCGCATGTCGAGGAGCGCGTCGTCGACCTGGTGGAGCAGCACCGGTCGACGATCGTCTTCGCCAACTCCCGCCGGTTGGCCGAACGACTGACCGCCCGGCTCAACGAGATCCACGCCGAACGGCTCGCGGTGGCCGAGCAGGCCGACGACCCGGACGGCGAATGGGCCGACGACGCCCGCGGCCGCTCCGACCGCGGAGGGCCCCCCGCCCAGCTGATGGCCCAGGCCGGGGTGTCGGTCGGGGCCGCCCCCGTACTGGCCAAGGCCCACCACGGGTCGGTGTCGCGCGAACAGCGGTCGGTCATCGAGGAGGAACTCAAGACCGGCAAGCTGCCCGCCGTCGTCGCCACCAGCTCGCTCGAGCTGGGCATCGACATGGGTGCGGTCGACCTGGTCATCCAGGTCGAGGCGCCGCCGTCGGTGGCCAGTGGGCTGCAACGCATCGGCCGGGCCGGCCACCAGGTCGGCGCGGCCAGCCACGGCGTGATGTTCCCCAAGTTCCGCGGCGACCTGGTGTCGGCGGCGGTGGTGTCCCGGCGCATGCAGTCCGGCGCGATCGAGGAGATCTCGGTCATCACCAACCCGCTGGACATCGTCGCCCAGCAGATCGTCGCCATCTGCGCGATGGACCCCATCACCGTCGACGAACTGCACGAGCTGCTCCGCCGGTCCGCCCCGTTCGCGGCCCTGGGCCGCGGCGCCCTGGAGTCGGTGCTCGACATGCTGTCCGGGCGCTATCCGAGCGAACAGTTCGCCGAGCTCCGGCCCCGCATCACCTGGGACCGGGTGACCGGCGAGCTGGCCGGCCGGCAGGGCGCGCAGCGGCTGGCGGTCACCTCCGGGGGGACCATCCCCGACCGCGGTCTGTACGGGGTGTTCCTGGCTGGTTCCGAGGTCGCCGGCGGGGGTGGCCGCCGGGTCGGCGAACTCGACGAGGAAATGGTCTACGAGTCCCGGGTCGGCGACGTGTTCGCCCTGGGTTCCAGTTCCTGGCGGATCGTCGACATCACCCACGACCAGGTCCTGGTCGTCCCGGCCCCCGGGCTGCCCGGCAAGCTGCCGTTCTGGAAGGGCGACACCCTGGGCCGCCCGGCCGAACTCGGCCGTGCACACGGCGAATTCGTCCGCGACGTCGGGACGGCGCCGCGCGAGGAGGCCCTGGCCGAACTGCGCGGTGCCGGCCTGGACGAGTTCGCCGCCGTCAACCTGGTCGACTACCTGACCGAACAGTCGTCCGCCACCGGCGTCCTGCCGGACGAGAAGACCATCGTCATCGAACGTTTCCGTGACGAGCTGGGCGACTGGCGGGTGGTGATCCACTCGCCGTACGGCGCGGCCGTGCACGCTCCCTGGTCGCTGGTGATCGCCGCGCGGATGCGCGAGCGCTACGGCGTCGACGTCGCGGCCATGCACGCCGACGACGGCATCGTGCTGCGGCTGCCCGACGTCGAGTACGGCGGCGACGACGGCGAAGGGTCGAGCAGTGGCGCCCCGCCGGACTTCGCCGAGTTCCTCACCCTGGACCCGGAGACGGTGGAGGCCGAGGTGACCGCCGAGATCGGCGGCGCGGCGATCTTCGCCTCCCGGTTCCGGGAGTGCGCGGCCCGGGCTCTGCTGCTGCCGCGTCGCCAGATCGGCAAGCGGCAGCCGCTCTGGCAGCAACGGCAGCGGGCCTCGCAGCTGCTCGAGGTGGCGAGTGCCTACCCGTCGTTCCCGATCGTCGCCGAAGCGGTCCGCGAATGTCTGTCCGACGTCTTCGACGTGCCCGCCCTCGTACACCTGCTGACCGAGCTGCGCAGCCGCACCGTGCGGGTGGTCGAGGTGACGACCAGCAGTCCGTCCCCGTTCGCCTCGTCGCTGCTGTTCGGCTACGTCGCCCAGTTCCTGTACGAGGGCGACTCACCGCTGGCCGAACGGCGGGCCGCCGCGCTCACCGTCGACCCGACGCTGCTGGCCGAACTGTTGGGCCGCGGGGACGGGCTGTCCCTGCGCGACCTGCTCGACCCGCAGGCCCTGGCCGACACCGAGGCCGAACTGCAGCGGCTGGCCGAGAACCGGCAGGCCCGCAACGCCGACGAGATCGCCGATCTGCTGCGCATTCTCGGACCGCTCAGCACCCTCGAGGTGGACCTGCGCAGCACCGTCGACGACGTCGGTGCGGTCCTCGGTGAGCTGGCGGCCGCCCGGCGGGTCGTCGAGGTGCGGGTCGGTGGCGAGTTGCGGTGGGCCGACCCGACCGACGCCGGAGTGCTGCGCGACGCCCTCGGCACGGCCCTGCCGCCGGGGATCGCCGAATCCTTCCTGGACCGGGTGCCCGACCCGCTGGGCCGGCTGCTCGGCCGGTACGCCCGCACCCACGGACCCTTCCTGGCCACCGAGGCGGCCACCCGGTTCGGGCTGGGCGTCGCCGTGGTCACCGACGCGCTGCGCCGGATGGTCGGCACCGGGCGGCTGGCCGAGGGAGAGTTCCGGCCCCTCGGCCGGGAGCCCGAGTTCCTCGACGCCGAGGTGCTGCGGCTGCTCCGTCGGCGCTCCCTGGCCGCGCTGCGGGCCGAGGTCGAACCGGTCGAACCGCAGGCTCTCGCCCGGTTCCTACCCGCCTGGAACGGTATCGGCGTGCGTCGTGGGTCGCAGGCGCTGCGCGGGGTCGACGGGCTGGTGCGGGCCATCGAGCAGTTGGCCGGGGCGCAGGTGCCGGCGTCGGCCCTGGAATCGCTCGTCCTGCCCGCCCGGGTGCGCGGGTACACCCCCGCCCTGCTGGACGAACTCACCGCCTCCGGTGAGGTGCTGTGGACCGGCCACGGGTCGCTGCCCGGTGAGGACGGCTGGGTGTCCCTGCACCTGGCCGAGACGGTGGCCCTCACCCTGCCGCTGCCCCCCGAGGATCTGATCGCCTCCCTGGACGCGGCCGCCGCCGCGGCCGCGGAGGTCCCCGGCGGGCCGGACACCGGGGCCGCCGAGGCGGAACGGGGCGCGCCCCCGAAGTCCGCCGACGACTCGGCCTGGGGCTGGGTGCACCGGTCGATCCTGGATTTCCTGGGCGGCGGGGGAGCGCACTTCTTCCGGCCGATCGTCGAAGCGGTCGTGGGTCGGGGCGTCCGGGACGTCCGCGGCAGCGCCGACGGGGCGGCCGACGGCGGTGGGCCCGGCCCGCTGCTGGGCAGTGCCGCCTACCCGACCCGGGCCGGCGGCGGGGGGACGCCGCTGGTGTCCGACGCCGAGATCGCCGACGCGCTCTGGGATCTGGTGTTCGCCGGGCTGATCACCAGTGACACCCTGGCCCCGTTGCGGGCCCGGCTGAGCGGGGGACGCACCACCCACAAGACCCAGCGGGCCGCCCCCCGGGCCCGGCAGCGGGGGGCCTCCGGCCTCTCGCTGCTGGCCGCCGGGCGGGGTGGTCGCGCCGCCGCGGCCCCCCGCCGGGCGGTCACCCCACCGTCGGTGGCCGGTCGCTGGTCGATGCTGCCGCCCGCCGAGACCGACGTCACCATCCGCACGGCGGCCGCCGCCGAGGTGCTGCTCGACCGGCACGGCATCGTGACCCGCGGCGCCGTCGTCGCCGAAGGCGTGCCCGGTGGGTTCGCCGGGGTCTACCGGGTGCTGGCCGCCCTGGAGGAGACCGGTCGGATCCGCCGCGGCTACTTCGTCGAGGGTCTGGGGGCCGCGCAGTTCGCCGGGGCCGGTGCCGTCGACCGGGTCCGGACGTACGCCGGGCTGCCCGGCCGCGAACCGGGCGCCGAGCCCGACGACTGGTCGACCCCACCCGAGGGCGGGTCGGCCGATTTCGACCCGGTGGCCGCGGCCGGCTTCGACGTGGACATCCCCCTCCCCGGTGAGTCGCCGGCCGATCCGGCGGGAGCCGAGTCGTCGGTCGCGGCGACCGGCGCCCCGGCACCGGCCGACGGATTCGACGACGACGAGGACGACGACCTCAGCTGGCCACCCGATCCGCCCGTCGGTGGCGGGATGCGCCCGGGTGGCCGCAACGGGTTCCCGGGATCGTCCGGGCGACCCCCGTACGGTCCGTCGACCCGGCACGGGGTCTTCGGCTCGGTCAACCCACCCGGCGGGCGGGGCGGACCGGGCGGTCAGCAGCCAACGGGCCCGACCGCGCTCGTCCTGGCCGCCTCGGACCCGGCCAACCCCTACGGCGCAGCGCTGCCCTGGCCCAGCCGCACCGGCAACGACACCTCGAACGATCCGTCCGGTGCGGCGGCGGAACGATCCACCGACCGTCACCGCCCGGCCCGCCGGGCCGGGGCGATGGTCGTCCTCGTCGACGGCGCGCTGGTGCTGTTCGCCGAACGCGGCGGACGGTCGCTGCTGTCGTTCACCACCGACCCGGACGCCCTGACGGCCGCCGCCCAGGGCCTCGCCGGTCTCGTGACCGGCGGCACGCTGCCCGGGTTGACGATGGTCAAGATCGACGGGGTGGACGCCGTGGCCGGGTCGGGCCCCGTCGTGGAGGCGTTGGTCGAGGCCGGGTTCGCGATCACTCCCCGCGGCCTGCGGCTGCGGCGCGGTCCGCGATGAAGTGCCCGAACCCGGCCGGCCGGGACCCGGAGTCGTTGCCCTGGTGGATGTCTCGCCCCATTCTGGTGCGGACCAGGGGAGGGCGTCACCGTGCCCGAGGGTGACACCGTCCTGCGCACCGCGCGTCGGCTCGACGCGGCCCTGTCCGGCCGACCACTGCTGCGTTCCGAGCTGCGCTGGGGCGAGCTGGGCGACGCCGATCTCGCCGGACGCACCGTCCTGCAGACCGTCTCGTACGGCAAGCAACTGCTCACCCGGCTGGCCGCCGCCGACGATCGCCTCCGCGGTGGCCGGCCCGGCGGTCCACGGCGTCCGCAGGCCCCGCCGGAGCCGCTGACCCTGCGTTCCCATCTGCGGATGGAGGGCCGCTGGGCGGTGCACGCCACCGGCGCCCGGCCCTGGCCGTCCGCCCGCCAGGCCGCCGTCCGTGCCGTCCTGGAAGGCAGCGAATGGACGGCCGTCGGCACCTGGCTCGGACTGCTCGACCTCATCCCCACCGACCAGGAACCCGCGCTGGTCGGCCACCTCGGACCGGACATCCTTGCCCCCGACTTCCCGCAGACCGGCCGGGCCGAAGCCATCGCCCGGCTCGGTACACGCCCGGAACGGGAGATCGGGGCGGCGCTCCTCGACCAGACCACCGTCGCCGGTATCGGCACCATGTACATGGCCGAAGCCCTGTTCGCACGGGGGATCTCACCGTGGACGCCGGTCGCCGAGGTCGACCTCGGCGCCGTCCTGGACACCGCCCGACGCCAGCTGCACAACGGTGCCACCCAGGCCGTCCCCACCACCACCGGCAACAACCGCCGCGGCATGACGACCTACGCCCACGCCCGCTCCGGCAACCCCTGTCTGCGCTGCGGCGGCACCATCCGCGTCGCCCAGATCGGTGTCCCGCCCCGCCAGCGTCCGGCCTTCTACTGCCCGCACTGCCAACCCGGCCCCACCCCCACCGACGACGGTCGACCGCAGAGCCCCCTCGGCTCGAACCCGGCCACTCCCTACTTCCGCCGCCCCGCCGGCTACCGCCGCGACCGCTGATCGGAACTGCCTGGGCCGCGACGGGCGTCCGACGCCCCAGGTTGAGTCCGTGTCGGACTTGTCACCGGAGCAGCTGTCCGGATTGCGGCCTTCCCCGAACGGGTGGAACGGTTGAGTCATGCGCCCGAGCCGAGACAGCCGACCCGAGCACGACCAGCACGCCCCTGCACGGGGTGGTTCCCGTCGGGCCCGGTGGATCGTCGGCGCGGCCGCCGGACTGCTCGCGCTGGCCGGATGCTCCGGCGGCGGCGGCAGCACCGCGTCGTCCTCGTCGTCCTCGGCCGCCCCCACGTCGACCAGCCTGGCGCCGCCGGCCACCATCGCCGGATCGGTGATCAGCACCGCCGGTTCCAGCAACGAGATGTCGGTCGCCGTCCCCGATCCCGTGGCCGCCGAGTGGACGGGTCTGGGCGCCGACACCGGCGTCGAATGGGTCGCCGTCGCCGGCGACGGCACCACCAGCACCACGCCGCTCGCCTTCGGCGGCGACACCGGCCAGGTCACCGCACTCACCGAGCAGATCAACGCCGACCAGTCCACCGCCCCCGGGGGACGGCAGGCCCTGGCGGGTCTGGACGCCATCGCCTCACCGGCGGGCAGCCCGGTCTGGGTGTTCTCGTCGCTGCTGGACACCGCGGGCCCGATGGACATGACGCAGCTCGCGTTCGACCAGTCCCCGCCCGACGTCGTCGCCGCCGTCACCGCCGCCGGCAAACTGCCCGACTTGACCGGCCGCACCGTCACCTACGTCGTCACCCCGGTCGCCGGGGAGCAGCAGAAGCTGTCCGATCTGCAGGTCGGCTACCAGCGGGCCATCTGGGAGGACGTCGCCCGGGCCGCCGGCGCCGCCGATGTCGTCTTCTTCGACGGCGCCGGGACCACCCCCGGCACCGGCACCGTCCCGGCCGTCCCCGTCCCCGACCCGAACGCGGCCATCAACGCCGAGGGCAGCGGACCGACCCGCACCTGCACCCTCCCGGCGCCGGCGCTGTTCCTACCGAACACCCCGCAGCTCATCGACCGGTCGGCGACCGCCGCCGCGCTGTCGGAGTGCATCGGCAGCCTGGAGAGCGCCACCCAGATCGCCATCGTCGGCCACACCGCGGCGACCGACGGCGGTGACGAACAGGCCGCCGTCGACCTCTCGACCCAGCGGGCCACCGAGGTCGCCGCCATCCTGCGCGAACAGGGCGTCCCGGCCGAGAACATCACGTCCGTCACCGGTGTCGGCAGCTCGCAGCCGATCGTGCAGCCCGCCTCCGACCCCGGCAACCGCGCCGTCGTCGTCACGTTCACGACCACCGGCTGACCCCGCACCCGCCCGCCCGACGGTCGGCGAAGAACGCCGCAATCCGGCAAGGATGGCGGCATTCTTTACCGACCCGGGGCCGGGGCCGGGGCTCGACCGGGCGGGGCCCGGGCGACGTGGCAGGGTGGAGCGGGTGCGTTTCACCCCCGTCTCCCCGGACCGTCTGGTGACCGACCTGGCCGACTGGATCGAGTGCCTGCCCCAGCGACGCCCGCGCGTCGTGGTCGACGGTTTCGACGAGACCGGTGCGGCCTGGCTGGCCGACGCGCTGAGCGAGGTCCTCGGGTCCCGCGGCCGGCCGGTCGTGCGGGTGTCGACCCGCTGGTGGTGGCGGGCGGCGTCGCTCCGGTTGGAGTACGGCCGGGAAGACCTCGACATGTTGCTGGGCGGCTGGCTGGACACCGCGGCGCTGCGCCGCGAGGTGCTCGACCCGTTGGCCGACGACGGGACCGGGGTCTATCTGGATCGGCTGCGGGACCCGGACAGCGACCGGTCCATCCGGAAGGACCGGCACCGGGCGCTCGCCGGGACGGTCCTGATCGTCGACAGCCCTTTCGCCGCCACCTGGGATGTGCAGGGCGACGCTCGCGTCCACCTGCAGGTCGCTGTGTCCACCGTGGCCCGCAAGCTGCCCGACGGGCGGCAGTGGTGGGTCGAGGCCTATCGGCGCTATCTGGACGAGGACCGTCCGGTGGAGTCCGCCGACGTCGTCATCGCCTACGACCACCCGTCGTCGCCGGCCGTGGCCTGGCCCACCCCTCGTTGAGCCGGCCGGCGCATCGGCATGCAAGGCTGAAGCGTGTTGTCACTCCCTGATTCCTGGGTCTGGGACTTCTGGACCGCCGAGCTGGCCACCGACGCCGGTCCCGAGTTCCACCTGTTCTTCCTCTACGCCTCGAAGGCGCTGCACGACCCCGACCGTCGGCATGTCCGGGCGTCCGTCGGGCACGCGGTGTCGCCCGATCTCGTCGAGTGGGAGCGGGTGGCCGACGCCCTCGTGCACGGGCAGCCGGGTGACTTCGACCAGACCGCGACCTGGACCGGTTCGGTGGTGGCCGACCCGGCCGGGGGGTGGCGGATGTTCTACACCGGGATGACCCAGCTCCCCGGTGGCCAGCTGGTGCAGCGGATAGGGGCGGCCACGTCCGACGATCTGCTGACGTGGTTCAAGGTGCCCGAGAACCCGGTGATCACGGCCGATCCCCGCTGGTACGAGACGATCGTCGAGACCGACGGGCAGGTCAGCGGCGAGGAGGCGTGGCGGGATCCGTTCGTCTACGCCGACCCCAGCGGCGCCGGCTGGCACATGCTGGTCACCGCCCGGTCGAGCTCCGGGCCGGTCGACGATCGTGGCGTCATCGCGCACGCCACGTCACCGGACCTGCGAACCTGGACCGCCCATCCGCCGGTGACCCGTCCGGAATCGGGTTTCCTACATCTGGAGGTCGCGCAGGTCGCCGAGGTCGACGGACGTCACGTACTGCTCTTCGACTGCCTGGGGACCGAATTGACGGGCAGTCATCCGGGACGCGGCGGCGTCTGGTACCTGCCGCTCGACGGCCCGGTGCCGGACCCGGACCGGCCGTGGGACGCCGCTGCCGCCCGCCGCCTGACCGACGAGCAGCTCTACGTCGGCAAGATCGTCGACGGGCCGGCGGGCCGGCCGGTGCTGATGGCGTTCCACAACACCGCGCCGGACGGCTCGTTCGGTGGGGTGATCAGCGACCCGATGGCGTTGCGCTGGGAGGGTGACCGCCTGGTCGCCGATCCGCCCGCAGGGATCGACTGGGATCTGTCAGCCGGCTGATCCGGACGTCGGTTCCAGCTTCAGCGACACCCCGTTGATGCAGTAGCGCTGATCGGTGGGGGTACCGAAGCCCTCACCCTCGAAGACATGGCCGAGGTGCGAGCCGCAGTTCGCGCACCGCACCTCGATCCGCACCATGCCCAGGGACCGGTCCTTGATCAACTCGACCCGGTCCTCGGCGAGCGGCGTGTAGAACGCGGGCCAGCCGCAGTGGGCGTCGAACTTGTGCTCGCTGCGGAACAGCTCGCTGCCGCAACCGCGACAGCGGTAGACGCCGACGGTCTCGTCGGTCTCGTAGGGGCTGGAGAACGGGCGCTCGGTCCCGGCCTGCCGCAGCACCCGGTACTCCTGATCGGACAGCTCACTGCGCCACTGGTCGTCGGACTTGTTCACGGGATAGCTCATGCCTGATCCAACACCGTGGACCCGTCGGGCGTTCCCGCCGACCGGCCGGTCACGGCGCGCGTCGCGGACGTCGCCGATAGCGTGGGCCGCATGGCGAAGGTTCCCGCAGCGACCGTGTCCGTCGGCGGCCGGGAGGTGCGGGTCACCAGCCCGGATCGGGTGATCTACGAAGCCACCGACCGGACCCCGGTCATCACCAAGCTGGCGGTCTGCGAGTACTTCGCGGCGGTGGCCGAGCCGATGCTCCGCTCGCTGGGCGGTCGGCCGACGGCGATGGAACGCTGGCCCGACGGCTACCGCGAGGGCATGCGGTTGTCCACGGGGTATGGCGATGACGGCGACGGCTTCTATCAGAAGCGGCTGCCCAAGGGCGCGCCCGACTGGATCGAGACGGTGACCGTGGCGTTCCCCAGCCGCCGGACCGCCGCCGAGCTGTGCCCGAGCGAGCCTGGTTCGCTGGTGTGGGCCGCGCAGATGGGCACCCTGACGTTCCATCCGTGGCCGGTGCGCCGGCCGGACGTGGACCATCCCGACGAGCTGCGCCTGGATCTCGACCCGCAACCCGGCACCACGTTCGCCGACGCCCAGCGGGTCGCTGACGTGGCCCGTGAGTTGCTGGCGGAGCTGGGGCTGCGGGGCTATCCGAAGACCAGCGGCAACCGGGGCATCCACATCTACCTGCGGATCCGCCCGGAATGGACGTTCGAGGACGTCCGGCACGCCGCCATCGGCTTCGGTCGCGAACTGGAACGCCGGGACGGCGGCGTCACCACCGCCTGGTGGAAGGAGCAGCGCGGCGAACGGATCTTCATCGATTACAACCAGAACAATCGCGACCGCACCATCGCCGGCGCCTACAGCCTGCGGGCCAAGGTAGGCGCGCCGGTCTCCACCCCGCTCACCTGGGCGCAGCTGGCCGAGGTCCGCGACCCGGCCGACTTCACGATCGTCACCGTGCCGGAGCGGCTCGCCGACGGCGACCCGTGGGCCGGCATGGACGACGAGGCGTTCTCGCTGGAGCCGCTGCTGCAGCTGTGGGAGACGTTGCCCGGCGGGGAGCTCAACTTCCCGCCCGACTACCCGAAGATGCCGGGTGAGCCGCCGCGGGTGCAGCCGAGCAAGAAGGTCGCCGAGCACTGGGACGCCGACGGCAATCGCATCGCCTGAACCGCGGGCGAACGGTCCGGAATGGCCGCGGGATCGGCAGAATCGACCGTCATGGACGGAACGACCCTGCGCCAGGCGGCGCGCTCGTGCGTGCGGTTCCTGCAGCAGACGATCGACGACGGCGACACCGACTGGCGGGCCGGCATCCCCGGGATGGAATGGTCGGTCGGGCGGGTCGTCGGGCACATCGCCGAGACCCTGCTCTACTACGCGGCCGACCTGTCGGGCGGGCCGGAGGAGATCCGCGCCCTGACCGTCACGGTGCCCGACGACACGGCAACGCCGACCGAGCTGCTGGCGGTCCTGCGGGCGGCCGCGGCCACCCTGGCCCACGTCGTCGACGACACCGAGCCGGGGGATCGTGGCTGGCACCCGACGGGTGTGCTCGACGCGACCGGCTTCGTGGCCCTCGCCTGCGATGAACTGCTCATCCACACCGACGACGCCGCCCGTGGGCTCGGTCGCGTGTTCTGGGCACCGGAGCCGGTGGCCATCGCCGTCCTCGACCGGTTGTTCCCGGACGCCCCGGGGTGCCGGGGCCCGGCCGACCCCGAAGCGTGGGACGTCCTGCGGTGGGCCAACGGACGCCTCGACCTCCCGGGCCGCCCCCGTCGTAGCGACTGGCAGAGCTTCCTGCGCGCAACCCCGACGGGCCAACACCACTCGGATCGGTGAACGCTGGCCGTCGAGCTGGCGACGGAGGGACGGGTCGGTATATGGTTCAGGAGCCCGCAAGGGAGCGAGGGGGATGCGTACTTGGGACGCCTCGCCAGGTTCAAGCCCTGGGTCCTCCACCAGTGGGAAGCGAAAGCCCGCCGACAGCGTCGGCGGGCTTTCGTCGTTCCTGGGGACGGTCGGGTCAACCGGTGACCCGGGCATTCCCCGAGACGTACGACTCGCCCTGCTCGGGGACCCCCTCGGCCGTCCGGTCCACGACATCGGGATCGCCGAACGTCATCGGTAGCGAATCGGTGAACCAGTCGGCCCGGACCATGGGCTGCACCTGGAAGTGCAGGTGCGGCACGCAGCGCGTCCAACCGGTCCGGCCGCTGCGACCGAGCACCTCACCCCGGGCCACCGGCGCGCCGGTCCTGGCCTTGGCCTCGATCGCGGGATCGACGGAACTCAGGTGCAGATATAGTGCCGCGCTTCCATCAAGGTGGTCGATCTCGACGAAATTGGCCTCGTTGCCGAGCGTCATACCCACCACCTCGTCCCCGGAGGACGGGTCCTGCCCGGCCAGCCGGCCGCAGTGATCGGCCGGCCAACTGCCCTGCACCAGCGCGACCCGACCGGCCCGGGCGGCCAGCACCTCGGTGTCGTCGGGCAGGGCGAAGTCGAACGCGTACTGCATGGCCCCGGCGGAGTGCGTGGCGCACCCGGAGACGCAGTCGCCGTTCGGC
Organism: Nakamurella flava; assembly: GCF_005298075.1. Classification (NCBI taxonomy): domain Bacteria; kingdom Bacillati; phylum Actinomycetota; class Actinomycetes; order Nakamurellales; family Nakamurellaceae; genus Nakamurella; species Nakamurella flava. The sequence goes on from NZ_SZZH01000003.1 coordinate 337,526, forward strand.
GCGACCCGGTAGACGCCCTGCATGATCGGAAAGGTGCCGGCGAACGGCAGGCGGTACTCCGACGGCGCCGGGGCCGAGCAACCGGCCAGCCCGGCGGCCAGCAGGAAAGCGGCCAGGGCGGCCGGCAACAGCCGCCGGCCGGCCCGGTGGGACGACACGTCGTTCGCTCAGGCCGTGCCGGTGGACAGCACGTCGGCCAGCTGGAACCGCACCGGCCGGTCCAGCTGCGCGTAAGTGCACGACTCCGGGTCGCGGTCCGGCCGCCACCGGACGAACTGCGCCGTGTGCCGGAACCGCTCGCCCTCCATGTAGTCGTACCGGACCTCGACGACCCGCTCCGGGCGCAGCGGCACGAACGACAGGTCCTTGCCGACGTTCCACCGGCTGTACTCGTTCTTGCGCGGCGTGCGCTCACCGTCCTCGGTGGCCGCCCAGTTCCACGGGTGCTCCTCGAAGGTGGTGACCAGTTCCTGCATCTCGGCGAACAACTCGCGCCGGCGGGCCATCGGGAACGCGCCGATGACGCCGACCGAGGCGAGCACCCCGCGGTCGTCGTACAGGCCGAGCAGCAGCGAACCGATGGCGTCCGGACCGGACTTGTGCACCCGGTACCCGGCGACCACGCAGTCCGCGGTGCGTTCGTGCTTGATCTTGCTCATCACCCGCTTGTCCGGCTGGTACGTCAGGTCCGCCCGTTTGGCGATGACCCCGTCCAGCCCGGCCCCCTCGAATTCGGTGAACCAGCGCCGCGCCTCGTTCAGGTCCCGGGTCAACGGGGTGACGTGCACCGGTGCGGCGGCGTCGGCCAGGGCCTGCTCGAGACGTTCCCGCCGCTCGGCGAACGGCCGACCCGTCAGGTCCTCGTCGCCCAGTGCGAGCAGGTCGAAGGCGATGAAGGATGCCGGGGTCTGCTCCGACAGCAGTTTCACCCGGCTCGCGGCCGGGTGGATGCGCTGCTGCAGGGCCTCGAAATCGAGCCGGTTGCCGTCGATGTCGGCCACCACGATCTCGCCGTCGATGACGGCCCGGGGCGGGAAGTTGGCCAGCACGGCCGCCACGACCTCGGGGAAGTAACGGGTCATCGGCTTCTCGTTGCGACTGCCGATCTCCACCTCGTCGCCGTCCCGGAAGACGATCGACCGGAACCCGTCCCACTTGGGTTCGACGAGTTGGTCGGCCGGGATCTCGGCGATCGGTTTGGCCAGCATCGGCTTGACGGGCGGCATGACGGGCAGGTCCACGCGGCCAGTCTGCCGGAGCCCGGCATTCCGCGCGGGACTCACTCGAACGGGTTGTCGCCTGGCGAACCGGGTGTGATCTGAATGCGACAGCCCTTCACTCCATCAGGCGCTCTCGGTACCGTCGGTCACGCTGTGTTCCCGCAGCCAACCAAGCTCTCTCACGCGCGGTCGTGCCGATCGGAGTGGGGGTCACCCCGAACGGAGCTGCCCGTGGTGTCCGACCGTGCCCGTCTGCGCAACGTCCAGGCGCTCCGCGCCGTGGCCGCTGTGGCCGTCGTCCTCGCTCACCTCGGCGGGACGACCGGCATCGAGGACACCTGGCTGGCCGGCGACTACGGGTGGCTGCGCCCGCTGCACTTCCCGGGCAACGCCGGGGTCGACCTGTTCTTCGTCATCAGCGGGCTGATCATGGTGGTGACGGCCAGCCGGATGACCGCTGGCACCGCGAGCGCCGGGACGTTCCTCTACCGGCGGGCCACCCGCATCTACCCGGTGTACTGGGTCGCGACCCTGCCGGTGCTCGCGCTGTTCCTCCTCGCTCCGCAGATGGTCAACTCGTCGGCGAGCGCGCCGCCGCGCATCCTCGAGTCCCTGCTGCTTTTCCCGCAGCCCGGGGCGCCGTTGCTGCTGGTCGGCTGGACGCTCACCTTCGAGCTGTACTTCTACCTCGTCTTCGCCCTGGCCCTGTTGCTGCCGCCACGTCGACGCCCGCTCGTGCTCGGGGCGTGGGGTGCGGTGATCGTCGCCCTGGCCTTCGCCTTCCCGACGACGACCCAGCCGTGGCTGGCCCTGGTGAGCTCGCCGCTCAGCCTGGAGTTCCTGTTCGGCGCGGTCGTCGGCTGGCTGATCCTGCAGCGCCGTTTCGTGTCCCCGGTCGCGGTGACGGTCGTGGGCGGGATCGCCGCGACGGCGGCGATCTGGCTGGGTGGCGAGGCCGTCACCGGTGGTTGGTACCGGGCCGTGGTCGTCGGCGGGCTGCTGGCGGTCTTCGTGTACGGCGTCGTCGGTCTGGAGGCCACCGACCGGCTGGTCGCGCCGCGCTGGCTGCAGACCCTGGGCGACGCGTCGTACTCGCTGTACCTGTGGCACGTGCTGATCCTGGCCGCGATGGGCCGGTTCCTGCTGGCCCGGCTGCCCGACAACGCGGCGGTGCACGGGCTGGCCCTGGTCTCCACCTTCGCCGTGGTCATCGTCGGATCGTCGATCGCCTACCGGTTGATCGAGCGACCGCTGCTGCGGTTGTTCCGCGGTCGGCAGAAGCGCCCGGGTCAGGCTCCCGCCTCGATCGCCGACCGCACGCCCGCCGCGAACGCCTCCGGGCACTCCCACGCGCCGAAGTGACCGCCGCGACCGGGCTCCTGCCAGTCCCGGACGTCGAAGAACCGCTCCGCCGCTCGGCGGGTCGCCGGGTAGAGGTCACCCGGGAAGACGGTGGCCACCAGCGGCACCGTCACCCGCCCCGCTGCCGGCGTCCCCCGCCGCGCGTACGGGGTGAACGAGGTGCCGATCGCCCCGGTGACCCAGTAGAGCGTCAGCCAGGTCAACAGGTCGGGACGGGGGAACGCGGCCTCGACCTCGCCGCCGCAGTCGCTCCAGGTCCGCAGCTTCTCGATGATCCAGGCGGCCAGCCCGGCCGGTGAATCACCCAGGCCGACGGCCAGGGTGTCCGGCTTGGTGGCCTGCTCGGCGGCGTACGCGCCCTCGGCGTCCTTGAACCGGCTGACCCGGTCCAGGTAGTGCTGCTCGTCCGGTGTCCGGTCGTCCCGGTCGACGGCCAGCAACGGTCGCCAGGGGATGTCGGTCAGGTGCAGGGCGGACACCCGGTCCGGGTACCGGCGGGCCAGGGACTCGGCGACCTGGGTGCCGATGTCGCCGCCGGACACCACGTACCGGCGGTACCCGAGCTCGGCCATCACCGCCGCGATCGGCTCGGCCATCGCCGCGCCGCTCATCCCGGCCGACTCCGAGTACGGGTAACCCGGCAGGCAGGGCACGACGACGTCGACGCCGTCCCCGACGAGCAGGGGGACGACCCGATCGAACCGCAGGAAGGAGTCCGGCCAGCCGTGCAGCAGCACGACCGCCGGACGTTCCCCGGCCCCGCCCGCCCGATGGTGCAGCGCCCGCACACCCGCCCCGGCACCGCGGACCCAGGGGCGGTCGAGCAGTCCGCGTTCGATGGTCGGCCAGTCGAACTCGGCCCAGTCGGCCAGCAGCCCGGTCAGGTGGTCGGGGTCGGTGCCCAGCTCCCATCCGTCGCCGACGGCGGCGATCCGGCGGGTGCGCCGCAACCGGGACCGGAGGTCGTCGAGGACGGTCGGGTCGGTGGCGGCGGGGGCAGCGGCGGACGACACCATCCGGTTCTACCCGTCGCAAGCGGAGACGACGCGCGTCACGGTGCCGCGTGCGGCTCGCTCATCGGTCGGTCAGGGCTGCCGCCACCCCCCGACGGGGTAGCGGCAGCCCTGGCCGGCCGCGGCCGATCACCGGCCGACTCCGACACGGCCGGGCGACTCGATGGAGGCCGGTCAGCGCCGCAGCAGCGGGAGCACCTCGCGACCGATGAGGTCGATGCCCCCGCCATCCGTGAGGCCGTGCGGGGTGCCGAACTCGACCCGGCCCACGCCGGCGTCGATCAACGCCTGGGCCTGGGCGGCGACCTGCGCCGGGGTGCCGGAGAAGGCGAACACATCGAGGATGTCGTCGGGAATCGCGGCCCCGGCGGCGGCGTGGTCACCGGCGGCCAGCCCGGCCCGGACCTCGTCCAGCAGCCCGACCGGCAGGGTGACGGTCGGATCCAGCTCGGCCACCGCGTCCAGGTACATGGCCACCTCGCGGCGGGCGGCCGTGCGGGCGGCGGCCCCATCCTGGTCGACGACGGTGACCGCGCCGACCACCAGGCGCACCTCGTCGGGATCACGGCCGATCTCCCGGGCGCCGACGGCGATCCGCTCGCGCATCACCGTCGCCATGGCCGGATTGGCGGTGCCGCCGATCTTCAGCTCGTCGGCGATCCGCCCGGCCAGCGCCGCGCCGCGGGGCCCCCAGGTGCCCAGCAGCAGCGGCACGTGCGTGCGCCGGACGGGATACCTCAGTCGGACACCGGGCCGCAACGGGTAGATGGAGCCCTCGTAGCCCGCCCCGTCGCCGGCGAGCAGCGCCCGGATGTGCCCGGCGGCCTCGGCCAGGTGGGCGACCGGCCGGGTGGGGGCCAGACCGATGGCGTCCAGCCAGGTCCCGCGGGCCAGCCCCAGGTACGCCCGCCCGTCGCTCACCGCGTCGAGCTGGGCGAGCTGGCCGGCGATCTCGTACGGGTGCAGCGTGTACGGGTTCCAGCAGGCCGCGCCCAGGCGCACCCGTTCGGTCGCCGCGGCCATCTCCAGCAGGGCGGCCAGCGGCGGCGGGAACAGCAGGTCGCTGAACACGCTGATGACGTCGACCCCGTGACCCTCGGCCGCCCGGGCCAGCTCGGCGAACGCCCCGGCCGGCTTGTCCGACTGCAGACCCAGACCGATCTCCGCCCTCACGTCAGATCCTGGGAGTTCATCGACCGCAGCGGGCCGCGCTCGATCCGCATGATCAGCCGCTCGTCGGGGTCGGGGCAGGCCACGTAGGCGTCCCGTTCCAGCCAGTCGTGGGCCGGCAACGGCCGCTGCTTGGCCGGCAGCAGCGGCAGCACGGCCTGCAGCGCGTACAGGCAGAACGCCCCGGGGATCCGCAGCCGGCTCGACTCGGTGAGATCGAAGGAGTCGCCGACCTGCATCGAGCACACCGACCGGCCCTCGATGCGGTCGACGACCACGCGCAGGTCGTAGAGCGCCATGTCACCGTCCGACGTCGATGGCCCGGCGGCCCCGTCCGAGTCCCAGCTGCCGACAGGAACCTGCTGCTCGTCCATCGCGCTCCTCACGTCCCGACCGTCCGGCCCCGACCCGTCGGGCCCGGTGGTCATGCCTCACCCCAGGCGCCGGGCCGGGTCTCGGCGTGATGGTGCACGATCCGCCAGCCCGCGCCGTCCCGGCGCAGCACGTCGGTGACCCGGGCGCGTTCCTGCTCACCCTGCTCCGGGTGGACGGTCAGCAGGTACCGGGCGACGGCGTGCTCACCCCACACGTCGACCTGCTGCGGATCGACCTGCAGCCGGCTGATCCCGCCGGGCCGGCCGGGACTGCGGGCGTCGCGCATCGCGTCCAGCCGGGCCCGGTCCAGCAGACCGGGCAGTCCCGATTCCCAGGTGGTGACGGCGGCGTCGAGGTGGATGTCGAACCGGGCCCGGTCGCCGGCCAGGAACGCGTCGTACATGTCGTCCAGTCCGGCCAGGATCTGCGCCTCCGGGCTCATCGCGGCGCCGCCCGGTCGTCGCGGACCACCCGGCCGTCCTGCATCACCCAGCGCAGCGTCCGCAGGGCCGAGATGTCGGCCAGCGGGTCCTCGTCGACGAGCACCAGGTCGGCCCGGCGACCGGCCTCGATCGACCCCACCTCGTGGTCACGATCGAGCCAGCGGGCGGCGTCGATGGTCGCGGCCCGCAGGGTGCCGGCCGGGCCGAGGCCGCCGGCGCTCATGTGCTCCATCTCGCGGACCACCGCGGTGGTCCCCTCGAACGGCCACCACGGGGGCATGTCGCTGCCGACCAGCACCGGCACCCCGGCGGCCAGGGCGGTGCGGTAGGACGCCAGGTGCTCCTGTCCGGCGGCCAGCGACCGCTGCTGCATCCAGGCGGGGACGCCCAGCTCGTCGAAGAACTCGCCGCACCGGGTGACCACCAGCGTGGGCACCAGCGCGGTACCGGCGGCGGCCATGGCCGCGGCGACCTCGGCGGTGAGCTGGTAGCCGTGTTCGACGCAGTCCAGGCCCAGCTCGACCGCCTCGGCGATGACGTCGGCCGGTCCGGCGTGCGCGGTGACCTTGCGGCCCCAGTCGTGGGCGGTCTCGATGACCGCGGCCATCTCGGCCCGGGTCAGCTGGCGGGTGGCGATGCCCTCGTGTTGCCCGGCGATGCCGCCGGAGATCATCACCTTGATGAGGTCCGCCCCGGCCCGGATCTGGCTGCGCACCCCGCGGCGGAACCCGTCGGCACCGTCGCACTCCAGGGTGTCGGCGTTCTCGTGGCCGTGACCGCCGGTGCAGACCAGAGCCCTTCCCGCGGTGAGGATGTCGGGTCCGGGGACGGTGCCGGCGGCGATGGCGCGGCGCAGGGCGAAGTCCGCCCCGTTCCGCTCGGCCACGCAGCGCACCGTGGTCAGCCCGGCCTGCAGGGCCTGCGCGGCGCCGCCGGCCATATGCAGGGCGATCTCGTGCTCGTCCATCGCGCTGATCCGCCGGCCGAGTTCGCCGGGTAGGGCCAGCGAGAAGTGCGTGTGCATGTTGATCAGCCCGGGCAGCAGCCACCCGCCGCCCAGGTCGCGCGCGGGAGCGGCCGCGGCGGCGGCCGGCAGTTCGTCGGCGGTGCCGACGGCCTCGATGCGCCCGGCCCGGACCCAGACCTGGGCCGGGCGGGCAGTGCCGGTGTGCACGTCGACGACCTGCGCCCCGGTCCAGCGGAGCCCGGCGTCGGACGCGCGGTCAGGCATCGCGCACCCCGATCCCGTAGACCGTGCGGGCCGCCTCGGGCGACACCAGGCCCTGGTCGACGTCGTCGCGCACTCGAGCCGGGTCGCGGTCGGCCGGGTCGCCGTGCCCGCCGCCGCCGGCGGTGAGCAGCGTGATGCGGTCGCCGGGTTCGACGACGACCCGTTCGGTGCTGATCCGCCGCTCCCGCTCGGTGCCCGGGAAGACGATGACCTGGTTCGGATCGCTCTGCTGCCCGCCGTCCAGCGCCCATGGGGCGCTGCCGGTCTTCTTGATGACGGAGAGGAACTCGCCGGGCTGCACGAAGCGGATGTCCCGACGGATGCCGACCCCGCCCCGGTACCGGCCGGCCCCGCCGGAGTCGGTGCGCATCTCCAGCCGTTCGAACAGCATCCCGCTGCGGGCCTCCAGGACCTCCAGCGGCGTGCTGCGCACGGTCGACTCGGACAGGTGGATGGTGGCGTCCAGGCCGTCGTGCTCGGCGGTGCCGCCCCAGCCGACCGGGTCGTTGTTGCTGATGGCGTAGAACTCGCCGGTGTCCTGATGGGTGCCGACCATCATGAAGCCGGGGACGTCGCCACCGGAGGACGCGGGCACCCGGTCGGGCATGCCCTGGGCCAGCGCCTTGTGCACCAGCTCCAGGGCGACGATGCCGGTCCACAGGGTGAAGGTCGGCGCCGGGTAGACGGCGTGGAAGAGCGTGCCCGGCTCGGCCAGCACGGTCAGCGGGGCGGTGCTGCCCTCGTCGCCCGGTTCGTCCGGCCCGGTCAGCGCCTTGAGCACCACCTTGCACAGCGCGATGGTCGCACCGAACGGCATGTTGACCGGGCCGCGGGCGGCCGGGGCGGAGCCGGCGAAGTCGACGGTGAAGGTGCCGTCGGCGATGGTCACCGTCACCCGCATGCGGATGGGGTCGGCGGTGATGCCGTCGTCGTCCAGCCAGTCCTCCGCGGTCCAACTGCCCTGCGGCAGGGCGGCCAGCGCGGCCCGGGTGCGGGCCTCGCTGCGGGCCCGGACGACGGCGACGGCCGCGTCCACGGTGGGCTTGGAGAACTTGGTGATGGTCTCCAGCAGCCGCCGCTCCCCGGTGCGGATGGCGGCGACCTGGGCGTGCAGATCACCCAGCACCAGGTCGGGTAGCCGGGAGTTGAAGCGGATCAGGTCGTGGATGTCGCGGACCGGTTCGCCACGGGAGTAGACCTTGGTGCCCGGGAACAGCAGCCCCTCCTGGTGGACGTCGGTCGAGTCGAGCACGTAGCCGGGGTCCTTGGCGCCCAGGTCCATCCAGTGCGCCCGCACGCACACGAACCCGACGAGAAACCCGTCACCTCCGCTGGTCTCGGTCGACTCTGGGGGCAGGAAGACCGGGGCGAACAGGGTGGCGTCGTAGGCGTGGGCGGCGTTCCAGTACGGGTAGTTGAGCATGACGATGTCGCCCGGGTGCAGGTTCTCCCGGCCGACGTGCTCGACCCCCTTGCGGAGCGAGAAGTCGTTGGCGCCCAGGAAGAAGGTCAGCCCGGGGGCCTCGGCGATCAGCGCGAGATGCTCGTCGTAGAGCGAGATCCCGAAGTCCAGCACCTCGTAGATCACCGGGTTGAACGCGGTGCGCACCAGGGTGGTCCGCATCTCCTGCGCCGCGGCCAGCAGGTAGCTGCGCACCACCTCGACGGTGACCGCATCCACAGCAGCGGGGTCGACAGCGGGGTGCTCGCTCATGCGCTTCCTCCTGCGACCGAGGTGCCGGCCGTGGTGGTGGTGATGACCAGGTGCCCGTACTCGTCGACCCGGACCTGCTGGTCGCCGTGCACGACGGTGGTGCAGGTGCCCTCGTCGATCAGGGCGGGCCCGGGGAACCGGTCGCCGGGGGCCAGCGACGGCCGGTCGTAGACGTCGAACGGGACGGTGGCGCGGGTGGCCGCGTCGAAGGCGTCTCGGCGGCCGGTGCGGGCCGCGGCCGGGTCGCCGTCGCCCGCCGGGGGCCGGACCAGCTGCGGCCGGGCGGTGGTGCCGATCGCCCGGACTCGCAGGGCCAGGATCTCCACCGCGGTGTCGATGGCGTGCCCGTACCGGGCGGTGTGCAGCTCGTGGAACGCCGCGGCGACCGCGTCGGGGTCGATGGTGGCGCCCACGGTGACCGGCAGGCTGTGCTCCTGGCCGAGGTAGCGCAGTTCCAGGGTGCGGATCAGTCGGGCCCGGTCCCGGGGGACGCCCTGGCGGCCCAGCGAGGTCAGGGCCAGCTCGTCCAGCTCGGCCAGGTCGGCGAGCAGCTCGTCGACCGGCGCCTGCGCGAGGCGGGCCACCCAGGTGCGGGAGACGTCGTCGACGATGTCGGCCGACAGCATCCCCCAGGCCGAGAACCCGGACGGGGCCAGCGGAACCAGGATCTCGGCGACCCCCATCTCGCGTCCCACCCAGGGGGCCACGAGTGGTCCGGCGCCGCCGTAGGCCAGCAGCGTGAACGTCCGCGGGTCCAGGCCCCGTTCCACGGCGATCTGCCGGAGGGCGCCTACGGTGCGGGCGACCAGCACGTCCAGGATGCCGGCGGCCGCCGCGTCCGCGGTCAGCCCCAGCGGCTCCGCCACGCGGCTCGCCACGGCGTCGCGCGCGGCCTCCGCGTCCAGCGGCATGGTGCCGGCCAGGAAGCTGGCCGGGTCGACGTAGCCGAGCAGCACGGAGGCGTCGGTGACGGTGGGCTCGGTGCCGCCCCGCCGGTAGCAGACCGGGCCGGGCATCGCCCCGGCGCTCTGCGGACCGACGGTCAGCAGCCCGCCGTCGGCGCGGGCGATGGACCCGCCGCCGGCGCCGATGGTGCGGATGTCGTAGCAGGGGATGAGCAGGGGGAAGCGTTCGAGCTGGGCCTCGTGGCCGGTGGCCGCGCTGCCGTCCTCGATGACGCAGGCGTCCAGGGACGTGCCGCCGATGTCGAAGGTGAGCAGGTGCCGGCGGCCGAGCAGCTCGGCCAGGTGGGCGGCGCCGACGATGCCGCCGGCCGGTCCGGACAGCACGGTGTGGGTGGGGGAGGTCCGGGCGGCCGCCGCGGTCATCGACCCGCCGCCGGACCGCATGATGAGGAAGTCCCCGGCCAGCCCCCGCTCCCGCAGACCGGTCTCGAGTTCGTCGACGTAGCGCTGGAAGATCGGCCGGATGTAGGCCTCCAGCACGGTGGTGCTGGTGCGCTCGTACTCGCGGTGCTCGCGGGCGATGTCGGTGGAGATCGACACCCGGACGTCCGGGTACCACTGCGAGATCAGCGCGGCCGCCCGGCGTTCCGGTTCCGGGTTGCGGTGGGCGTGCAGGAAGCAGACGGCCAGCGACTGCACGTCCTGTACCTCGACCAGGTCCCGCACCACGTCCCGCAGGTGGTCCTCGTCCAGCTCGGTCAGCACCGTCCCGCGGTGGTCGAGCCGACCGCGGACCCCGGCGGTGTGCCGGCGCTGCACCAGCGACGGCGGCCGGTGGTAGCGGAAGTCGTACATCTTCTCGTCGGGGACGTTGCCCCGGCCGAGCAGGAAGATGTCCCGGAACCCGTCGTTGGTGACGATGCCGGTGCGGGCGCCCCGCCGCTCCAGCACGGCGTTCAGCCCGAGCGTGGTCCCGTGGATGAACACCGAGACCTGCGACAGGTCGGTGCCCAGGTCGGCCACGGCGGCCAGGACGCCGTCCCAGGGCCGTTCCGGCGTGGTGGAGGCCTTGCGGAAACGGACCCGCCCGGTGCGGTCGTCCAGCTCCATGGCGTCGACGAAGGTGCCGCCGATGTCGACGGCCAGGCGCAGCGGTCTGTCGGGCACGTGCGGTCCTCTCGGGTCGCCCGGCGGGCGGACGGTCGGTCTCGGGTGGGTCTCGGGTCGGTCACGGAATGGGTGGGGCCTCAGCCGGGACGGATGGCCTGCAGCCGGGGCGCGGCAGCGAGCAGGTCGCGGGTGTATTCCTGCTGCGGCGCGGTGAACAGCTGCTCCACCGGGCCCTGTTCGACCAGCCGGCCGTGCCGGACGACGACCACCCGGTCGCAGACCGACCGGACGGTGGCCAGGTCGTGGGAGATGAACACCTGGGCGCGGTCGCCGTCGGCGGCCAGTTCGGCCATCAGGTCGAGCACCGTCCGCTGGGCGGTGACGTCCAGGGCGGAGGTCGGCTCGTCGAAGACGATGAGGTCCGGTCGAGCGACCAGGGCGCGGGCGATGCCGACCCGCTGGGCCTGCCCGCCGGATAGCTCGTGCGGGAGCCGGTCCAGGAACCCGGCGTCCAGACCGGTGCGTTCCAGCACCTCGATGGCCCGGGCCCGCCGCTCGTCGGTGGGAACTCCGCGGGCGAGCAGGGTCTCGGCCACCGCGTCGAGCACGGTGCGCCGCGGGTCCAGCGCACCGGACGGGTCCTGGAACACCATCTGCACCCGGCCGGCCAGCCGCCGGGTGGTGACCCGGGAACCGGGCCGGCGGCCGAAGCGACCGGCCCGCAGGTCGGCCCCGGCGACGGTGACCTCGCCGGCGGTGGCCGGGACCAGGCCGAGCAGCACCCGGGCGAGAGAGGTCTTGCCGGAACCGCTCTCCCCGACGATGCCGACGGTCTCGCCGCGCCGCACGTCGAGGTCCAGCCCCATCAGCGCGTCGTGGGCCGGGACGCCCAGATGCCCGCGGTAGCGGACACCGACGCCGCGCAGCCGCACCACCGCCTCGCCCGGGGTGGCACGGACCCGGGGTGGCAGCGGCCGGTCCGGGTCGGGCACGGCAGCCAGCAGCTCCCGCGTATAAACGTCCCGCGGCCGGTCGAGGACCTCGGCGGTGGAACCGGTCTCGACGACCTCACCGGCGCGGAGCACCACGACCCGGTCGCACACCCGGGCGGCGGCGGCGATGTCGTGGGTGATGAGCAGCACGCCGCGGTCACCGCCGGCGGCCGTGCCGCGGACCAGGTCGAGGATGCCGCGGGTCAGGGTGACGTCCAGCCCGGTGGTCGGCTCGTCGGCCAGCAGCAGTCCGGGGTCGCAGGCCAGGCAGAGGGCGATCATCACCCGTTGGGCCATGCCACCGGAGAGCTGGTGCGGGTAGCTGGCCAGCACCCGCGGGACGTCGACGATGCCGACGGACCCGAGCAGCTCTGCGGCCCGGGTGTCGGCATCCCGTCCGGCGAGGTGCTGGTGCCGGGCCAGCCGGTCGCGCAGTTGGCGGCGCACCGTGCGCAGCGGTTCGAGCGCGCTGCGCGGGTGCTGGAAGCACATCGCCGCACCGTGCCCGCGGTGGGCGGCCAGGGTGGCGGCGTCCATGGTCAGGACGTCCTGTCCGCGGAACAGCACCTGGCCGGTGGTCCGGCCGGCGGTGGGCAGCAGGCCGCTGACCGAGCGGGCCAGCATGGACTTGCCGCCGCCGCTCTCACCGACCAGACCGACGACCTCGCCGGCCGCGACGTCCAGGTCCACCCCCCGCAACGCGTGCACGGTGCCGGCCGCGGTGGGGATGTCGACGTGCAGATCGCGGATCCGCAGCAGCGGACCGGTGGGCGTGACCGATGACAATTCCTTCGCCAGGTCGGTCATCGCGCGGCCTTCGCGGTGGCGCGTTCCTGCAGACCCTCACCGATCAGCGCGCAGCCCAGCACGCAGAGCACCAGCGCGATCCCCGGCGGCAGGGTCGTCCACAGCCGTCCGGCGATGACGTCGGTGGTGCCCTGACTGATCATCGCGCCCCATTCGGCCTGCGGGACCGGTACGCCCAGTCCGAGGAAGGACAGCCCGGCCAGGATGAGGACGGCCCAGCCGATGTTCAGCGGGGCCACCGTGCGGACCGGGGTGAGGGAGTTGGGCAGCACGTGCCGCCACAGCACCCGCCGGGCCGACAGCCCCGAGGTGCGGGCGGCGTCCAGGTACGGCAGTTCCCGCACGACCATGACCTCCGAGCGGACCAGCCGGGCGTAGGCCGGGGTGGAGACGGCCGCGATGACGATGGCCATGTTCACCGAGCCCGGTCCCACCAGGGCGGCGATGGCCAGCGCGAGGATGAACGTGGGGAAGGCCTGGACGATCTCCAGCACCCGCATGACCACGGCGTCGAACCACCCGCCGGCGTACCCGGACAGCGCGCCGATGAGGGCGCCGAGCACCACCGCCACCGCGACGGAGATGACCGCGATGCCCAGGTCGATCCGCACGGCGGCCAGCGTCCGGGTGAGGACGTCCATGCCGTTGAGGTCGGTGCCGAGCAGGTGGGCCCCACCGGGCGGCCGGCGGACGGCACCGTCGTCGATCTCGGTCGGTCCCCACGGCGTGAGCAGCGGGCCGATCAGCCCGGCCAGCACGACCAGGCCGAGCATGATGCTGCCGGCGATCAGCAGTCCGCGGCCGGTGCGCACCCGGGGCGCGGCATCGCGGCCGCGCAGCGCGGGGGCGCTCACACCCGCACCCGGGGGTCGAGGGCGGCCTGGACGATGTCGGCCACCAGGTAGGCCAGCGTGAAGACCAGGGCGGAGATGACGACACCGGCCTGCACGACCGGGTAGTCGCGGGTCAGCAGGCCGCGCAGCAGCCACTGCCCCATGCCCTGCCAGGAGAAGACCAGCTCGACCAGCACGACCCCGCCCAGGACGTTGCCCAGCACCAGGGCGGCCAGGGTGGGCAGCCGGGCCAGGGTGCCGCGCATCAGGTAGCCGCGCACCAGCGTGCTCCCGGTGAGGCCGTGGGCCTGCGCGCAGGCCCACGGCTGGGCGGCCCGGATCTCCAGCGCGGTGGCCCGCACGGTGCGGATGAGCGCTGCGCTCACCCCGACGACGATGGTCAGCACGGGCAGGACCAGGTGCGCCACGGCGGAGGTGAACGACGGCAGGTTGCCGGTCAGCGCGGCGTCCACCGCCTCGGCCCCGGTCAGCGGGGTGGGAGCCAGGCCGCGGTCCACCCGGCCGCCCGGTCCGGGGAACCAGCCGAGCCACTGGTAGCCGATGACGATCAGCACCAGGGCCAGCCAGAACTCCGGCAGCGCGGTGCCGACCAGGGAGCCGACCCGGGTGACGTGGTCCAGGGGGCGGTGGGCGCGCAGCGCCGACCACACCCCCAGGACCACCGAGATCACCAGGGCCAGACCGACGCCCAGGAATACCAGCTCGAACGTCGGCCCGACCCGGGTGGACAGCTCGGTGCTGATCGGCACCCCGGTGGCCACCGAGGTGCCGAGGTCGCCGCGGAACAACCCACCGAGGTAGGTCAGGTACTGCTGCCAGATCGAGGTGTCCAGGCCCAGGCGGGCCCGGATCGCCTCGACGTCGGTCGCCGTGGATCCGGCGGAGACGAACGCCTGCACCGGATCCCCGGGGAGCACCCGGACCAGGACGAAGGTGACCGTCACGACCCCGAAGAGCACCGGGATGACGAGCAGCAGTCGCAGGGCGGCGAAGCGGAGCAGACGCACGGGCTGCCCGTCAGCCCTTGGTGAGGTAGCGCAGGCGGATCAACCCGTCGACCGGCTGCACGTAGCCGCCGACGCTGTCGGCCACCGGCAGCACGAAGTCCGGCTGGGCCAGCGGGATCACCGGGACGTCGGTGGCGAACTGCTGCTGGATCTGCGTCCACAGCGCGGTGCGCTCGGCGGAATCGGTGGTGGTGTGCGACTTCTCGACGGCGGCGTCGACGGTCGGGTTGGAGTAGTTGCTCCAGTTCAGGTACGCCCCGGTGGTCCAGCCGTTCATCAGGTACTCGACGTCGTTGACCCACTGCTGGCCGGAGGTGATCTGCAGCGGGATGTCCTTGGCCGCCCGCCGCTGGCCCAGGGTGGCGGCGTCCAGCGGGGTGGGGGTCGCGGTGATGCCGATCTTGGCCAGTGCATCGGAGACCAGGACGGCGATCTGCTGCTGCTCGCCGCTCTCGGCCGCGTAGACGATCTGCGTGGTGATCGCCGGGTTGCCGGCCTGGGCCATCAGGGCCTTGGCCTTGTCCAGGTCGGTGTCGTACGGGAACCCGGCCTCGCTGTATCCGGGCATGTCGATCGGCACGATGCTCTTCGGGCGGCGGGCGCCGCCGTTGTACACGCTGCTGATGATCGAGTCGTACGGGACGGCCAGCGCGACGGCCTGCCGGACCTGCGGGTTGTCGAACGGGGCGGCGGCGACGTTCATCGGCATCGAGATCATCTCGTTGGACGGCGAGGTGATCGTGGTCAGGCCGTTCACGCCGGACAGGTCGGCGATCTCCTGGCGACCCAGGCCCAGCGCGATGTCGACGTCGCCGTTGCGCAGCAGCAGACTCTCGGCGGCCGGGTCGGAGGCCACCGTGAGCCGGATGGTCTGCGTCTTCGGCCCGTCCTCGGCGGGGTAGTCCGGGTTGGCGGTCAGCACGATCTCCTGGCCGGGGGTGGCGGCCGAGACGTTGTACAGCCCACCGTCACTCGGGTTCTGGGCCGCCCACTCCTTCGCCCACGGGTCGGCGTCGGTGGCGTGCTCCTTCATCTTCTTCGAGTCGTAGATGAACAGGCTGATGGCCTGGATCTGCTCGCTCAGCGCGCTGGGGAAGGCCTGCTGGAAGGTCACCGTGCGGTCGTCGACGACGGTGATCTGCGACGGGTCGGTCAGGCCGATGAGGCTGTAGACGCCGGCGACGTTGGCCTTGGCCGCGAACGCGCGGTCCTTGGACCACTTCACGTCCTCGGCGGTGATCGGATTGCCGCTGGGGAACTTCGCCCCCTCGCGCAGCTTCAGCGTCCACAGGGCACCGTCGGTGGAGGTGAACGACTCGGCCCAGGCGGGCAGGATGGTCGCGGTGTCCATGACCGGCTTGCCGTCGACCTGGGTGACTCCGTAGTCGACCAGGTACGGGTAGACGTTCTTGAAGACGGCCAGGGCGACCGGATCGAAGGCGACGAAGTCCTGGTCCCAGCTGCCCGGGTAGGCCGGGATGGCGATGCGCAGCTCCCCGCTGGCGCCGGCCGGCGCGCTGCCGCTGCCGGACGTTCCGGCGGCGGAGCCGGCGGTGCCGGACGTGGTCGAGGACTGGTTGCTGCCGGCGGCGCAGCCGCCCAGCAGGAGCGCGGCGATCACGGCCGCGCCGGCCGCACGGGTCCGGACCCGGCGCGACCGGAGCGAAGAATGCGAGGACACGGAACCTCCACGGGGCTGCTGGTGCCACGCCACCCGACGTTGGCGCTGCCCAGTGTTTTACTGCATCAAACACCCCGTTAGAAGAGGCGTAACAGAGTTTTGACGAACCGCCGACGTTTCGTGAGCGTCCGGTCGCTCACAGCAGCCGGGGAGTGACGACCGAGACCACCACGGTGAGCTCGTCGGTGTCGTTGTGCATGCGGTGCGGGGTGTTGGACCGCAGGTGCAGGCTGTCGCCGACCCCCAGACGGTGGGTCACCCCGTCCACCTCGTAGCTCAGCGTGCCCCGCACCACGTAGGCGAACTCCTCGCCGGCGTGCGCGGTCGGCTCCTCCAGATCGCCGCCCGGCTCGATGACGACCAGCATCGGTTCCAGGACGAGTCCGGGTGCCCGGGACGACAGCAGCTCGTAGTGGCGCCCACCGGAGACCACCCGCTGCCCGGTCGGTCCGCCCGTCGCCCGGTTCAGGGTGAACACGACACCGTCCCCGGCCTCCCCGGCCGCATCGGTGATCGGGAAGAAGTCCGCCACCGGACGCTGCAAGGCGGTCGCGACGGTGCGCAGGCTGGACAGCGCGATCGAGCTCAGGCCCCGTTCGACCTGGGAGAGGAAGCCGGCCGACAGGCCGCTGCGCTCGGCGAGTTTGCGCAGCGACAGGCCCTGCTCGACCCGGAACGTCCGGATCCGCGCCCCGACCACCGCGGCGTCCGGGTCCCGGCCCGCCGGTGTGCTTCTGCTCGTCGCGCCTCCCCGCGCCGGCGCCCTGGCCGGTTCGCGGCCGGCCGCGCGGCTCAGCGCGACTCCCGGATGCGGTGGTGGGCCATGAAGTGAGCCTAGGCGGACGACCCGGACGAACCACAGGAACCTCCCGGGCTCAGGCGCGGCGGGCGGTCAGCAGCAGGTACTCCCATTCCATCGCCCCGCCCGCATCCATGTCTGACGCGGCCAGGTCCTCCAGTGCGGTGTCCAGGGCGACCCGCTCTGCGTCGTTCTGCTGGGCCCGGTAGACGGCGATGGTCGGGCCGTAGCGGGTGCCGAAGAATTCGCGGAACTCAGCCGGAGTCCGGAAGCGGGACACCGGCAGCCGTCGGCGATCGGCGCGCACGTCCTGCACACGGTCGCCGAACAGACCGCGGACGTGGTCCTCGTCCCCCCACAGCGGGGCCGGCGACACGCCGGGCGGGGGTGGGGGAGCGAACGGCTTCATCGTCGTGAAGAGCCGGCCGATGAATCCGGCCGGGGTCCACGACGTCAGGGCGATCCGCCCGCCCGGCCGGACCACCCGCAGCAACTCGTCCGCGGCCGCCTGGTGGTGCGGGGCGAACATGATGCCGACACAGGACAGGCCGACGTCGAAGGTGGCGTCGGCGAACGGCAGGTGCTCGGCGTCCGCCTCCTGCCAGTCCAGGGTCAGACCTTCGGCCCGGGCGGCGTTCTCGCCGGTGGCCAGCAGCTCCGGGGTCAGGTCGGAGGCGGTCACCGCGGCGCCGGTCCGGGCGGCGGGGATGGCCGCGTTGCCGGTGCCGGCCGCGACGTCCAGCACCCGGTCGCCGGCCGACACTTGTGCGGCGGCGACCAGTTCGGGACCGAGGTCGGCGATGACTTCGGCGGCGACCGACGGGTAGTCACCCAGTGCCCACAGCGCCCGGTGGCGGGCCTTGAGCGCGGAGTCGGCGGCGTCGTCGGTCGACGGTGTGGCGCCGCTGGTGGACGTGAGGGAACCGCTGGTCATGGGACGACCTCCCGGTCGGGGCCGCCGAGGGCGGCGAGTGGGACCGGCACGGCTGGGCCGGTCCGTCGACCGTAGGAATCGGGAACCCGCCGCCACCAGTTCGAGATCTGTACCGGCCGCCGGGCGCCCTCGCCCCGTCGGGAACCGGCATCGTGACAGGAAACAGACGCGGTCCTACGCTGTCCCGATGGGTGCCGGATACCGGCAGTTCTGCCCCGTGGCCAAGGCGATGGAGCTGCTCGACGAGCGGTGGACGCTGCTGTTGATCCGCGAGATGATCGCCGGCAGCGAGCATTTCAACGAGCTGCGGCGCGGCTTGCCGCGCATGTCGCCCAGCCTGCTGTCCCGTCGGCTCCAACAGCTGGAACGGGCCGGGCTGGTCGCCCGGCGCGGTGACCGCTGGGTCCTCGAGCCGGCCGGCTACGAGCTGCGTCCGGTCATCGAGGCGGTCGGGTCGTGGGGGATGCGATGGATCGGTGAGCTCGGTGACGCCGACCTGGACCCCAAGCTGCTGCTCTGGGACATGCACCGCAGCCTGAGCGCGGCGGCGCCGGCCGCCCGCACCGTCCTGCAGCTGCACTTCCCGGACGGCCCACCCCGGGCACGGTCCTGGTGGTTGGTCATCGAAGCGCCCGAGGCGGACGTCTGCGACAGCGACCCCGGCCACCCGGTGGCGCTCACCCTGCACGCCCGGCTCGCGCCGCTCGTCCGCTACTGGCGGGGCGACCTGGAGTGGGACGACGTGCTGCGGTCCGGTGACGTCCGGGTGCATGGGCCGGCCGAGCTGCGGCGGGCGCTGCCCGGCTGGTTCGTTCGCTCCCCGTTCGCCGGGGTCCGGCCGGCCGCTGCCCAGCCCGTGGGTCGGTGAAGGCTGTCGCTACCGCGCGACGGGTGGCGGCAGCCTTTACCGACCCGCACCATGGCCGGTCGCCGTACGGGTCAGCGGCGGCCGCTGAAGAACGCGTTGGCCTTGGGCGTGAACAGCACGACCAGCACCAGGATCGGGAACAGGATGCTGGTCCAGCGGGTGGTCACCGCACCACCGCTGGCGTCGTTGACCGTGATGAAGGCCGTGATCGCCAGGACGAGTTGCAGCACGGCCACGACAGCGGCGACCAGGCGGGCCGTGGGGTTGCCGTCGAGCAGGCCCTTGGCCACCGCGAAGTAGGCGACGGCCACGACGGCCTGCCCGATGCCGGTGACGAACGGCACCTGCGGCAGCGTCAGCAGCACGAGCGCGGCGAGAGCGGCGGAGATGCCGGCGACGACGACCAGGACCACCAGGACGGTGATCAGCACGGGACGACGGGCGACGGGGATGGTGGACATGACGGTCCTTCCGGGACACGGCCCCGGCTGGTGATCCGTCCGGGTGCTCGCAGCGTGCGAACTCCCTGACGCTAGGAACGACCCCAAGATCCAACAATGGACCCAGGTCCCCAGTGCCGCAGTCGGCAGCGGGTGATGTCTACCCGACTCAGACCGCGGTCGGGCCGGGGGTGGCGTCACCGACGTGCCGGGCGTCGATGGCGACGACCTTGTCCACCCGGCGCCGGTACTTCTCGTCGGTCAGCGGCTCGGTGGTCAGCCACACCCGGACGATCTCCAGGGCCAGGGCCGAGCCGATGATCTTGCCGCCCAGGCACAGTGCGGTGGTGGCCGAATGCGAGCGGGACAGCTCGGCGCAGAACGGGTCCTGGCAGACCGCCGCGAACACCCGCGGCACCTTGTTGGCGATCATCGCGCTGCCGTAGCCGACCCCGTCGACGAAGATCGCCCGGTCCACCTCGCCGCGGCTGAGCGCCAGCGCGGCCGGATAGACGACGTCGGGCAGATCGCAGGCATTCTCGTCATGGGTCCCGAAATCCACCACCTCGTGTCCGAGGCCCCGCAACTGGGCGGCGATCTCGGTCTTGAGGGCGAACCCCGCGTGGTCGTTGGCCATCGCGATGCGCATGCGGACACCTCTCGTCGTCGGCCGGGACGGCCCCGGTCATGGTCCGCCCGACGGGACGAGCGCGCCAACGGAGTTCGGTGGGCTGAGGGCCGGGAGCATCGGGCGACAGGACGACGGCAGACATGGAAGCGGGGCCCGGCGCGCCATTGCGCCGAGCCCCGCTGCGCGGTGCCGGATCCGGGCGGGGCGACGCTGCTCCGCTACCGGACGACGGGGTGGCCACCCGCTCTCATCGCTGCAGCGAACGAGACCATCGATGGCTCGTCCACGCGCGACAACCGCCCGCCGCACCGAAGTCCCTTGCCGGATCCGCGCCCGATGCCACATCGGGGGAGTGACGCACGGCGTCACCAGGTCATCCGGTCGGGGGCTTCAGCTCACTAGGGATCAGAACCGACTTCGGCGTCAGCCGTCCCTCCTGCGGGCTCATGTCTACTCCCGCTCCGGGGTCAGGGCAACCCTTACGGGGACAATTGTCTATAACCCGTTGAGTCGCGCATAAACGCCCATCTCAGTCACACAATGGTGAACGCGAAGCGACACAGTCGAACACATTTTGCCGCTCGTTGACACGGCGTTCATCTCGGTCCACCGATGGCCGCATGCCGGTCACACAGGGTCACCCGATGAGGCGACGTCCTGCGCGGCCCCCAGGACCCGCAGCGCGTTGCCCCACGTCAGCGCGGCCAGATCGGCGTCCGACCACCCCCGCTCGGCGAGCTCGGACAGCAGGGCCGGGTAGCCGGAGACGTCCGACAGGCCGTCGGGCAGGTCCGCCGTGCCGTCGTAGTCCCCGCCCAGTCCGATGTGCGCCGGACCCGCCACCGCCCGGGCGTGCTCCACGTGGTCGGCGACATCCGTCACGGTCGCCCGCGGCCGGGGATGCGCGGCCTGCCACTGCCGCAGGGCATCGACCGCCCCCGGGTCGTGATCGCGCCCGTCGTCCTGGGTGTAGACGGTCACCCGGGAGAGTCCGAGTCGCTGCGCCTGTGCCTCCTGGGCGCGGGTGTGGTCGGCGCAGGCCTGCGAGACGAAGTCCGGGACGAACGTCACCATCACCACGCCGCCGTTGGCCGGCAGCCTCTCGAGCACGTCGTCCGGCACGTTGCGGACGTGGTCGGTGACCGCCCGGCACGACGAGTGCGAGAACAGCACCGGCGCCCGGGTGGCGTCCAACGCGGCGTGCATGGTGGTGGCGGCGACGTGTGACAGGTCGACGAGCATGCCCAGCCGGTTCATCTCCGCCACCACCTGACGCCCACGGTCGTTCAGACCGTCGACCGCCGGCACGTCCGTCGCCGAATCGGCCCACGGGGTGTTCTCGTTGTGGGTCAGCGTCATGTAGGCCACGCCCAGCAGGTCGAGCATGCGCAGGACGGCCAGTGAATCGTCGATGCTGTGCCCGCCCTCGGCTCCGAGCAGTGCGCCGATCCGTCCCGATGCGTGGGCCGCGCGCACGTCGTCCGCCGACCGGCAGAACCGGAACGTCTTCGGGTGCCGGGCGATGATGCGGTGCGCGCAGTCGATCTGCTCTAGGACCGCCGTCACCGCCGCCCCGCCGGACAGGGTGCCGGGAACGTAGACGGAGAGGAACTGCGCCCCCACCCCGCCGGCCCGCAGACGGGGGACATCGGTGTGCAGGGCCGGTTGCGCTGCGCCGAGATCGACGCCGTCCAGGGCGGTCTCGGGTCGGCCGGCCACGAGTCGACGGAGCGCCCAGGCGACGTCGTTGTGTCCGTCGAAGACCGGTGCCCGGTTCAGCAGGGTCGCGATCCGGTCGGTGGCGGCGGTCATCGGCCTGATTCCCGGTGCAGACCGGCCAGCCGCTCGCACGCGGCGTCGATGACCTCGTCCCGCTTGCAGAACGCGAAGCGTACGAACGGTTTTCCGCGTTCGGAATCGGCGAAGAAGACTTCGCCGGGAACGGCGACCACGCCCACCCGGTGCGGTAGTTCCAGACAGAACCGCATGCCGTCGCTTTCTCCCAGGGACCGGATGTCGGTCATCACGAAGTAGGTGCCCTGCGGGTGCAGCACCTCGAACCCGGCGGCCCGCAGCCCGGCCGAGAGGCGGTCCCGCTTGCGCTGCAGGTCGCCCCGGAGTTGCCGGACCCACTCCAGCTCGCTGGTCAGGGCGACCGTGACGGCGGGCTGGAAGGGTGCGCCGCCGACGTAGGTGAGGAACTGCTTGGCCGCCCGCACGGCGGCGATCAGCGGCGCCGGCCCGCAGGCCCAGCCGATCTTCCAGCCGGTCACGCTGAACGACTTGCCCGCGCTGGACACCGTGACCGTCCGTTCGGCCATCCCCGGGAACGTCGCCGGCGGCCGATGGGCGACCCCGTCGAACGTCAGGTACTCGTACACCTCGTCGGTGACGACGATGAGGTCGTGCCGGACGGCCAGCTCCGCGACCCCGTCGAGCTCGGCATCGGTGAGCACCGTGCCGGTCGGGTTGTGCGGGGTGTTGAGCAGCAGCAGCCGGGTCCGCGGCGTGATCGCCGCGGCCAGCTGGTCGACGTCCAGGGCGAACCGCCCGGTCGCGTCCGGACGCAGCGGCACCGGCCGCAGCACGGCCCCGGCCATCGCGACCACCGCGGGGTAGGAGTCGTAGCAGGGGTCGAGGGCGATGACCTCGTCACCCGGTTCGCACAGGCCGAGCACGGCGGCAGCGATCGCCTCGGTGGCGCCGACCGTCACCAGCACCTCGGTGTCGGGATCGAAGTGCTGGCCGTAGGTCTGCGCCCGAACGGCGGCGATCGCCTGTCGCAGTTCCGGTCGACCGGGACCGGGCGGGTACTGGTTCACCCCGTCGGAGATGGCCTGCCGGGCGGCCTCCAGCACGGCCGGCGGACCGTCGGTGTCCGGGAAGCCCTGGCCCAGGTTGATCGCGTCGGTGGCCACGGCCAACGCCGACATCTCGGCGAAGATCGTGGTGGTGAACGGTCGCAACCGGGACACCATCGGGTCGGTCAGCACTCGTCATTCCTACCCGGCGGGGAACAATGCGCGGGTGACCACCACCGAAATGCTGAATCCGGCCGACGCCGAGCGCCGCCGTCGGCTCCGCGTCATGAAGACGGTGGCCACCGGCGCGCTGGTCTTCATGGCGGTCTTGTTCGTCATCGCCTACTCGCTGCAGGACACCTACCCCTGGCTCGGGTACGTCCGGGCGATGGCCGAGGCCGGCATGGTCGGCGCCCTGGCCGACTGGTTCGCGGTGACCGCACTGTTCCGCCGGCCGTTGGGACTGCCGATCCCGCACACCGCGATCATCCCGAACCGCAAGGACGCCATCGGCTCCTCGCTCTCGGAGTTCGTGGCCACCAACTTCCTGTCCGAGACGGTGGTCCGCGACAAGCTGGCCCAGTTCTCGGTGGCCGCCCGGGCCGGGGAGTTCCTGATCGCCCCCGGGTCGGCCGAGCGGGTCACCGCGGAACTGGCCACCGCGGTGCGCGGCATCAGCAACGTGCTGTCGGACGACCAGGTGGCCGAGGTGCTCGAAGGTCTGGTCCGCCGCAAGGTCGACGAGGTGCAGATCGGCCCGTACCTCGGGCGGATCGCCGCCGAGGTGTTCGAACGGGGCGACCACCGTCCGCTGGTCGACTTCGTCATCGACCACGGCTACGACTGGGTCCGTAACAACTACACGGTGGTCGCCCGGGTGGTCTCGCAGCGGGCGCCGTCCTGGTCGCCGCGGTTCCTCGACGGGGTGATCGCCGACCGGATCTACCACGAGGTCGAGTCGTTCATGCTCGCGGTCAAGACCGACCCGAACCACCAGCTGCGGGGGGCGCTGGACCGGTTCCTGGCCGAGTTCGCCCAGGACCTGCAGCACGACGAGAAGACCATCGCCCAGGCCGAGACGATCAAGGAACGGATCATCGAGAACGCCGAGGTGCGCTCGCTCGCGGCCAGCGCCTGGACGTCGGTGAAGGCATCCCTGTTGCAGGCGGCCGAGGACCCCGAGTCCCCGCTGCGCACGTCGGTGACCGAGGGTCTGCGGAACTTCGGTCAGCAGCTCGTCGACGGAGGGGAGATGGCGACCAAGGTGGACGGCTGGATCGCCGACGCCGCCGGATACGTGTCCCGCCATCACGCCCGCAACATCACCGGGATCATCGACGAGACCATCGCCCGCTGGGACGGTGAGGCCACCAGTCGCAAGATCGAGCTCCAGGTGGGTCGGGATCTGCAGTTCATCCGTATCAACGGCACCGTCGTCGGCGCGCTGGCCGGCCTGGTCATCTACACCCTGGCGCAGCTGTTCCTCTGAGTCCCCGCCGTGGACTCCGGCCCGGATCCGGGCGTGGGTCCGGTCACGGGGCCTCGGCACACCGGTATCGGGCGGTTACCGTGGGTGCGCGCGAGCGGGAGTCGTCCAGCTCCGGCGCCGGCCGAAGGGAGACGTCATGGGCCTCGTCCCGGACCTGCGGACCATCTCGGGGGAGGCCCTGCGGGCCGTCTCCGACGGGGCCATCGACCAGCTGGCCGGCCGCTTCGCGGGGCTGCCCCGTCCCCTGCTCGCCGCCATCGGCGCGGGCGACCTGGCCGTGGAGCACCTGGCCGTGCTGCGGGAGATGGCCCGTGAGCAGGTCGCCGGACTCCCGGTCGACGGTGACGAGGTCGTCGCCGCGGCCGCCGGGGTCGCCGCATCGGTGCAGCACTTCGCCGGGGAACTGCCCGGCCGTCTGCAGGGACTAGCCGCGGAGCTGCCGGGGCGGGTCGCCGCGCTGACCCGGGCGACCGGTGAGCTCGATCCCGCCGCCGTCCGCAGCACCCTGGAGGCCTACACCGAGGCGGCCGGCGTCATCTACGGCGGGCTGGCCCGCCGGGGTGACCGCATCTGGTCCGACGTCCGCTCCGCGTCCTCCCGGCCCGGCACGGTGGTGGAGGCCACCGCCGACCGAGCCGCCGGAACCGTGCGGGTGGCCACGGCTCCGGCCCCGGTGCCGGCCGAGCGGCCGGGAGTGACCCGCCCGGCTGCCGTCCGCCGGAGCCGCCCGCGCGCCACGTCCGCGGCCGCCCCGGTGTCCGTGGCCGCGCCGGCCAAGGCGGTCCCCCGTCGCTCGGCGGCGAAGCCGGCAACGGCGACCGCCGCGGCGGCCCCGACGCGAGCGAAGAAGGCGGCGGCGTCCACCGCTCCGGCGGCGCCCGGACGGTCCGGGAAGACCGCCCGGGCCGCCGCGGCGGCGGTTGCCGATGCGTCACCGCCCCGCACGCCGTCCCCGTCCCGCAAGCCGGCCCCGGCCAGCACGCCGGCGCCGGTCGCGGTGCCCCCGCCGCGGAAGACGGCCAGCCGACAGGCCGCCACCAAGGCCGCCGCCCCCCGCACCCCGGCCCCGCGCACGACAAAGACCCGCGGGCGGCGGACACCGTCCTGATCCCGGCGCCACGTCCACCCAGGTCGGCGACGCCGGCCGGCGACCGGCTCCGGTTACCCTGGGGTGGTGCAGATCGCCTACACGATCACCGGTGCCATCAACCTGGCGCTCTCCTTCGCCGGAGCGGCCCTGGGAATTTTCGCGATGGTCGACGCCTTCAGCCGGCGACCCGACGCGTTCGCGGCCGCGGACAAGCAGACCAAGGGCACCTGGACGGGCATCACCGGCGCCTGCGGCGTGGTGCTCTGCATGTCGATCGTCTTCGGGCTGTTCGCCCCGCAGACCATCTTCTGGCTGGCCGCGCTGACCGGCAGCCTCGTCTACCTGCTCGACGTCCGTCCGCGGCTGCGTGAGGTGCAGAGCGGCGGCCGTTGGTAGACCCCCACCCGACCCAACGACGACGGGGCCGGACACCTCCACCGCACGGTGGTGTGTCCGGCCCCGTCGGGTATCCGCTCCGGTCGCCCGGAGTGGACGGGAGTGTCAGTGACGGCCCGGGCTCGGCGCCTCGACCGTCTTGTCCGAGCTCACCTCGTGCACGTTCCCCGCGGCCTCGAGGGCGGCCAGGTGCTTGCGCTCACGGTCGTAGGAGATCTTGATCTCCTCCTCGGCGGCCGCGCGGTCGACCCACTCGGCGCCCTCGACGCTCTTGCCGGGCTCCAGGTCCTTGTAGACCTCGAAGAAGTGCTGGATCTCCAGCCGTTCGAAGATCGGCAGGTCGGTGATGTCCTGCAGGTGGTTCTGCCGCGGGTCGGTGGCCGACACGCAGAGGACCTTGTCGTCCGGGCCCTTCTCGTCCGTCATGCGGAACATCCCGATGGCCCGGGCCGTGACCAGGCAACCCGGGAATGTGGGCTCGGAGAGCAGCACCAGCGCGTCCAGCGGATCGCCGTCCTGGCCCAGGGTGTCGTCGATGAAGCCGTAGTCCGCGGGGTACTGCGTCGCGGTGAACAGGGTCCGGTCCAGGCGGATCCGACCGGACTCGTGATCCACCTCGTACTTGTTGCGGCTGCCCTTGGGGATCTCGATGGTGACGTCGAATTCCACCGTGTCGCCTTTCGCTCGGCCGGCGCCGACTCCAGGTCGGCGACAGTGTCAGTCAGGTGCTGTCTCAGTGTCTGATTCTGTCGTCCCGTCCGGTTCGTCACGCACACGGGGACGGGACGTCGGCTCGGCGCGCGCGAACGGCACCGGCTTTCGTGAGGCCCCCCAGGACGTGTCCCGAGATCAGGACGCCGATCGAGAACTCGTCAGACTCTAGTCTGGACCGGTGCCGGGCGCGACGAGCGCCGCCGTGCCGTCGCCGAATGCGGGCGGGCACGGTGTCGCCGGCCGGTGACGAGGGGCGGGCCGGGGACCATCCGGGCCGGAGACGGCAGGAGGTACGGCGTGGCCACGGTGCGGGGAAATCGGCGCACGGCGTTGATCGTGGTGGGCCTGGTCGTGGTGGTCGCCCTGGCGGTGACGGCATTCGTCCTGCTCCGGCCGGGTAACAGCAGCAATGGCGGGTCCTCGACGGCGGCCTCGGTCTCCGATCCCGCGGTGACCGCTCCGGCGGCCGCGCTGGCCCCGCTGACCGGGTCGGGCCAGGCCCCGACCGAAGCGGGCGTCGCTGCGCAGCTCGCCTCCGCGCTGGCCAATCCGGCCCTGGGCCAGTTCTCCGGCGTGATCATGGACCCGGCGTCCGGGACCACGCTGTGGAGCGAGAACCCCAATGCCCTGCAGATCCCGGCGTCGACCACCAAGGTGCTCACCGGGGCGGCCCTGCTGACGTCGGCCGACCCCACCGAGAGATTGGTCACCCGGGTCGTCAAGGGCGACCAGGAGGGCGACATCGTCCTGGTCGGCGGGGGTGACGTGACGCTGTCGGCCCGCGACCCGAAGGTGGGCACCGTCTACGAGGGCGCGCCCCTGATGTCCGACCTGGCCGCACAGATCAAGGCCAGCGGGGTCGTCGTCAAACGCATCGTCCTGGACACCTCGTACTGGACCGGACCCGACTTCGCCCAGGGCTGGCTGACCGGCGACATCCAAGGCACCTCGGGTAACGCCCAGGGCTACATCACCAAGATGTCGCCGCTGATGGTCGACGGCGACCGTGTGGACCCGTCCAACGAGAATTCGCCCCGCACCGGCGACCCGGCGAACACCGCCGGCAAGGCGCTCGCCCGGCTGCTCGGCAACGAGAACCTGACCCTGGTCAACGGCACGGCTCCGGAGGGCGGCGAGGTCATCGCCCAGGTGTCCTCCCAGCCGCTGTCGGTGCTGCTCTCGCAGGCCCTGGTCAACTCCGACAACGTGCTGGCCGAGGCGCTGGCCCGGCAGGTCGCCATCGCCCGCGGCGCGCCGCCCAGCTTCGCCGGAGCCACCGCCGCCATCGGCGAGGCCTTGCAGGCCCTGGGCGTCGACCCGATCGGCGTCGAGATCTACGACGGTTCCGGGCTGTCCAACGACGACCGCGTGGCGCCCATCGTGATGGCCCAGCTGATGGACCGGGCCGTCAAGGGCGACCCGGCGACCCTGCGGAACCTGTTGACCGGGCTGCCGGTCGCCGGGGTGTCCGGCAGCCTGGCCGACCGGTACGCCGAGGGGGCCTCCCGGGCCGGTGCCGGCTGGGTGCGGGCCAAGACCGGATCACTGCAGGTCACCTACGCCCTGACCGGCTACGTGCCCGACCAGGACGGCCGCATCCTGGTCTTCGCGTTCGTCTCCAACGGGGTCACCTCCGGGACCCGTCCGGCCCTCGACGCCGTCGCCTCCGCGCTCCGCGGTTGCGGCTGCACCTGAGCGGCCCGATGAGTCCGCACCCCGCCGACGGGTCCGCGCCGTCGCCGATCGACTGGACCACCGCCGTCCGGACCGGGCAGCGGCTGGCGCCCGCCGGGCCGAAGGTGACCCCCGCGGAGGCCGCGACTGTCGTCGCCGACCTGCGGGAACTGTCGGCCCAGGCCGAACTGGCCGTCCGGGACACGACCGGGCTCGGCGCCGACCTGCCGGTGGCCGACGCCGAGGTCGTCGACCGGCCCGGGTGGGTGGCCGCGACGGCCGCCGGGATGGCCGAGCTGACCGCCCCGATCACCGACAAGCTCGGCGCCCAGCTCACCGGACCGGCCCAGGGTCTGACCCGCGGAGTGACCGGCGCCCAGATCGGCGCGGTCCTGGCGTTCCTGTCCGGCCGGGTCCTGGGTCAGTACGACCCGATGGTGCCGTCCGCCGCCGGCGACCCGGGGCGGCTGCTGCTGGTCGCCCCGAACGTCGTCAAGGTCGAACGCGAACTGCGGGCCGACCCGGTCGACTTCCGCCTGTGGGTGTGTCTGCACGAGAGCACCCACCGGCTGCAGTTCACCGCCAACCCGTGGCTGCGGGAACACTTCCGCGGCCTGGTGGCCGAATTCGCCGACCGCTCGGAGACCGACCCGTCGGCCGTCGTCAGCCGGGCCGTCGCCGCCGTCACCGCCCGGCGGGGGCGCGCGGGTCGCGACTCCGGCAACTGGGTCGAGACGCTGCAGAGCCCGGAACAGCGGGAGATCTTCGACCGGCTGATGGCCTTCATGAGCCTGCTGGAGGGCCACGCCGACCACGTGATGGACGCCGTCGGCCCGGCCGTCGTCCCCTCCGTCGCCAGCATCCGCGCGTCGTTCACCGCGCGGCGGGCCAAGACGCGCGGCCCCGTCGACCGGCTCATCCGGGCGCTGCTGGGGATGGACCTGAAGATGAGCCAGTACGTCAAGGGCGCGGCGTTCGTCCGCGCCGTCGTCGACCGGGCCGGCATGGACGGCTTCAACACCGTCTGGACCTCGGCGGACACCCTGCCGACCCGGGCCGAGATCACCGCACCCGAGGTCTGGGTGCGTCGGGTCCTGGGCTGACCCGGGTCCGCGGCGCGTCGTGAACGGGGTCGCCACCGGACCGGTCGAGCGGGCCGTCCGCGCGTGGCTGGACCGCCACGCCCCCGGCGATCGGCCGGTCCTGGTCGCGTGTTCCGGCGGCGCCGACTCGCTGGCGCTGGCGCTGGCCGTCGCACGGGTCGCAGCGGCGGAGCCGGGGGACCGCCGTATCGCCGCCGTCACCGTCGACCACGGCCTGCAGGACGGGTCCGCCGCGCGGGCCGGCCAGGTACGGGCCGACCTGCTGGCCCTGGGCTATCCGCAGGTCGACGTCCGGACGGTGCGGGTCGCCGGCCCGGGCGGCCCGGAGGCCGCCGCTAGGCGAGCCCGGTACGCCGCCCTGCGCGAGTCGGCCGCCGCCTGCGGCGCGGGCGCCGTGCTGCTCGCCCACACCCGCGACGACCAGGCCGAGACCGTCCTGCTCGGGTTGGCCCGCGGGTCCGGGCCACGGTCGATCGCCGGCATGCTCCCGTGGCGGGAGCCGTGGGGGCGCCCCCTGCTCGACGTCGGCCGCGCCGACACCGAGGCGGCCTGTCGGGCCGCGGGGCTACGACCCTGGCAGGACCCGCACAACCGCGACCGGACCTTCACCCGGGTCCGCATCCGCACCGAGGTGCTGCCCCTGCTGGAAAACGTCCTCGGGGGCGGGGTGGCCCCGGCCCTGGCCCGGACGGCCACGCTGATGGCCGACGACCTGCACGGACTGGACGAGCTGGCCGCCCGCGCCGACCGGGAGTGCCGCCGCCCGGACGGGGCGCTGACCGCCGACCGGTTGGCCGGGTGGCCCCGGGCCGTGCGCACCCGCGTGCTGCGACGCTGGGCCGCCGACCACGGCGTCACGACGCTCACCGCCGATCACCTGCACCGGCTCGACCGCCGGGTGACGACCCCCGGTGGCCACGAGAGGGTGCGGCTGCCCGGCGGTTTCGACGCCGGACGGCTCGGGAACCGAGTGCACCTGACCCCGACCGCCCACCGTGAGGAACAGGACATGAACACTCCGCTCAGCACGCCCGCCGGGCCCGGCGGCACGACCGCCGCCGAGCACGAGGAAGGCGTCGCCAAGGTGGCCGAGCTGGTCAAGGACGCCCGGATCGCGATGCTCACCACCATGACCACCGACGGCAAGCACCTGGCCCGCCCCATGGCGCTGCAGGAGATCGAGTTCGACGGGGACCTGTGGTTCTTCGTCGAGGACGACTCCGACAAGGTGGCCGAGATCCAGGCCAACCCCTCGGTCAACGTCTCGTTCAGTAACGCCAAGAACACCGCGTGGACGTCGATCGCCGGAACCGCCTCGATCGTCCACGACAAGGCCAAGGCGAAGGAGCT
The DNA here is from genome assembly GCF_005298075.1 of Nakamurella flava. Taxonomy (NCBI): domain Bacteria; kingdom Bacillati; phylum Actinomycetota; class Actinomycetes; order Nakamurellales; family Nakamurellaceae; genus Nakamurella; species Nakamurella flava. Next base: position 367,699 of record NZ_SZZH01000003.1, read on the forward strand.
GTGGAGCCCGGTGCTGAACGCCTGGTTCCCGGACGGGCTCGACACCCCCAACCTGGGCCTGATCAAGGTGCACGCCGACAGCGCCGAGTACTGGGACGGTCCCGGCAACCGGATGGTCCAGCTGCTGGGCATTCTGCGCGCCGCCGTCACCCGCAACCCGGACAACATGATCGGCCAGGAGAACGACACCGTCGAGCTCTGAGCGGTGCGCCCGTCGCGGTCCCGTCCGGTTCATCCGGTCGGGCGGGACCCGGCGGCATCGGGGTGGCGCGGCGGATGGCAAGCTCGGGACGTCACCGCACAAGGGCCCCCGCCGATCCCTCGAGGAGCACAGTGAACGTCACCACCCCTGCATCCGACGCGGACGCGGACCCGACCCCGGCGGGCGGATTCCGCACCACCCGGATCGACGCCGCCGACGCGATCCCGGCGGACGGCCCGGACGGTGATCCCGGCGCCGGGCACGGGTACCCGGGGGAGCTCAAGGCCACCCTGATCGGCGAGGACCAGCTGCAGGCCAAGATCGTCGAGCTGGCCGCGGCGGTGGCCGCGGACCACGAGCTGGACTCGCCGCCGCTGCTGATCTGCGTGCTCAAGGGCGCGGTCACCTTCACGACCGACTTCGCCCGGGCCATGCCCATCCCCAGCGAGCTGGAGTTCATGGCCGTCAGCTCCTACGGGTCGGCCACCTCGTCCTCCGGTGTGGTGCGCATCCTCAAGGACCTCGACCGGGACATCACCGGTCGCCGCGTGGTGATCGTCGAGGACATCATCGACTCCGGCCTGACGCTGTCCTGGCTGCAGAAGAACCTGGCCACCCGGTCACCGGCGGCGATCGACGTGGTCGCCCTGCTCCGCAAGCCCGAGGCCCTCAAGGTCGATGTCGACGTGCGCTACGTCGGGTTCGACATCCCCACCGAGTTCGTCGTCGGCTACGGCCTCGACTACAACGAGCGCTACCGCGACCTGCCGTTCGTGGGGCTGCTCGGCGCTCACATGTACAGCTGAGATCTCGGGCGGGGCCCGCAGCTCGGCCGGTCACCAGGTACAGCTGAGATCTCGCCGGGCCCGCAGCTCGGCCGGTCACCGTTCGTCGCTTCCGGTTGGTCTGTTCGCTGTGAGCATGGGCCGGACGGGAACGCCGGAGGTCCGACAGTCGTTCGTGCGGGTGACCGGGTAGGCGACGTCGGAGAACTGTCGGGCCTGCGCGGTACGCTCGATCCTCTGGTTGCGCCCCTGCGCTGCCCGGATGAGCAGCCGCCGGGGAACCCGCAGGGTCCCCCGACGGTGGAACGGACTCGCTCGACATCGTCAGGAGGGTCGAGGCCGCGTCAGCGGCCGGAAGCCGCATGGACCGTAAGCGTCTGTTGAAGTCGCCACTGGTGTGGGTCGCCGTGGCGTTGTTGCTGTACCTGACCTATTCCTATTTCGCCGACGACACCCGCGGCTACGTGCAGCAGAACACCTCGGTGGCGCTGTCCCAGCTGACGGACAAGAACGTCGCGAGCGCGATCATCGACGACAAGGAGCAGCGGCTCCGGCTGACGCTCAACAACCCCGTCGACGGCGCCACGCAGATCTACACGCAGTACCCGCTGCAGTCGACCGACCAGATCTTCCAGGCCGTCCAGAGCGCGAACATCTCGGGTGGCTACAACACCACCGTCTCCTCGGAGTCGGCGCTGTTCTCGCTGCTCATCTACCTGATACCCGTCGGGCTCATCATCCTGTTCCTGCTGTGGATGATGAACAACGCCCAGGGCGGCGGCAACAAGGTCATGTCGTTCGGCAAGTCCAAGGCCAAACTGCTGACCAAGGACATGCCGCAGACCAAGTTCACCGACGTGGCCGGGGCCGACGAGGCCGTCGAGGAGCTCGACGAGATCCGCGACTTCCTGCAGAACCCCACCCGCTACCAGGCGCTCGGCGCGAAGATCCCGAAGGGCGTGCTGCTCTACGGCCCGCCCGGTACCGGTAAGACCCTGCTGGCCCGCGCGGTCGCCGGCGAGGCCGGGGTGCCGTTCTACTCGATCTCGGGGTCGGACTTCGTCGAGATGTTCGTCGGCGTCGGCGCCAGCCGGGTCCGCGACCTGTTCGAGCAGGCCAAGGCGAACGCGCCGGCGATCATCTTCGTCGACGAGATCGACGCCGTCGGTCGGCACCGCGGTGCCGGCATGGGTGGCGGTCACGACGAGCGCGAGCAGACCCTGAACCAGCTGCTCGTCGAGATGGACGGCTTCGAGGGCAAGGGCGGCATCATCCTCATCGCCGCCACCAACCGGCCCGACATCCTCGACCCGGCGTTGCTGCGGCCCGGCCGTTTCGACCGGCAGATCCCGGTCGGCCAGCCCGACCTCAAGGGGCGGCAGGCCATCCTGGCCGTGCACTCCAAGGGCAAGCCGTTCGCCGCGGACGTCGACTTCCTGTCGCTGGCCAAGCGGACCGTCGGCATGTCCGGCGCGGACCTGGCCAACGTCATCAACGAGGCGGCGCTGCTGACCGCCCGGGAGAACGGCACGCTCATCACCAACGCGGCGCTGGAGGAGTCCGTCGACCGCGTGGTCGGTGGGCCGGCGCGCAAGGGCAAGATTATCTCCGACAAGGAGAAGAAGATCACCGCGTACCACGAGGGCGGCCACGCCCTCGCTGCCTGGGCCATGCCCGGGCTGGAGCCGGTCTACAAGGTGACGATCCTGCCCCGCGGCCGCACCGGCGGGCATGCCCTCGTCGTCCCCGAGGACGACAAGTCCCTGATGACCCGCTCGGAGATGATCGCCCGGCTGGTCATGGCCATGGGTGGTCGCGCGGCCGAGGAACTGGTCTTCGCCGAGCCGACCACGGGCGCGTCCTCCGACATCGCCCAGGCCACCAAGATCGCCCGCGCGATGGTCACCGAGTACGGCATGTCGGCCAAGCTCGGTGCCGTCAAGTACGGCCACGGCGACGACGAACCGTTCCTGGGCCGCACCTACGGCTCGGGTCCGGAGTACTCCATCGAGGTCGGCAGCGAGATCGACAGCGAGGTGCGGGCGCTCATCGAGGCCGCGCACACCGAGGCCTGGGCGGTGCTCAACACCTACCGGGACATCCTCGACGATCTGGCCGCTGCGCTGCTGGAGAAGGAGACGCTGGAGCGTCGCGATCTCGAGGTCATCTTCGCCGACGTCGAGAAGCGCCCCCGGATCACCACGTTCGACGAATTCGGGACCCGCCTGCCGTCGGACCGGCCGCCGATCAAGACGCCGCGGGAGCTGGCCCTGGAACGCGGCGAGGAGTGGCCGCCCCCGGTGAGCGACGCCCAGGGACAGGACCGCAACGGTCAGCCGAGTCAGCCTCCGGTGCCGATCGGGGCCCTGCAGGGCCCGGGCGGGCAGTCCGGCTACACCACCGGGCCGCAGTCGGGCTATTCGGCCGGCCCGCGGGTCGACTACCCCGGTGGGCCGAACGCCGGCTCGTCGGGCGGCGCGCCCACAGGTCCCACCTGGAACCAGCCGTCGACGGCCGACTGGCGGGGCGGTGTGCTGCCCGGCCCGCTGGCCCCGTTGCCCGGCTGGTCCGACGAGGAGCGGGCCGCGGCCGGCAACGGCAACGGCAACGGCGGGACGAACGGTTCCGGCCCGAACCTGCACAAGGGTTCCGCGGGCCCGGCCAACGGCTCGGGGTACCCGGCGGGGAACGGCCAGGCCCAGCCGCCGGCGAACCCGTACCACCCCGGTCCCTCCTGGCCCGGCCCCGGCGGATCGGTGCCGCCGGCCGGTCCGGCCACCCCGCCGCCGGCCGCCGGTCCCGGTTCCGACGAGCCGGGTGATCCGTGGGCCCCGCCGCGGGACGGCCGCCGGTGACGGCCACGCAGCAGGCTCCCGCCGCCGCGTCCGGTGCGCAGGTCGTCGACCTGCCCCGGGCGGCGTCGGCGGTGCGGGAGCTGCTACTGGCCATGGGGGAGGACCCTGACCGCGCCGGTCTGCTGGACACCCCGATGCGGGTGGCGAAGGCCTTCGCCGAACAGTTCTCCGGGCTGCACACCGACCCGGACGAGGTGCTGGCCACCGTCTTCGACGAGCAGCACAGCGAGATGATCCTGATGCGGGACATCGAGATGTACTCGACGTGCGAGCACCATCTGGTGCCGTTCTTCGGTCGCGCCCACGTCGGGTACATCCCCGGTCCGGACGGCCGGGTGACCGGGCTGTCCAAGCTCGCCCGGCTGGTCGACGGCTACGCCCGGCGCCCCCAGGTGCAGGAACGGCTGACGACCCAGATCGCCGACGCCCTGGTCCGGCGGTTGCGTCCCGCCGGCGCCATCGTCGTCATCGAGGCCGAGCACCTGTGCATGGCGATGCGCGGCGTCCGCAAACCCGGGGCCACCACGACGACCTCGGCCGTCCGCGGCATCTTCCAGTCCCGCGACCGCACCCGGGCCGAGGCGATGAGCCTGATCACCGGCCGGTGAACGGCACCGCACCGGTGGATCCCGCCGACCTCCGCACCCTCGTCATGGGGGTCGTCAACGTCACCCCCGACTCGTTCTCCGACGGCGGACGGTTCCTCGACCCCGCCGCCGCCGTCGAACGGAGCCGTCGGCTGGCCGAGCAGGGTGCCGATCTCCTCGACATCGGGGGCGAGTCCACCCGGCCCGGCGCGCACCGCGTGTCGGCGCAGGAGGAGACCGACCGGGTGGTGCCGGTCATCGCGGCACTGTCCCGGGACGGCATCGCCTGCAGCGTCGACACCACCCGGGCCGCGGTCGCCGCCCAGGCCCTGGCCGCCGGGGCCGTGGTGGTCAACGACGTCTCCGGGGGATTGGCCGATCCGGAGATGGCCGCCGTCGTGGCCGATGCCGGCGTGCCGTGGATCCTCATGCACTGGCGCGGCCACAGCGCCGGCATGGACGACCTGGCCCGGTACGACGACGTCGTCGACGACGTGCACGCCGAACTCGACGCCCGGGTCGACGCGGCGATCAGCGCCGGCGTCGCGGCCGACCGGTTGGTCCTCGACCCCGGTCTGGGTTTCGCGAAGACCGCCGACCACAACTGGGCCCTGCTGCGGGCCCTGCCCCGGATGACCGGCCAGCACGGTCCGGGTTGGGGCCTGCCCATCCTGGTCGGCGCGTCCCGGAAGCGGTTCCTGGGCGCGCTGCTGGCCGACGAGTCCGGTCCCCGCCCGCCGGAGGGTCGGGAGGACGCCACCACCGTGCTGTCCGGGTTGGCCGCGGCGGCCGGGGCGTGGGCCGTCCGGGTCCACGAGGCCCGCCCCTCCCGGGACGCGGTCCTGGTGGCCCACCACGCGACCGGAGTCCGGCCGACCCGCAGTCTGGCCCGGTGGCGACCGCGGCCCGCCGGCCCGGCGGAGCCGATCGACCAGGGAGGGCGCCGTGGCTGACCGCATCACGCTCACCGGGCTCGTCGTCCACGGCAAGCACGGGGTGTTCGCGCAGGAGAAGCGGGACGGGCACGACTTCGTCCTCGACGTCGTCCTCTGGCTGGACCTGACCGCCGCGGCCGCCGGGGACGACCTGACCAGGACGGTGCACTACGGCGAGCTGGCCCAGCTGGCCGCCGACGTCGTCGCCGGGCCCTCGCGCGATCTCATCGAGACGGTGGCGGCCGAGATCGCCGACGCCGTGATGGCGCGGTACCCGGTGCACGCGGTCGAGGTCACCGTCCACAAACCGAGCGCGCCGATCCCGCTGACCTTCGCGGACGTGAGCGTCACCATCCGGCGTTCGGTCCGCAGCGGGCGGGCCGGGGCGCCGGCGCCATGAGCCGCGCGGTGCTGTCGCTGGGCAGCAACGAGGGCGACCGCATGGCGCATCTGCAGTCGGCGGTCGACGCCCTGGGCGACCTGGTCCGCGCGGTGTCCTCGGCGTACCGGACACCGCCGTGGGGCCCGGTGCCCCAGCCCGACTACTACAACCTGGTGCTGATCGCCGAGGACGGCGGCCGTGGGCCCCGCGTCTGGTTGGACCGCTGCCGGGAGCTCGAACGGGCCGCCGGTCGGGACCGGTCGCCGGCGGCGGTGCGATGGGGACCGCGGACGTTGGACGCCGACGTCGTCACCGTCGAGGTGCATCGCCGGCCGGTCCGTAGCTCGGATCCGGAGCTCACGCTGCCGCACCCGCGAGCCGCCGAGCGGGCTTTCGTGCTCCTGCCGTGGGTGGAGATCGACCCGGCCGCCGAACTCCCGGACGCCGGCCCGGTGGCTGACCTCCTGGAGTCGCTGGACGTCACCGGGATCGAACGGGTCGGTCATGTGCGCTGAGGAGTGTCGGCGGTGAGCGCGCCGGAGGGCATCGGTCTGACCCGGGCCCGGGACCTGGCCGTCGTCGCCGTCGTCGCCGCGGTCCTGGGCTACCTGCTGGTGCGGTTCAACTACAACCGGATGCCCCGCCTCCCGCAGTTCGCGGGCCTGGCTCCGGCGGTGCTGGGCATCGCCGAGGCCGTCTACGGCTACGTGCTGCGGCAACGGCTGCGCCGGTCGGCCGATCGCCGGCCGCGCGGCTCCCAGGTCGGTCCGACGTCCGCCGGCGACTGGTCCGACCGGGTCGAACCGGTCCCGGCGCTAACGGCCGCCCGGGCCCTGATGGCGGCCAAGGCGACGGCGCTGGCCGGCGCCGCGCTGGCCGGGCTGTGGATCGGCGTGCTGCTGCACGTGCTGCCCAGCTGGTCGGTCGTGGCGGCGGCGCAGGCCGACGGGATCGCCGCACTCATCGGCGTCGCCGGGTCGGCCGTCATGGTCGCCGGGGCGCTGTTCCTCGAGCGGTGCTGCCGCACCCCGGACGCCTCCTGACCCGCCTGGCACTGGCCGGTAACGTAGCCGCACCGCGGCCGACACGGCATGTTCCGCCCGGTCGCGAGCCACCTGACGGGGTGTGAGAGGGCGCAGCGGCGATCAGCGGCGGGGGTCTGCCACCAGCGGCGCGACGAGCTGCCCGACCACGGCGATGAGCCGCCGCCGCAGGGTCCGGCCCCGGTCGGCGAACACCCGCTGGTGCGCGACGTACTCGGCCTTGCCGGCGGCCGTCTCGATGGCGATGGGCTGATAGCCCAGGTCACCGAGGTCATAGGGCGAAGCCCGCATGTCGACCGCGCGGATGTCCCGAGCCAGCCGGAACGCGTCCAGCAGGAGGTCGCCAGGAACCGCCGGGCCCAGCTTGTAGGCCCACTTGTAGACGTCCATCCCGGCGTGCAGGCAGGCCGGCTGTTCGTTCGCGACGCGGTGGTCGACGTCCGGGGTGGTCGCGTTGCGGGGTACGGCGGCCGGGGTGAAGAAGCGGAACGCGTCGTAGTGGCTGCAGCGCAGCGCCGAAGCCTCGACGACGGCATCGGTTCCGGACTGCCCGAGCCGCAGCGGCCACGCTCGGTGCCGCCGGGCGTCCGGTTCGGCGGACGACGGGGCGGCGGCCCGCGAACCGCCGGGGAGCATGGCGCCGAGCGGTCCGGCCGGGGGTGTGGTCGGTCGATAGACCATCGCCCACTCGTGCAGTCCGAAGCAGCCGAACTGGGGCGTCGCCGCGTCGGTGGCCGGCAGCAGCCGGCGGAGCAGGGAGACCAGGCCGGCCCGGTCCCGGGCCAGCGCGGCGGCGTCGACGGTGACCGCGACGCCGGCCGCAGTGGACACCACACGGTGATGCCGCCAGCCGGCCCGGCCGTCGGCCCCGACCAGCGCTGTTGCGACGCCCGGGTGCCAACGCCGGAGTTCGCCCGGGCGCAATCGGTAGTAGGTGAACAGGAAGTCCTCCACCGGGTGGCTCGCGCCCACCCGGGCCCGGGCCCGTCGGCTCGCGGTCAGCTCGTCGGCGGCTTGTTCATGGGCGGCGGCCAGCGGCCGCCAGTCGGCGTCGGCGAGCAGCATCAGACCGTGGACGGGGTCCGGGTCCGGTCCGAGGGGTGCGTTCACGACCGCCGGACCGCCCGCCAGACGTGACACTGCATCGGCAGGCCCAGTGGCTCGTCGGCCGGCCGATCGGCCCGGTGGCGGTCGAGGGCGGCCCGCACCTCGTCGTCGAAGGTGGCCCGTCGGGCCGCTGACGCGGTCAGCACGATCGAATGCGTGTGGTGTTCGGCCAGCAACTGCGGCCCGGTGAGGGAACGGGTCCACGGCACCACGGTGTGCACGGGGATCGCGAACGCGGGGTGCGCGAACGGCGAGCCGGTCGGTTCCGGGGGCACGGCCGCCGATCCGTCGGTGGTCCGTCGCCGGGTCGGTCGGTCGAGGCGGTCCTTGGCCGTCTGGATGTCGCGCCGAAGTCGACGGGTCTCCGGGGTGTCGCGCGCTTCGTTGGCCAGCAGTGAGAGCACCCCACCCGGGCGCAGGACGCGGGCCACCTCGGCCAGCGCGGCGTGCGGCTCGAACCAGTGGAACGCCTGACCGACCAGCACTGCGTCGACGCTCGCGGCGGCCAGCGGGATGGCCTCGGCCCGGCCGTCCAGGACGGTGATGGAGGGGTGCCGACCGGTCAACTGCTCCCGCATTCCGGCCAGCGGTTCGACCGCCACCAGCGACCGACACCACGGGAGCACCGCGCCGGTGAGTATGCCGGTTCCCGCCGCCAGGTCGAGCACGTCCCACCGGGCGGACCTGTCGGCCCCGCCGTCGGGCAGCGCCAGGCGAACGGCGCGCTCGGGGTAGCCCGGCCGGTACCGGTGGTAGTCCCGGGCGACGGCGTCGAAGGAGCGGGCCAGTCGGGCCCGTCGTTCGTCGTCCGCGGAGCTCCGGGAGGCAGTCACCGGACCAGTGTGACCTGCGGTGGCCAGTAGGCTGGTCTGTCGTGACTGCGACGCCCTCCGATCAGCCCACGCCCACCGCCGCCGAGCCCGACGACCTGCCCGAGCAGCTGCGGGTGCGGCGCGAGAAGCGGCAGCGGCTGCTGGACGGCGGTGTCGACCCGTACCCCGTCGGTGTGTCGCGGACCACGTCGCTGGCCGACGTCCGCGCCGCCCATCCCGACCTGCCGCCGGACACCGACACCGGTGAGGTCGTCGGGGTCACTGGGCGCGTCATCTTCCTGCGGAACTCGGGCAAGCTCTGCTTCGTGACCCTGCGCGAAGGCGGCGCCGGCGACACCGGCACCGAGCTGCAGGCGATGATCTCGCTGGCCGGGGTGGGGGCGGACGCGCTGGCCGCGTTCAAGAGCGACGTCGATCTCGGCGACCACCTGTTCGTGCACGGCACCGTCATCACCTCGCGCCGGGGGGAATTGTCGGTGATGGCCGACTCGTGGTCGCTGACGGCGAAGTCGCTCCGTCCGCTGCCGGTCGCCCACAAGCCGTTGTCGGAGGAAAGCCGGGTCCGTCAGCGTTACGTTGATCTCATCGTCCGCCCGCAGGCGCGCAAGACGGTGGAAACGCGGGCCGCGGTGAATCGGTCGCTGCGTGAGACGCTCACCGGCCGGGGATTCCTGGAAGTGGAGACCCCGATGCTCCAGGTGTTGCACGGTGGAGCCGCGGCGCGACCCTTCGTGACGCATATGAACGCCACCGACATGGACGTGTACCTGCGAATCGCACCGGAGTTGTACCTCAAGCGGGCCGTGGTGGGCGGCATCGACCGGGTCTTCGAGATCAACCGTAATTTCCGGAACGAGGGTGTCGACTCCTCGCATTCCCCGGAATTCGTGATGCTCGAGGCCTACCAGGCCTACAGCGATTACAACGGAATCGCGGAGCTGACCCAGGCGCTCATCCAGCGCGCCTGTGTCGCGGTGCACGGTTCGACGACAGCGATCCACGCCGACGGTTCGGAGTACGACCTCGGTGGGGAATGGGCGTCCATCACCCTGTTCGGTTCGCTGAGCCAGGCGCTGGGCACCGAGGTCACCGTCGCGACGCCGATGGCCGAACTGGTCGCGTTCGCCGAGCAGCACGACGTGCCGGTCGCCCCGCACTACGGCCCGGGCAAGCTGGCCGAGGAACTGTTCGAGGCGCTGGTGGTCCCGGGCCTGGTCGCCCCCACGTTCGTGCGCGATTTCCCCGTCGAGACGGCCCCTCTGGTCCGCGCCCACCGCACCGAACCCGGCCTGACCGAGAAGTGGGACCTGTATCTGCGGGGATTCGAGACCGCCACCGGCTATTCGGAGTTGGTCGATCCGGTGACGCAGCGGGAGCGATTCGTCGACCAGGCGCGTTTTGCCGGTCTGGGCGACGACGAGGCCATGCGACTGGACGAGGATTTCCTGCGGGCGATGGAGTACGGAATGCCGCCGACCGGCGGAATGGGCATGGGAATCGACCGATTGATCATGGCGCTGGTCGGCCTGGGTATCCGCGAGACCATCCTGTTCCCGTTCGTCCGTCCGGGAGACTGACCACACGACGGTGGGAACGTGCGGCGCCCCTCGTCGGGCGCCGCGCGCGGTTGCCGACAATGGCGTCGGGAATGCGGGGCAACGTCTATCCTGATGTCGGGGTTGTCGGCGGCGGTACTTCGGCCCGGCAGAACCCCGACAAAAATGCGTCCGGATACGACAGCATCCATCTACGTCTCTTCATGCCGACGTTCATCGGCACCGGGAAGGAAACTCGCATGGCGACCATGACCACCGTCACATTGGTGGACGACCTCGACGGCACGGAGGCCGAGGAATCGGTTTCCTTCGCTCTCGACGGCGCGAACTACGAAATCGATCTGAGCGAGGACAACGCGGCCAAGCTGCGTGATTCGCTGGCCGTGTTCGTCGCCAACGCCCGTCGCGTCGACGGTGGTCGGCGGGGATCCCGCGGCCGGGCCCGCGGCGCCGCCCCCGCGGCCAAGCCGGCCAAGTCGTCGCGGTCCACCCCGGACCGGGAGCAGACCGCCGCCATCCGCGAGTGGGCCCGGGCCAACGGTCACGAGGTCTCCGAGCGCGGCCGGCTGTCCGCCGCCGTCCTGCAGGCGTTCGAGGAAGCCCACGCCTGATCGGTCGGCCGGTGCCGTCAATCGGCACGCTTGTCCACGGCGCCCCGTCCGGGTGCGCCGGCCGTTCCTGCGGGATCCGGCCGGCGTTCCGGACGGGGCGCCGTGGCGTTGTTCGCCCACGGCTTACCGCGTGGTGTGGCGGAAACCTGGGGGCTGATGCGACGTTGTCTACAGGTGACGGCACGGTGCGCGGTGTCGTCACCACTTCGGCATCTTCGACCGGGTCCTGCCTCTGGTCGGTCCCGCCGGGGAGTACCACCAGGGTTCGCCCGAACCCATCCTGCAGCGCACGCTGGTGAGGAGTGCACATGTTCGAACGGTTTACCGATAGAGCTCGTCGAGTTGTCGTGCTGGCCCAGGAAGAGGCCCGCATGCTCAACCACAACTACATCGGCACGGAACACATCCTCCTCGGCCTCATCCACGAGGGCGAGGGCGTCGCGGCCAAGGCCCTGGAGTCCCTGGGCATCGCCCTGGAGGGCGTCCGCGCGCAGGTCGAGGAGATCATCGGCCAGGGCCAGCAGTCGCCGTCCGGGCACATCCCCTTCACCCCCCGGGCCAAGAAGGTCCTCGAGCTGAGCCTGCGTGAGGCGCTGCAGCTCGGCCACAACTACATCGGCACCGAGCACATCCTGCTCGGCCTCATCCGTGAGGGCGAGGGCGTCGCCGCCCAGGTGCTGGTGAAGCTGGGCGCCGACCTCAACCGCGTGCGCCAGCAGGTGCTGCAGCTGCTGTCGGGCTACCAGGGCAAGGAGACGGCGGCCGCCGAGGGCGGACGCTCCGAGGGCTCCTCCTCGACCTCGCTCGTGCTCGACCAGTTCGGTCGCAACCTCACCCAGTCGGCCCGCGAGGGCAAGCTGGACCCGGTCATCGGCCGGGAGAAGGAGATCGAGCGGGTCATGCAGGTGCTGTCCCGCCGCACCAAGAACAACCCGGTGCTGATCGGCGAGCCCGGCGTCGGCAAGACCGCCGTCGTCGAGGGCCTGGCCCAGGCAATCATCCGCGGGGACGTCCCGCAGACCCTGAAGGACAAGCACCTCTACACGCTCGACCTCGGGTCGCTGGTCGCCGGTTCCCGGTACCGCGGTGACTTCGAGGAGCGTCTGAAGAAGGTGCTCAAGGAGATCCGCACCCGCGGCGACATCATCATGTTCATCGACGAGATCCACACCCTCGTCGGGGCCGGTGCGGCCGAGGGCGCCATCGACGCGGCGTCCATCCTCAAGCCGATGCTGGCCCGTGGTGAGCTGCAGACCATCGGCGCGACCACCCTCGACGAGTACCGCAAGTACGTCGAGAAGGACGCGGCGCTCGAGCGGCGCTTCCAGCCGATCCAGGTCGGCGAGCCCTCGGTGGCCCACACCATCGAGATCCTCAAGGGTCTGCGCGACCGCTACGAGGCGCACCACCGCATCACCATCACCGACGACGCGCTGGTCGCCGCGGCGACCCTCGCCGACCGCTACATCAGCGACCGGTACCTGCCGGACAAGGCGATCGACCTGATCGACGAGGCCGGCGCCCGGATGCGCATCCGCCGGATGACCGCGCCGCCGGACCTGCGCGACTTCGACGAGAAGCTGGCCGCCGTCCGCAAGGACAAGGAGTCGGCGATCGACGCGCAGGACTTCGAGAAGGCCGCCGCCCTCCGGGATTCGGAGAAGCAGCTGCTGACCAAGAAGAACGAGCGCGAGAAGGCCTGGAAGGACGGCGACCTGGACGTCATCTCCGAGGTCGACGACGAGCAGATCGCCGAGGTGCTGGCCAACTGGACCGGCATCCCCGTCTTCAAGCTCACCGAGGAGGAGACGACCCGTCTGCTGCGCATGGAGGACGAGCTCCACAAGCGCATCATCGGGCAGAACCAGGCCGTCAAGGCCGTCTCCCAGGCGATCCGCCGCACCCGGGCCGGCCTCAAGGACCCGAAGCGTCCGTCGGGGTCGTTCATCTTCGCGGGCCCGTCGGGCGTCGGGAAGACCGAGCTGACCAAGGCGCTGGCCGAGTTCCTCTTCGGCGACGAGGACGCGCTCATCCAGGTCGACATGGGCGAGTTCCACGACCGGTACACCGCGTCCCGGCTGTTCGGGGCGCCCCCCGGATACGTCGGCTACGAGGAGGGCGGCCAGCTCACCGAGAAGGTGCGGCGCAAGCCGTTCTCGGTCGTGCTGTTCGACGAGATCGAAAAGGCGCACCAGGACATCTACAACACGCTGCTGCAGGTGTTGGAGGACGGGCGGCTGACCGACGGTCAGGGCCGCACGGTCGACTTCAAGAACACGGTCATCGTGTTCACGTCGAACCTGGGCACCGGCGACATCTCCAAGTCCGTGAGTCTGGGCTTCGCCCAGGGCAACACCGACCAGTCGAACTACGAGCGCATGAAGCAGAAGGTCAACGACGAGCTCAAGCGCCACTTCCGGCCCGAGTTCCTCAACCGCATCGACGACGTCGTGGTCTTCCATCAGCTCACGCCGGTGGAGATCAACCAGATGGTCGACCTGATGCTGGGTCGCGTCGAGACCGCGCTGAAGAACAAGGACATGGCCCTGGAGGTCACCGACGCGGCCAAGACGCTGCTCGGCGAGCGGGGCTTCGACCCGGTGCTCGGCGCCCGCCCGCTGCGTCGCACCATCCAGCGCGAGATCGAGGACAAGCTCTCGGAGAAGATCCTCTTCGACGAGGTCCGTCCCGGGCAGGTTGTGCTGGTCGACGTCGCCGAGGCGACCGACGAGCTGACCGGCAAGCCCACCAAGGTCTTCACCTTCCGCGGTGAGGACAAGGCCGTGCCGGAGCCCGTGGCTGCCGGCGTGGCCGGCGATGCCGGGGACATCTCCCTGGAGAAGGACGCCGGCTGACGCCTGGTCTCTAGCGGCGCTGACGAACGGCCCGGTCCCGCACCCGCGGGGCCGGGCCGTTCGGCCGTTCCGGGCCGTCGCCGGGTGTGCCGCAGCAGGACGTCGGACCTCCGCGATCCGGTGGGCTCTGTCCCGCGCCCTCGACGGCGGCGCCGGTCAGCGGGGGAGGGTCATCGTCTCCGCGCCGGTGGCCGGGTCCGGGGCCGCGGCCGTAGCCAGGCCGTCGGCCAGCAGACCGTCCAGGCACCGCCGGGCCTGATCGGTGTCGTCGGCGACGGCGAGCAGGTCGGTGGTCGCGACGGGGTGCTCGGCGGCCCGGAGGACGGCCATCATCCGCCCGCGGATCTGCCGGTCCGTGCCGTGCCAGGTCTGCACCGCGCGCCGGGCGACCCCGGCGACCCGTCCGCCCCGATGCCAGACGCAGCGGTCCTGCACCGGGCACCGATCGCAGTCGGGGGAGCGTGCCGTGCAGATCAGCGCGCCGAGTTCCATCAGCGCGGCCGAGTAGCGGGCCGACTGTTCCGGGTCGGGCGGGAGCAAGGTCTCCAGTTCGGCCCGGTCGCGGGTGGTGGCCGGTTCGCGCGGCTCGTCCCGGCCCCGGACCGCCCGGGTCAGCACCCGCCGGACGTTGGTGTCGACCACCGGCACCCGCTGGCGGAACGCGAAGGCCGCGACCGCGCGGGCGGTGTACTCGCCGATGCCGGGGAGCGTCAGCAGGGTCGGGACGTCGTCCGGGACGACCCCGCCGTGATCGACGGTGATGGCCGTGGCGCAGGCGTGCAGCCGCAACGCCCGGCGGGGATAACCCAGCCGGTCCCACGCCCGGATGGCGTCTCCCGGGGCATCGGCGGCCAGGTCAGCCGGCCGGGGCCACCGTTGCAACCACGCCCGATAGACCGGCAGCACTCGCACCACCGGCGTCTGCTGCAACATGATCTCGCTGACCAGCACGGCCCACGGGCCGGCATCGGGGTCGCGCCATGGCAGGTCCCGACCGTGCTCGGCGAACCAGGGCAGCAGCCGGTCGACGGCCAGCGCTCCGTCGCCCCGCGTGCCCTGGGTGTCCGGCTCGGCAGCGGAAGCAGTGGCGACCCGGAGGTCCGGGTCGCCACCGGACGGCATGGTCAGTGCGCAGCCGAGGCGCTGTCCGCCCCGGCGGCCACCTGGCCGGTGGGGTGCTCGTCGACGAAGACCTCTTCGAGCAGCCCGGTCTCGACGTCGAAGATGAAGCCCCGCACCGCGTCCGTGTGGTGCAGGAACGGTGAATCCCGGACGCGACGCAGGGATTCCCGCACCGAGTCGTGCGGATCCAGGAACGCCTGGATCGACCAGGTCGGCCGGTAACCGGCGAACTTGGCCAGCTCCGCCCGGAACTCGTCCTCCTTGAGGCGGGCCAGGCCGCAGTCGGTGTGGTGCACGATCATGACCTCGCGGGTGCCCAGGGCGTGCTGGGAGATGGCCAGCGAACGGATGACGTCATCGCTGATGATGCCGCCGGCGTTGCGCATCAGGTGGATCTCGCCCGGGTTCAGCCGGAACGCCAGATGGGCGTCGATGCGGGCGTCCATGCACATGACGATGGCCAGCTTCTTGCTGGGCATCGGGGTCAACCCACTCGCGTGGTACTCGGCCGCAGTCTTGTTGCGGTTGAGCATTTCTTCGATCGCCGTCACGACGGTCTCCTTACCCACGAGGTGACCGGGGCAACCCGGCGGGGGTCCCGGCGTTGCTCCCGGAAAAGGATCTGCGGCGAGACTACCGTCGCCCGAGTGATGCACCCCGTCGGCCCTCTGTCGTCCCGGGTGTACTGGATTCGCCGCGTCGGTCTCGTGCTCGTCGCGGTACTCGTGCTCATCGGCATGGTGTGGTTCCTGGCCAACCGCAATTCCAGTTCCGCCCGTCAGCAGTCCGATGCCACCGCGCTCGGCTCCGGTTCCGCCGTCCCCACCCTGACCGGCGAACTGGCCGCTTCGAGTGTCTCGGCCCTGCCGTCGGTGCTGCCGATGTCCTCGGCGTTGCCCTCGGCATCCCCGTCGGCGTCGGCGTCGGCGTCGGCGTCCGTGTCCGTGTCGGCGTCGGCGTCCGTGTCCGATTCGTCGCCGAGCCCGTCCGAGACGGCCCCGAGCCCATCGGCGTCGGTCGAGGCCACGGCCAGCGGATCCGCCGCCCCCGCGGCGTCGCCGACGGAAGCCTCACCAGCGGCCGCTCCGAGCCCGGAGCCGACGCCGGCCGCCCCGCCCCCCTCCTACGACCCGCAGGGTCGGCTGCTGTGCGCGGACGCCGACACGGCGGTCGGAGGGGCCCCGTCCGCCCCGACGTTCGCGGCCGGGCAGCAACCCCGGCTGACGATGACGGTCACGAACCGGGGGGCCCAACCCTGCGTCCGCGACCTGTCCGGCCCACTGCAGATCTTCACGGTGTTCGCCGCCGACGGCGCGCGGGTCTGGTCGACCGCCGACTGCTTCCCGGGTCAGGGCAGCGACGTGCAGCAGCTGGCCCCGGGGCAGGTCGTCTCGTTCACGGTGAAATGGTCGGGCACCACCTCGGCGCCCGGCTGCACCGGCGACCGAGCCGTGGCACCCCCCGGTGAGTACACGCTGGTGGCCCAGTTGGGCGGCCTGTCCAGCCCGCCGGCGGCCTTCGCCATCACCGGCTGACCGACGCCGACCGCAGGGCCGGCGCGCAGTCGCTCAGAGCGAGGCCCCGTACCGGTCCACGATGGACGACTCCGCCAGCCGGGACAGACCCTCGCGGACGGTGCGGGCCCGGGCCTCGCCCACGCCGTCGACCGCCTGCAGGTCGGCCGCGGTGGCGGCCAGCAGGCCCTGCAGGTTGCCGAAGTGGGCGATGACCCGGTCGAGGACGGCGGGGGGCAGCCGCGGGATGTTGGCCAGCAGCCGGTAGCCGCGCGGGTTGACGGGCAGGTCGAGTGCGTCGGCCGCGGTGGGCAACCCCAGCACGCGGGAGACCGCCGTCAGGTCGAGCAGGGCGGCCTCGTCCAGCTGGTCGAGTTGCTCGGTGATCTCCTCCACCTGCTCGCGGGGGGTGTCGGCCGGGAGGTAGTCGCTGATCAGCAGCTCGGCGAGGCCGTGGGTGCCGGACAGCATCTCCTCGAGCTGCAGCCCGAGGAGCCGGCCGTCGGTGCCCAGTTCGACGACGTTGCTGGTGATCTCGTCGGCGATGCGGCGCACCATCAGCAGGCGCTGGAGCACCGTCATGGCGTCCCGCAGGGTGGCGAAGTCCTCGATCTCCAGGGCCGAGAGGGCGCGGGCGACCTCGTCCAACCGTGCCCGGTATCGCTGCAGGGTCGACAGCGCCTGGTTGGCGCGGCTCAGGATGGTCGGGGGATCGGCGACGACGTGCCGGCGACCGCCGTGGTACAGGCTGATGATCGACATCGAGTGGCTCACCGCGACGACCGGGCGGCCGGTCTGCAGCCCGACCCGTTCCGCCGTTCGGTGCCGGGTACCGGATTCGACGGTCGGGATGCTCGGATCCGGCGTGAGCTGGACGTTGGCGCGCAGGATGCGGGACGCCTCGTCGTTGACGACGACGGCGCCGTCCATCTTGCAGAGCTCGCGCAGCCGGGTGGGGGAGAACTCGACGTCCAGCCGGAAGCCGCCGTCGCACAGGTCGTCGACGGCCTGGTCGAAGCCCAGCACCACCAGCGCCCCGGTGCGGCCGCGCAGGATGCGCTCCAGACCGTCCCGCAGGGCGGTTCCGGGTGCGACCCGGGCCAGCACCGCGCGTTGCGCTGCGACGCTCGTTCGGTCGTCCACCCGTCCCCCTGCCCGTCGGTCCGGGGGTCAGTCTAGGTGTCGGACCGCCGCCGGCCGGGGACCGGGCCGACCGGTGGGGCAGCGGTGACCCTTGCACCGGCTCCGGCCCAGGCGGGTGACCGCACCCCTGACCGCACCCCTGGCCGCGCGACCTCAGCTGCCGCGCCGGGACCGCCAGTCGATGGTGCCGTCGCCGAACGACTGCAGGGCCTCGCCCAGGTCGGCGACCTCCTGGATGCGCATGCCCTCCACCCGCAGCCGCGCGGACGAGCGGCCGGTCGCGCGCGACCCCCCGGTCGACACCGGCACGATGGCGCGGTCGAAGCCGAGCCGCCGCATCTCGGCCAGCCGCCGCTCCACCCCGGCGACCGGCCGGACGTCACCGGACAGGCCGAGCTCCCCGAGGACGACCAGACCGGCCGGCAGCGGGATGTCCCGTGCGGATGACCACACGGCCAGCGCGACGGCCAGATCGGCGCCCGGCTCGGTGACCCGGGCCCCGCCCACCGTCGCGGTGAGGACGTCCTGCTGGGCCAACCGGACGCCACCCCACCGCTGCACCACCGCCAG
Organism: Nakamurella flava; assembly: GCF_005298075.1. Lineage (NCBI taxonomy): Bacteria > Bacillati > Actinomycetota > Actinomycetes > Nakamurellales > Nakamurellaceae > Nakamurella > Nakamurella flava. Next base: position 385,799 of record NZ_SZZH01000003.1, read on the forward strand.
CGTCATGGCGGTGCGCGCGTTGTCCAGACCCGAGACGGTGCGCCGGCCCGCCTCCCCCGATGACGGTGTCAGCAGGGCCTGCACCTCCACCGGCAATGGCCGCCGGCCGTGCAGGGCGACGGTGGTGGCCGTCCCGGGGATGGGGACCGAGCGGCCGGTGAGGAAGAGGCCGGAGGGGTCGGCGAGGCCGACGATGCCGTCGGTGACCATCTCGAAGCAGCCCACCTCGTCGGACGGGCCGAACCGGTTCTTGACGCCGCGGACGACCCGCAGGCTCGAATGCCGATCGCCCTCGAAGTGCAGGACGACGTCGACCAGGTGCTCGAGCACCCGCGGCCCGGCGATCGCGCCGTCCTTCGTCACGTGACCGACCAGGACACAGGCGATGTCACGTTCCTTGGCCACCGCGGTCAGTTCGGCGGCCACGGCCCGGACCTGGGTCACGCCCCCGGCGGTCCCGTCCACGTCGCCCGCGGCGATGGTCTGCACGGAGTCGACGATCAGCAGCCGCGGCTGGACCTGGTCCAGATGGCCGAGGACGGCGCCCAGCTCGCTCTCGGCGGCCAGGAAGAGGTCGGGGTGCAGGGTGCCCATCCGGCCGGCTCGCAGCCGCACCTGGCTGGTCGACTCCTCACCCGTCACCACCAGTACCCGTCCACCGCCGGCGGCCGCCCAGGCCTGGGCCGCCGAGAGCAGCAGGGTCGACTTGCCGACCCCGGGCTCACCGGCCAGCAGGACGACGGCGCCCGGCACCAGGCCGCCGCCCAGCACCCGGTCGAGCTCGGGAACACCGGTGGCCCGTGGGCGGGCCGAGGTGGCGTCGATCTCCGCGATGGGGCGGGCCGCGACGGCCGGGGGGCCGCTGACCGCACCGACCCGCCGCAGCGGCGACCGGGGCCGGGCCGCCTCGGCGAGGGTGCCCCAGGCCTGACATTCCGGGCAGCGCCCGTGCCATTTCAGCGTCTGCTGGCCGCACTCCGTGCACGTGAAACCGGAGGAGGCGGAAGAACCGCCCTGGGCGGAGCGGCCACGGCCGGCGGAGGTCGGACTCATGAGGCGAACGCTAGTGCGACCGTCCGACAGTGGGTTTCCGGACACGCAACCGCGCTCCCGCGCAACGAGCAGTCGCGCGGTGGGGGTGGGTTCAGCGGCCTTCGTCGCTGGCGCCGGACTCGCCCTCGGATCCGCCCGTGGTGGCGGCCAAGGCCGTGCCGGAGGGGACGAACGAGCTCTCGGCCGTGGAGCCGGAACCGGACTCGCCACGGGCCGACGACTCGGTGACGGCGGCGGTGGTCCCGGCGCCCTCGTTCAGCTGCGTGCCGGTGCTCTCGGAGTGATCCTCCGACCCCGATCCCTCGGAGTGCCCGCCCTCGCCGTGGCTGCCGGTCTCCCACAGCGGGGTGGGGTGCGGCGGCAGGATCTCGATGGGCTCGCGACCGGTGGAACGCTCCGCCGGCAGCTGCACGGGGACGTTCAGGTCGATGGTGCCGGCCTTGGCGAAGGTGAAGGTCATCGGCACCGAGTTGCCGGTGATGAGCTCCTGGGTGAAGTCCTGGACGACGACCCGCGTGCCGGACCCGGTGGCCAGGTCGGCGAGGGTCTGCCCGGGGATCTCGCCAGCGCCGGTGATCCGGACGTCGCTCGCGTAGGGCGTGGTGACGCTGGTCAGCGTGTCCGACTCCAGGCCCTGGTTGGAGACCCACATCAGCAGCTGACCGTTGCCACCGGCCTGGATCGCCTCACCCTGGGGCTGCGCCAGCTGCGCGTTCAGGATGGTCAGGTTACCGACGGCGCCGTTGGCGCCGTCGATCGCGGCGACCTGGTCGGCCGTCTGCGAGATCTGGCCGGCCGCGCAGCCCGTGAGAGCCACCGCTGCCGCCATCGCCAGGGCCGGCACGAGGAGTCGACGCGGAGCACGGACGGTGGAGGACACGGCGGTTGCCCTTCTCTCGGACAGCGATGCAGCAACGGGGACGAGCAGGGACGGCGGTCCCCGCGGCTCAGGTTAACCGGCCGCGGTGGCCCGGTGCGCGTCGGGCGCGCGTCCGGACGAACGTCACGAACCAGCCGGCCTGCGCGGACCGGCTCCGCGGCACTGCGGCGGACGTCCGTCGGGCGTCGCACGGACCCGCCGGATACAGGGTGCGGTCGGTTTGTCAAGTTCCTCGATAGGCCCTGACCTGCGACGATGGGATCATGAAAGACGTAGGCGTGGTAGGATGGGGTGAGCGAAAGGGGTCTTGAAAGCTCATGGTCTTCAACGTTGGTGAAACCGTTGTCTACCCCCATCACGGGGCGGCCCTCATTCAGGCGACCGAAACCCGGGTCGTCAAAGGCGTCGAAAAGCTCTACCTGGTCCTGAAGGTCGCTCAGGGCGATCTGACCGTGAAGGTCCCCGCCGACAACGCCGAGATCGTCGGCGTGCGTGACGTGGTCGATCGCACCGGTCTCGATCACGTCTTCGAGGTGTTGCGTGCTCCGCACACCGAGGAGCCCACGAACTGGTCCCGTCGCTACAAGGCCAACCTCGAGAAGCTGGCCTCCGGTGACGTGAACAAGGTGGCCGAGGTGGTCCGCGACCTGTGGCGTCGCGATCGCGAGCGGGGTCTGTCCGCCGGCGAGAAGCGGATGCTGGCCAAGGCCCGTCAGATTCTGGTCTCCGAGCTCGCCCTCGCCGAGGGCACCAACGAGGACAAGGCCGAGGGCATCCTCGACGAGGTTCTCGCTTCCTGATCCGACGTCACAGGGCCCGCACCTCCAGGGGTGCGGGCCCTGTGCTCGGTCGGAGCACTCTCCTCCATGACGATCGTCGCCCTGGTCTGCGCCTGCGAATCGGCCGATGCCGACGACCGCCGCGCCGACGCCGGAGCGTTCTCCTCCGTCGCCGGAGTGCCGCTGGTCGTCCACGCGGTGCAGGGCCTGCTCGCCTCCGGTGTGCAGCGCATCGTGCTGACCGTCCCGCCCCACCAGCTCGACCGGGCCCGGCGGCTCCTGGGCTCGCTGGTCCGCGTCGTCCCCGCAGCGCCCACGCGCCTCGCCGCCACCGCCGCCGCGTTGGCTGAACTCGATCGCGCGGTCGCCCAGGGCTGGCCCGAACCCCAGGTCGTCGTCGTCCACGACGCCCTGCGGGCCTTCGTCCCGCCCAGCGTCGTCCGGGCCGTCGCGGCCGCGGTGACCGCCGGCGCACCGGCCGTCGCGCCGGTCATGCCGGTGGTCGACACCGTCCGCCGCGTCGACGGCGACGGTCATGACGGGGCGACCGTCGATCGCGGCACGCTGCGCATCGTGCAGACGCCGCAGGGTTTCGCCCCGGCCGTGCTGAGGCGGGCACACGCTGAACGGCCCACCGGCGGCGCGGGAACCGACGACGTCGGCCTGGTCGCCGGGCTCGGAATCCCCGTCGCCACCGTGCCCGGCGACCGGGCCGGATTGCGCGTCACCACCCCCCACGATCTGCAGGAGGCCGAACGCATGGTGCGGATCACCGGTCGGACGACGACACCGGCCCCGGCCCCGTCCGCCCCGGCGCCCGTGCTGCCCGACCTACGGGTCGGTACCGGTACCGACGTGCACCCGATCGACGCCGACAGTCCCTGCTGGGTCGCCGGTCTGCTCTTCCCCGACGACGCCGGCTGCGCCGGACATTCCGACGGTGACGTCGCCGCGCACGCCGTCTGCGACGCCCTGCTCTCGGCAGCCGGGCTGGGCGATCTGGGCGCCGTCTTCGGCACCTCCGACCCGCAGTGGGCCGGGGCCAGCGGCGTGACCCTGATCGCCGAGGTCGTCGCCCGCCTCAAGACCGCCGGCTTCCGGCCGATCAACGTGTCGGTTCAGGTCATCGGCAACACGCCCCGGGTCGGGCCGCGGCGTGCGGAGGCGCAGGCGGCGCTCGGCGCGGCGGTCGGGGCGCCGGTGTCGGTGGCCGGGACGACGACGGACGGCCTGGGCCTCACCGGGCGGGGAGAGGGGCGGGCCGCCGTGGCGACCGCTCTGGTCGCCCGCGTCGCGCACTGACCCGGGTACGACTAGCGGCGACGTCCGCCGCGTCCACCGGCCGGTCCGAGCAGGGTGTCGATCCACTGCAGCACCTGACGGTGGTGCGGCTCGTAGGCCCGCCAGAGGTCGTCGGCCCAGGCGTGCACCAGCCGGTCGCGTTCGACCGCATCTGTCGCCGCGACGACCTGGTCGACGCGGATCGACCCCAGGGGGGTCGGCGGATCCAGCCACACCCACCAGTCCGGGTGGCCGATGGCCCGGTTGACCAGGTCCGGCGCCTTGGCCGCCGGCCAGCCGCGCTCGAGCTGGGCGCCGAGGCTGATGAGGTGCACACAGACCGACTGCACGGCCCGGCGCTCCGGGATGCCCGGGTGCTGGACGGCATAGGTGTCGCCCGCCAGTTGCCCGATCGCCCGGTCGGCCGGCTTCAAGCTGGTCATCAGCTCGATGTGCAGCGACCAGCACCCCGGGGAGCTACCGATGTACGGATGCCGCGGACCGTCGATCGGGCCGACCACCAGACCGCACCCCGGGCAGGGGTCGATGACCACCGGATCGGGCGGCTGACCGGGGCCCGCCGGGTGCGCCGAGGAGCCGGGCATGCCCATGAGCACCCCTTTCCGACCCCACCGGTCACCCGCGGCGGTCACGGGTGACCCTCCGCCCACGTCGTTATCCCTGTGTGTCTACCAACATTCGTCCCGTCCGGCTGGGCGACGCACCCGGACGGGGTACCGAACGTCGCCCGATCGGCTACGCCGCCGCCGCTGCGCGCCGTCCGGGCGTCGGTGCGTGAACAGCCCCGGCCGGATGGCACGCTGACGGGCATGACGACCATCGCCATTCTGGGCGCCGGCAAGATCGGGGAGGCCCTGCTCGCGGGGCTGCTGAAGGCCGGCCGGGCGCCGTCCGACCTGTTGTTCACCGAGCGCTACGACCAGCGGGCCGCGGAACTGACCGAACGGTACGGGGTGGCCGGGGTCGACACCCCGGAAGCGGTCGAGCGGGCCGACGTCCTGGTGGTCGCGGTCAAGCCGCAGGACATCGAGCCGTTGCTGGACCTGCTGGCCGACACCGTCCGCCCGGGCACCCTGGTCGTCTCCTTGTGCGCGGGTCTGCCGGCGTCCCTGTACGAGCGTCGACTGCCCGCCGGGACGCCGGTGGTCCGGGTGATGCCGAACACCCCGATGCTGGTCGGTGAGGCCATGAGTGCCATCTCGGCGGGGGCGGCCGCCGGGCCGGAGCACCTGGATCTGGTCGAGGAGATGCTGGGCTCGGTCGGCAAGGTCGTCCGGGTCCCCGAGACGCAGCAGGACGCAGTGACCGCACTCTCCGGGTCCGGTCCGGCGTACTTCTTCTATCTGGTCGAGGCCATGATCGACGCGGGCATCCTGCTCGGACTGCCCCGGGCGGTCTCCACCGACTTGATCATCCAGTCCGCGGTCGGCGCCGCGACGATGCTGCGGGATTCCGCAGAACATCCGGTCATCCTCCGCGAGGCGGTCACCTCGCCCGGCGGAACCACCATCGCGGCGATCCGGGAACTGGAGAACCACAAGGTGCGGGCGGCCCTGCTGTCGGCCATCGAGGCGGCCGCGGTGCGATCGGCCGAGCTGGGGCGCGCGCACGACCCGGCCTGAGTGGCCCGGCCATCGAGGCGGCCGCGGTGCGATCGGCCGAGCTGGGGCGCGCGCACGACCCGGCCTGAGCAGCCCCCCACCGGCCCATGGCCCGGATGCCGCACCCAGCTCCACCCGGACGGGTTTCACCAGGTCGGGGGGCTCGAGGGGCTCCGGGTAGGCGCCGCCGGGCTAAAGTCGTCCGAACACGTGGTACCGAACCGCCGGAGGGGAAGCCGGTCGGCTCGGCCACGAGAAAGACGGTGCCTCGATGCCCGATCGAGTCGACGAGACGCCCGGCGGGCGGTCCGACCGCGCCGCCGACCTCGGCCAGATGCGGTTTCTGACCGTGGCCGAGGTCGCGGCGTTGATGCGCGTGTCCCGGATGACCGTGTACCGGCTGGTGCACTCCGGCGAGCTGCCCGCGGTCCGGGTCGGCCGCTCCTTCCGTGTCCCCGAACGCACCGTGCACGACTACCTGCGGGACGCCTTCAACGACGTCGGCTGACGACCGTCACGCCGCCCGGCGATCGTGACCTGCGCGGAGACCGGACATGGGGTGCCGTCGAGGCCGGTAGGATCGTCCGCACACCGACTGCGGTCGGGGTGCTGTCGCGTCCGTCCCCATGGATGCTGACGGGTATCGCCCCGCTCGCGGTCTCCACCCGGGGCATCCCGGGACATCTGCGTTCGGGCGGCCCGGCGGGCTGCCCTCGCCGGTTCTGTTCAGTCAAGGAAAGTGGGCACCAGCATGGGTTCCGTCATCAAGAAGCGTCGCAAGCGGATGGCCAAGAAGAAGCACCGCAAGCTGCTGCGCAAGACCCGTGTGGCGCGTCGCAAGGCCGGCAAGTAGGTCTTCCGTGTCGGTCGCCGTCACCGCGGTGACCGACCGTGCAGACGGTCATCGGGCCGACCGGTCGAGGACCGGTCGGCCTCGTGCCGTTGCCCCTCCGTCCGGCCTACTCGGCCGGAGGCGGGTCGGACGGGACGGCGACGGGCAACCAGCGGGAGGGACGGGGCCAGATGGCCGGACGGGTCGTGCTCGTCACCGGGGTCACCCGGTACATCGGCTCCGAGCTGGCCGGCCGACTGGCCCGTGATCCGGGGGTCGACCGGGTGGTCGGCGTCGACGCGGCGCTGCCCGAACCGGCGGCCCGGTCCCGGATGGGCGATGCGGAGTTCGTGCGGGTGGACATCCGCAACCCGCTGATCTCGCGGGTGCTGGAGACCGCCGGAGTCGACACCGTCGTCCACGCCTCGGCATCGGCGCCGGCCCCCTCCTCGGCGGCCCGGGCGCTGGCCAAGGAGATGAACGTCCTCGGCACGATGCAACTGCTCGCGGCCTGCCAGCGCTCGGACACCGTGCGGTCCCTCGTCGTCCGTTCGACGTCGCTGGTCTACGGCTCGTCGCCGCGGGACCCGGCCGTCTTCACCGAGGACACCCCGGCCCGTTCAGTGCCGTCATCCGGTCCCGGCCGCGACGCGGTCGACATCGAGGCCTACGTCCGCGGGTTCAGCCGGCGGCGCCCGGACGTGCGGGTCGCCCTGCCCCGGTTCGCCGATCTCATCGGACCCACCATCCGCACCCCACTGGCCCGCTACTTCGCGCTCACCCCGGTGGTGCCGCTGGTCCTGGGGCGCAATGCCCGTCTCCAGCTCATCCACGAGTCCGATGCGGTGGCCCTGCTGCACACCCTCGCACTGGGCGACGTCGCCGGTCCGATCAACGCGGCCGGTGACGGGGTGCTCACGGTGTCCCAGGCGATCCACCGGGCCGGACGGGTGCCGCTGCCGGTGCCCGGTGCCGGTCTCGGCGTGCTGTCCCGGGCCATGCAGCAGCTGCGGATCGGGGGGTTCTCCCCGGCGCTGGTCAGTCAGCTGGCCACCGGCCGGGTCATGGACACCACCCGGATGACCCGTGACGTCGGGTTCGTTCCCCGGTTCACCACCGAGTCCGCGTTCGACGACTTCGCCGCGGCCCTGCCGCCGCTGCTGACCCCCGACCTGATCCGACAGGCCGAGCGCACGGTGGCCCGCACGCTGCGGGTCGACCCCGCGCCCGCGACCATCGCCCCGGACGACGAACCGGTGGTCGAGCCGGTCGGTGCGACGGTGCCGGCTCCCGTCACCCGCCACCTGGTGAGCGTCCCCGATGCCGCCGTCGTCACCCCGCTGGCGCGACCGCACCGTCCCCGGCGGACCCGATGACCGCCCGGGGCGATTCCGGGCGCCCCACCGCGCCGTCCGACCGGGCCGACCGGCCCGAAGGAGCTTCCGTGACCCGCCTGAGCCCCCTCGACCCCCCGGGTGACCCGGCGACCGCGGCCGGCCTCGACGGGCCGCCGCGGGCGACCGGCCCGACCGACGCGCACGGTGCGACCGGATCCGACGAGGCCGGCTGGAAGCGGTCGGTGGCCGGCGGCCTGGCCTTCCTGCGCCGCCGCCTGACCGGCGACTACCCGGTCGACGAGTTCGGCTACGACCCCGACTTCACCGACACCGTCCTGCTGCCGCCGCTGCGGGTGCTGTTCGAGAAGTACTTCCGGGTGGAGACCCTGGGCCTGGAGAACATCCCCGCCACCGGCGGGGCGCTGCTGGTCGCCAACCACTCCGGCACCGTCGCCGTCGACGCCGTCATGGTCGGGGTGGCCGTGCACGATCACCACCCGCAGTCCCGGCCGGTCCGGATGCTGGGCGCCGACCTCATCTTCGAGACGCCGTTCCTGGGGGAACTGAACCGCAAGGCCGGCAACACCCTGGCCTGCAACGAGGACGCCGAGCGCCTGCTGTCCAGCGGCGAGCTGGTGTCCGTCTTCCCCGAGGGGTTCAAGGGCGTCGGCAAGCCGTACTCGCAGCGGTACCGGCTGCAGCGGTTCGGCCGGGGCGGGTTCGTCGCCGCCGCCCTGCGGACCGGGGTGCCGATCATCCCGGTGTCGATCGTCGGCGCGGAGGAGATCTATCCGCTGATCGGCAACATCAAGCCGCTGGCCCGGGCGTTCGGTCTGCCCTACTTCCCGGTGACCCCGACGTTCCCCCTGCTCGGGCCGCTCGGCGCGATCCCGCTGCCCAGCAAGTGGATCATCGAGTTCGGTGAGCCGATCGCCACCGACCACTACCCGGAGGGGGCGGTCGACGATCCGGCGGTCGTGTTCGGGCTGACCGACGAAGTCCGGGAGACCATCCAGCAGACGCTGTACCGGCTACTGCTGCGGCGCGGGCACCCCTTCCTGGGCTGACCGGCCGCGGGTCGGACCGTCAGGACCGTCGCCGCTGCCAGGCGTAGCGGCCGGCGAGCACCCCGGCCGTGACGACCCCGGCCCCGAGCACGCTGGGCACCCCGATGAGGGCCGCCTTGCGGCCGACCCGGAAGTCGAGGATCTGCCACCCCCGTTCGCGGGCGATCTGCCGCAGGGCGCCGTCCGGATTGACCGCGACGCCCGTGCCGACGACCGACAGCATGGGCACGTCGTTGACCGAGTCCGAGTAGGCCGTGCACCGGCGCAGGTCCAGGCCCTCACGGGCGGCCAGCGCCCGGACGGCGGCCGCCTTGGCCGGGCCGTGCAGCAGTTCGCCGTACAGGCGCCCGGTGTAGATGCCGTCGACGTCCTCGGCGACGGTGCCGAGGGCTCCGGTCAGGCCGAGGCGGCGCGCGATGATGGTGGCCAGTTCGACGGGGGTCGCCGTCACCAGCCAGACGCGCTGACCCTCCTCGAGATGCTTGCGGGCCAGCAGCAGGGTGCGGGGATAGATCCGGTCGGCCATCAGGTCGTCGTAGATCTCCTCGCCGAGCTCGACGATCTCAGCCACCCGACGGCCGGCGACGAAAGCCAGGGCGCCCTCCCGCGCCGTCGTCGTGTCGCTCTCCTTCTCGCCGGAGAGCCGAAAGCGCACCTGGATCGCGGCGAAGCGCAGCAGGTCGCGGCTGCGGAAGAAGTCGCGGGCCGCCAGTCCGCGGGCGAAGTGGAAGACCGAGGCGCCCTGCATCAGGGTGTTGTCGACGTCGAAGAAGGCGGCGGCGGTCAGATCCGGGACCGACACGTCGGCGCCGGGCGATGCGCCGGCCTGCTCGGCGGCGGCGTCCTCGACCAGGGCCAGGTGGGCGGCCTCCGCAGAGGCGGCGCCAGCGACCTCGGTGGGCGTCGGGTCGTCGGATGACGGGGGAGCCAGCGGCGTCCGGCGAAAACGCACGGCGTGTCCCCCCACTCGGTGATCGGCCCGTGACAGCAAGCCCCCGAGCCCGACCAGGGTATCCGGGGCCTGCCGCGCCCGGCGGCCCGGCCAGCCTAGCGGCGGTTCGTCATCGGGCTCCGGGGGCGCACCCGGCGGGGTGCTACCCGCCGTCGACTCGCCCTCACCGACGGCGAGCGGTTCAGAATGGTGCGGTGACCGCGATGAACGACCAGCAGCGACCGCCCCGGGTCCCGACGCCGGGCGAGAACGTGGCCGACCTGATCCGTCGGGCCGCCGCCGACCATCCCGACCGGCCGGCCGTGCTGGGAGCCGGCGGGCCCCGCACGTGGGCCCAAGTGGACGCCGCCGTGGACGCCGGGGTCCGTGACCTGCGCCGCCGCGGCCTGACCCCGGGGGAGCGAATCGTCATCGCCCTGCCCACGGGCGCCGACCTGGCCCTCGTCCTGTCGGCCTGCGCGCGGGCGGGGGCCGTGGCCGTGCCGATCGGTCCGCAACCGGAGGCCGTCGGCGCGGTGGCGGAGCGCGTCGATGCGTTCGGAGCGGTCGCCAGCACGCTGCCGACCGGGTTCCCGTTGGTCGTGGACACCGAGCGCATCGCCCGCTGGTGGGATGCCTCGGCCGGGCCGGCGGAACGCCCCGCCGCCGGTGGCGAGGACCTGGCCTGGCTGGCGCGTCCCTTCGGGGACCGGCTGGTCATGCTGTCGCACCGGGCCGTGCGGGCCGCCGTCACCGCGTTGCTGGGCCTGGAGGGCGGCCTGCGGGACGGCGACCGGCTGCTGCAGGTGCTGCCGTTGCACCACCTGTCGGGGTGGGTCACCACGTTCCTGCCGGTCGCCGCGGTCGGCGGCGCGGCGGTGTTCCCGGCGGTGTCGCTGGACGCGGTGCGGGCCGAGGGACGTTCGCCGGCGGCCGGGTCCGCGATCGACGGTGTGCTGGCGGCGGTCACCGAGCACCGGGTCACCGTCATCTCCGGGGCGGCCGCGTTCTACCACCAGCTGGCGGCCGGGCGGGAGGCGCAGGAAATCGTCGACCACCTGTCGACGGTGCGGATCCTCACGTCGGGGGTTCCGCCGTTCGAGAGCGACGACCGGCGGACGGCCGACGTGCTCGCCGAGGTCGGCCCGGTCTGGCCGAGTTACGGGCTGGCCGAGTCGGCCTCGGTGGTCTCGACCACGCTGGTCGGGGCGCCCGACGACCCGCCCCGGCCCGGATCGGCCGGCCGGCCGGTGGCGGGCCTGAGTCTGCGGGTGTCCGGTCAAGAGGCGACCGGCACGACGCCGGCTCAGGTGTCCGACCCCGACGAGGACGCTCCCGCCGAGGCTGCCGGTGGCGCCGGGTGGGACGACGCCCTGGACGTGCTCGGGGACGGCGGGGAGATCGGTGAGGTCGGTCCCATCGCACTGCGAGGCGCCACGCTGTTCTCCGGTTACTGGCCCGACGGTCGCGGCGGGCCGGGAGCGGACGGCTGGTGGGTGTCCCGTGACCTGGGCTATCTCGACGACGGGGAACTGCACGTGGTCGACCGGGCCGGCGGCGTGCTCCGGGTGACCGGCTTCCCGGTGTACCCGTTGGAGGTCGAGCAGGAACTGCTCGCCCACCCGTGGGTGCGGGCCGCAGCCGTCGTCGGGGAGCGGTCCGGTCCGTCGGCGATGAGCGACAGTCGGGTCGTCGCCGTCGTGGTCCTGAAGGCCGAACGGTCCGATCTCCCGGCGCTGGACGAGGACGGCTCCACGGGCGACGGCCCGGCCGTTGCCAGCGACCAGGACGTGGTGCGGGTCCTGGCCGAGCACGTGGCCACCCGGCTGCCCGCCTTCAAGCGGCCCGTCGCCTACCACTTCGTCGCCGAGTTGCCGTTGACCGACGTGGGCCGAGTGGATCGGGTGGCGGCCCGCCGCCGGTTCGCCACGGCCCCGGGTCTGTCCGTTCCCCGGCTGGCCGTGGTCCCCGATCCGGCTGCGACCGAGCCGCCGCCGGCGCGCGACACCGCCGCGGACGGGACCGGCCCGTCGGCGGCGGACTCCCCGCCGCCCGGCAAGCCCGCGGAGGGACGTGCCCGCAAGGGCCGATCGCGACGGTCCGAGACCGAGAAGGAGCCGGCGGCCGTCGAACCGGCCGAACCGGAGGCCGTCGAGGTCGCCCCCGAGGTCGCTCCCGAACCGGTCGGCGACCTGGACGATCTGGGGGTCCGCCTGCCGGCCGCCGGGGACCGCTCGGACCGGGGCCGTCAGGACACCGACGACGACCTGTTCTGAGCCAGCCACCCGGCCCACCCGGAACGACCGTCGAGGAGACATCGTGGAGACCACCGGACGAGACGCGTCCGCCCGGCGACCCCGGATCACCCTGTTCACCCGGACCGGGTGCCACCTGTGCGAGGACGCCCGCCGGGTGGTGGCCCAGGTGTCGGCCGACTGCGGGGAGATGTGGCGGGAGGTCGACGTGGACGACGACCCGGAGGACCGGGCCGAGTACGGCGACCTGGTGCCGGTGGTGCTGGTCGACGACGTCGTGCACGGCTACCACACGGTCGAGGCCGCTGCGCTGCGCGCTGCACTCGGGTACTGACCGTCCGGTGCCGGATCCACCCGAGCGGGTGGATCGGGAACAGAGCGTGGCACCCGATCCAGGGTGCTCGGCGGGGGACCTCGGCAGGCGGGGGATCGGGAACATTCGATGACCGTGTTGCGACCGCTGCGTGACACCTTGCCGCGTCGTCCCACATGGTGGGAGGACGATGGTTCGCGACTTTGTTCCGTCTGTCACGAGCAACTAGGGTGACCGGCATCCGGCGGCCTACCAGATGGTGGTCGCCACGGCTCCGGCGGGGTCCCCGTCAGGGAGGCAGCGGGTGACGCTACAGGTCGGCGGAGGTCGGGTCGGTACCCGTTCGGCCCAGGCCAGGGTCCCGGGCGCCATCCCTGGCACCCGAGAGATCCCCGGAGCCACCGTGGCCCGGCTGGCCCTGTACCTCCGCGGCCTCACGGCCCTGACCGACGGCGGCCGCGTGGCCACGACGATCTCCTCCGAGGAACTCGCCCAGGCGTCCGGGGTCAACTCCGCCACGCTCCGCAAGGACCTGTCGTTCCTCGGCAGTCACGGCATCCGCGGCGTGGGCTACGACGTCGGGACCCTCACCGAAGAGATCACCCGCACGCTCGGCGCTCACCAGGCCCATCGGGTCGCCCTCGTCGGTCTCGGCAACCTCGGTCTGGCCCTGGCCGGATACGCCGGGTTCGCCGGCCGCGGCTTCCTGCTCTCCGCGCTGTTCGACAGCGACCCGGGGCGCATCGGCCAGCTCGTGGGTTCCGGGCCGGACGCCCTGCCCGTCTCCGACATCGCCGACGCCGCCACGATCTGCCGGGCCCGCGACATCACCATCGGCATGATCGCGGTCCCGGCCGACGCGGCCCAGGCCGTGGCCGACACCCTCGTCGACGCCGGTGTCCGATCCATCCTCACCTTCGCGCCCGAGACGCTGTCGGTCCCGGCGGACGTCGAGGTGCGGCATGTCGACCTGGCCCTGGAACTGCAGATGCTGGCGTTCCACGAGGCCCGCCGGCGTCCCCCGGGCCCGACCGTGCGGGCGACGGCCACTGACCCGGCGCCGCTGTCGGTGGCCGGCGCCGCCCCCGTCCGGGCCACTCCTCCCCGACCGCGGCGGCGGGATGTCACCCGCCACGTCCCCGGCAGCCGACCAGCCGTCCTGGGGGCCTCCACGTGAATCGCAGTACCCATCGGCCGGTGTCACGGGACACCCGGCCACCCGTCCGGCGCGCGTTCACGGCGCCGGAGCACCTTCGCCGAGCAAGGAGCACGTCATGACCGGGCCACAGCGCACCACCGGCCGCATCACGTTCGTCGGGGCAGGTCCCGGTGACCCGGGCCTGCTGACGCTGCGGGCCTCCCAGTCGCTTTCCGCGGCCACCCTGGTCCTCACCGACCCGGACGTCGGCGAGCAGATCACCGCCCTGGCCCCGAACGCCGAGGTCCATCCGGCCGTGGGCGAGCCGGCCGAGGTGGCCGCGGCGCTGATCGCCGCGGCCCGCGAGGGGCACCAGGTCGTCCGGCTGGTCGCCGGCGACGTGCTCACCGCGGATCCGCTGGTCAAGGAGTTGCAGGCGGTCTCCGGCAGTGCGGTGCTCTTCGACGTCGTGCCGGGTCTGTCGGCCACGGCCGTCGCGTCGTACTCGGGGATCGCGGTCGGCTCGGTGCACACCGTGGCCGACGTCCGCTCCGCCGCCTCCGACTGGAGCAGCCTGGCCGCCGCCCCCGGGACGCTGCTGCTGCAGGCGTCCGCCGGTCACCTCGCCGACACCGCCGCCTTCCTCGCCGAGTCCGGTCTGGCCGGGGAGACCCCCGCGTCGGTGACGGCGGGCGCGACTCTGCCCAGCCAGCGCACCGTCGACGGCACCCTGGCCACCCTGGACGGCATGGGCCGGGATCTGACCGGGCCGCTCGTGGTCACGGTCGGACCGGCCCTGGCCCAGCGCGACCGCTTGTCGTGGTGGGAGTCGCGGGCGCTGTACGGCTGGCGCGTGCTGATCCCGCAGACCCGGGACTCGGCCAACGACATGCTCGACCTGCTCCGCCTGCACGGCGCGATCCCGCAGATCGTGCCGACGGTGGCCGTCGAGCCGCCGCGCACCCCGGCGCAGATGGAGCGGGCGGTCAAGGGACTGGTCGACGGCCGCTACCAGTGGGTGGTGTTCACGTCGACGAACTCGGTGCGGGCGGTGTGGAACAAGTTCCTCGAGTTCGGCCTGGACGCCCGGGCGTTCTCGGGGGTGCGGATCGCCTGCGTCGACGACGCCACGGCCGATGCCGTGAAGAACCTCGGCATCCTGCCCGAGCTGATCTCCGAGTCGCAGGGGTCCTCAGCCGGGCTGCTCGACAGCTTCCCGGAGTTCGACGACGTCTTCGACCCGGTCGACCGGGTGCTGCTGCCCCGCGCCGACATCGCCACCGAGACGCTCGCCGCCGGTCTGCGGGAACGGGGCTGGGAGATCGACGACGTCACCGCGTACCGGACCGTCCGGGCGGCCCCGCCGGCCGCCCCGATCCGCGAGGCCATCAAGACGGGCGGCTTCGAGGCGGTCTGCTTCACGTCGTCGTCCACCGTGCGCAACCTGGTCGGCATCGCGGGTAAGCCGCATGCCCGGACGATCGTCTGCTGCCTCGGCCCGAAGACGGCCGAGACCGCGCGGGAGTTCGGGTTGCGCGTGGATGTGCAGCCCGACGTCGCCGAGCTCGGTTCGATGGTCGACGCCTTGGCCGGTCACGCGACCCGCCTGCGGGCCGAGGGCGCCCTGCCGCCGCCCCGGAAGTCGCCGCGCCGCCGCTGACCGGTCCGGGCGGGGGACCGGGCCCCGCCGGGAGACGACGCAGCGGCGCCCGAGGATCGCGGTGAGATCTCGAATGGGCGAAGATCAGGCACCCGGTCGTGCGTTCGGCGGGGTCGCCTGCCTACGCTTCGGCCATGTCAACTCCGAGTCAGCCGGGCTCGTGGCCCCCGCCGAACGACCCTTCCAATCCGTACGCGGCGGCCCCCGGTGGGTCCGGCTACGGCGCCCCGTCCGCGCCGGGCGGCGGGTACCCGGGTGGGGCCTATCCAGGTGGTCCCTACGGGGCCGCCGGGGCGCCGGCGAGCAAGCCGAGCCGGCCGGGTGCGGTCACCGGGTCTTTCCTGATGTGGGTGCTCGGCGCCGTTGCCGCGGTCGTCTCGATCCTCCTCCTCGTGAACAGCCCCGACTGGGACCGGATCGTGGCCGATGCGGTGCGGAACAACCCCGACGGCTTCAACGGGGTCACGCCGCAGCAGCTGGTGAACACGGTCAAGGGCATCCTCATCGGTGTCTTCGTCGTGTTCGCCCTGCTCTACGTGTTCTTCGCGTTCATGATGTGGAACGGACGTAACTGGGCGCGCATCGTCCTGACCGTGTTGGGAGCTCTCGGGGTCATCAGCGCGTTCACGCCGTCGACGACGTCCGGCAGCATCACCATCGACAACACGACCTACACGACGACGACCAGCTCGTACAACTGGATCACCGGCGTGCTGACGCTCATCGCCATCGTCCTGATGTACCTGCCCGCCGCGAACGCGTACTTCCGCGATTCCAAGGCGTTCCGCCAGGCGGCCAAGTACCGCTGACCCCCGCCGACGGCATCCGGGCCGGGCAGTCGACCGTCGTGGTCGGCGGCCCGGCCCGTTTCGTCTCGTCCCGGCCCGACCGGCGGGGCCGGTAGATTCGAGACATGAGCTTCCTGTCCGGTGGCGGCAGCGGTGACCGTCGACCTGGGATCTTCGACTCGTTCCGGGGTGCGTTCGCACCGCAGCAACTTCCGGAGGACGACGGCCGGCCGATCGTCGCGCCCCGGTCAATCCTGATCGCCTCGGCGCTCAGCCTGGTCTGCGGTGTGATTCTTGCCTTTTTGTCCGTACTCGGACTGACGCAGTTGGGAAGTTACGAGGCCGACTTCGACAAGGCAGTCGCTGACTACCGGACCCAGACGTCCCAGTGTGTGACGGACGTGGGTGGATTCGGTTCCTCTCTGGTCATCCCGCCCGGCGTCTCCGACGATCAAAAAGCCAGGTACGAGACTTGCCAGCAGTACGTCACGTACAGCGACGCTGATAT
Organism: Nakamurella flava; assembly: GCF_005298075.1. Taxonomy (NCBI): domain Bacteria; kingdom Bacillati; phylum Actinomycetota; class Actinomycetes; order Nakamurellales; family Nakamurellaceae; genus Nakamurella; species Nakamurella flava. The sequence goes on from NZ_SZZH01000003.1 coordinate 402,243, forward strand.
CGCATCGATCCGCGAGAGCCAGAAGACACAGAACATCGTGGTGATCGCCGTCTTGATGATCATCGGGCTGGCCGCCGTCGCTGCCGGGTGGTTCCTGCGATCGGGGGCTCGCTGGACACGCAGGACCATCCTGGGCCTGGTGATCGTGTTGCTGGTGTCGATCATGCTCCGGGTTCTGGGCAGCATTCTGATTCTGGGGGCCTCCCTTCTGCTTGTCGTCGCCGTGATGCTGTCGTTCGTCGGCGCAGGTGGCCTGTTCTTCGCGCGACACCGGGCTCGTCGCGCCGCGTCGTGACCGCGGTTCCCGCGCCGGCCGGTCCGGGCCTGGCCGTGACCGCACCGCTGGTCGATCGCGCCGCCGTTCCCGGTGGTCGGTCGCTCACGGCCGGCTACGCGGTAGCCGCCGTCCTCTGCGCCGGTGTGGCGTGGTGGTTCGCGCGGCACGGGGTGGCGACGGACGTCTGGCCGTCGTTCGCCCAGCAGGATCCGGACGGCACGTCGATCACCCGTTATTCCGGGGCCTGGTTGACCGCCGCGGCCGGGGCGGCGCTGGCGGCCGCGCTGCTGGTGGTCGCCGTCGTGCGGCGCATCGCCCGCGGCCGGGCGGCGCAGGTCGACAGCGCGGAGGTGGCCCGATGAGCGCCGACCCGGGCCGCGAGGTCGTCGTCCACCTGGTCCGGCACGGCAAGGTGCACAACCCGGACGATCTGCTCTACGGCTGTCTGCCGGGGTACCGGCTGGCCGCCTCCGGCCGGGCGATGGCCGACGCCGTCGCGTCCGCGCTGTACCGGTCACCGGTCGCGACCGCGGGGCCGGACGACCCCCCGGGACACCGGATCGGCTATCTGGCCGCGTCACCGCTGCAGCGTGCGCAGGAGACCGCGGCCCCGTTGGCCCGGATGCTCGACCGATCCGTCGCCACCGACGATCGACTCATCGAGGCCGGGAACGCGTTCGAGGGCACCAAGGTGGCGTTGAACCGGGCCACCCTGCTCGATCCCCGCACCTGGTCGCGGATGCGGAACCCGTTCACGCCCTCGTGGGGGGAGCCGTACCTGCAGATCGCGCACCGGATGCTGGCCGCGGTCTACGCCGCCGTCGACGCCGTCGAGCAGGCCCCGGGGGCCCGCGAGGCCGTGCTGGTCTCCCATCAGCTGCCGATCGTGACGGTCCGCCGCTATCTGCTCGGACAGCACCTGTGGCACGACCCCCGCAAGCGGCAGTGTTCGGTGGCGTCGGTGTCGTCCCTAACATTCGTCGACGGGGTCTTCGCCCGCCTGGACTACACCGAGCCGGCCGGTCACATCGCCGCCGTGAACGACCCGGAGGGAGTGCAGTGACGACCAGATCCCGGACCCGCGGCCCCGCCGGGCGCGTTCTCGGCGCGCTCGTCGCCGTGTTGGCTGTGGTGCTGGCCGGTTGCACCAGCGGCAACGACCAGGCGGTGTTCGGTGGGTCGTTCAGTTTCGTTTCCCCCGGGGGGAAGTCCGAATTCTCCTACCCGGTGAGCGAGCGGGGCACCCTCGGCAACCTGTCGGGCCCGGACCTGGCCGACGAGGGCAAGACCCTGTCCCTGGCGGACTACGAGGGCAAGGTCGTCGTCGTCAACTTCTGGGGCTCCTGGTGCGGGCCGTGCCGGGCCGAGGCGCCCGACCTGAACGCGGCCGCTACGCAGCTGCAACCGGACGGCGTGCAGTTCCTCGGCATCAACGTCAAGGACACCCGTTCCGACGGCGCAGATTTCGCCACCGGCAAGCAGGTTCCGTACCCGTCGATCTTCGACCCGTCGCTGCGCACCATCACCTCGATCCGGGGTTATCCGGTCAGCGGCATCCCCTCCACCCTCGTGGTCGACCGCAAGGGCGGGGTCGCCCAGGTCTGGCTGCGGCCGGTGACCGAGACCGAGCTGGTCGCCGCGGTGTCGGCCATCGCCTCGGAACCGGCATGAGCACCGTCATGAGCACCGGCACCAGCCCATGAGCGCCCTGACCGACACCATCGTCAACGGCCCCTACCTGCTGGCCGCCGGTCTGTCGCTGGCCGCCGGGGCGGTCAGTTTCGCCTCGCCCTGTGTGCTGCCACTGGTGCCCGGTTACCTGTCGTATCTGGCCTCGCTGGTCGGGGCCGAGACGGCCGTCCGGACGACCCGCCGCGCTCCGGTGGCTTCCGGGGCGCCGGTGACCGCCGCCGACGACGAGCCCGGGCCGGACGGCCGGACTCCGGGCCGGGTCGGCGCGGCCGTGCGATCCCGGGCGGTCGGGGCGACGGCGCTGTTCGTCGCGGGGTTCACGGTCGTGTTCGTCCTGCAGTCGGTCGCCGTGCTGGGTCTGACCCGGCTCGTGGTGCTAAACCAGGACCTGCTGATCCGGGTCGGCGGCGTGGTCACCATCGTCGTCGGGTTGGCGATGCTCGGGGTGTTCCGCTCGTTGCAGACCGAGCGCCGGCTGCACCTGCGTCCCACCGGCCGGCTGCTGGGCCCGCCACTGTTGGGGGCGGCGTTCGCGCTCGGGTGGACCGTTTGTCTGGGCCCGACCCTGGTCGGTGTCCTTGCCCTGGCCAACGCCTCCGACTGGGGCGGATCGGCCTGGCGCGGGTTCTCGCTGGTCCTGTTCTACTGCGCCGGCCTCGGCATCCCCTTCCTGTTGCTGGCCTTCGGGTTCGGTTGGGCGTCGGGAGCGCTGGCCGTGCTGCGTCGTCACTCCCGTACCGTGCAGGTCGTCGGGGCCGTCGCGCTGATCGTGCTCGGCACGCTGATGGTGACCGGCGCCTGGGGCAGCGTCGTCGCCTGGCTGCAGAACCGGGCGAACGGCGTGGAGACTGTGCTGTGACCGGCGCACCGGCCGGGAAGGGGTGGACGGCGTGACCGTGCACGACCCCACCCACCTGCGCTCGCCCGTGGACCCCGACGAACCGACGCCCCCCGCCCCGCCCGGGCCGGCCCGCCCAGGTCCGTTGCGCTCGACGGTCGCGGCCCTGCGCAACCTCTGGCGGCAGCTGACGAGCATGCGCACGGCCCTGGTGCTGCTGTTCCTGCTCGCCTTGGCCTCACTGCCGGGGGCGCTGCTACCCCAGTGGTCGCTGAACTCGGCCAAGACCGCGCAGTACATCACCGACCACCCGACCATCGGTCCGCTGCTCGACCGGACGGGGTTCTTCGAGGTCTTCGGCTCGCCCTGGTACGCCGCGATCTACCTGCTGCTGTTCACCTCGCTCATCGGGTGCGTCCTGCCCCGGTCGTGGACGTTCGTCGAGCAGATCCGCGCCCAGCCCGTCGTCACGCCGCGCAACCTGTCCCGGCTGCCGCACCACGCCGAGCACACCGTGGCCGCGGCCCCGGACGCCGCCGCCGACCGCATCGCGGCCGGCCTGCGGGGCTGGCGGATCGCCCGGCGTCCGGAGATCGCCGCCGACGGCACGGCCGGTGTCACTCTCTCGGCTGAGAAGGGCTTCCTCCGCGAGGTCGGCAACCTGGTCTTCCACCTCTCGCTGGTGGGCCTGCTCATCGCCGTGGCGGTGGGCAAGCTGGTCGGGTACGAGGGGTCGGTCATCGTCACCGGCGGCGACCAGTTCTGTTCCGGGTCACCCGCCTCCTACGACAACTTCCGGCCCGGGCTGCTCGTCAACGGCACCGACCTGTCGCCGTTCTGCGTCGACGTCGACTCGTTCTCCTCGTCCTACAACCCGCAGGGGCAGGCCCTGGACTACAGCGCGGACGTCCGGTACGCCTCGGGCGCCGCTCTGGCGTCGGGCAGCCCCGCGGCCGACTGGCCGCAGGCCACCCTGCGGGTCAACGATCCGCTGCGACTGGACGGCGAGCGGCTGTACCTGCTCGGCCACGGGTTCACTCCGACGTTCTCGGTGACCTTCCCCGACGGTCAGGTCCGGGACTACGCCGAACCGTTCAAGCCGACCCCGAACGACCCGAACTTCACGTCCGAGGGCGCGATCAAGATCACCGATCCGCCCGGGGTCAGCGGGGACGACCTGCTGCGCAACCAGCTCGCCATCGTCGGCATCTTCGCGCCGGACGCCCTCGTCCACGGCGGCGTCATGACCTCGCAGTTCCCGGCGGCCCGCAATCCCGGCGTCGCCATCGACGTCTACCGCGGCGATCTCGGGCTCGAGACGGGAAGGTCGCAGTCGGTCTTCTCGATCGACACCCGGCAGGTCGACAAGGGCGCTCTGGTCCGTGAGGCCCGGCAGAACCTGACGGTCGGTCAGTCGATCACCCTGGACGACGGCACGGCGATCACCTTCACGGGCTACAAGGAATGGGTGTCGTTGCAGACGTCCTACGACCCGGCCCAGGGCTGGGCGCTGGTGTTCTCGGTGACCCTGCTCATCGGCCTGATGATGTCGTTGGTCATCAAACGACGTCGGGTGTGGTTCCGGCTGCATCCGGACGGCGGCGCGAACCGTACCGTGGTGCAGGTCGGTGGGCTGGCCCGCACCGATCAGGCCGGATACGGCGAGGAGTTCGAGCGGTTGTCCGAGCTGGCGCGCAGCGCCGGCGGGGCGACCGCGGCGGTCGGCCCCCGGTCGAGCGGTGACAGCAGGAGAGAGAGCGGCGGATGAACCAGACCCTGTCGACGGTGTCCGACCTGGCGTTCGAGGCGGCCCTGGCCGGCTACATCATGGCCTTCGTCTGTTACGCCGTGGAGTTGGCGTCCCGCCGCGGGAGCGACGCGACCCCGGCCGAGGCCGCCAGCGCGGCCCGGCGGGCCGCCCGGCGCGGCGGCACCGACACCCTGACCCGTCCGGACACGGCGATCGGCCACGTCCAGGGACGGAGCCGGCCGGCCTGGGGCGAGCGCTTCGGCCGGGCCGCGGTGCTCGTCACCGTGATCGCGGCGGCGGCCAACGTGCTGTCCATCGTGACCCGCGGCCTGTCCGTCGGTCGTCTGCCGCTGGGCAACATGTACGAGTTCACCTCGGCGATCTGCGCGGTCGCCGTCCTGGTCTGGCTGGTGGTGCTGGCCCGCACCGGCGCCCGCGGGCTCGGGGTGGTCGTCATGCTGCCGGTGACGATCCTCGCCGGGGTGGCCTTCTCCACCCTGTACGTGCCGGCCGCCCCGGTCGTCCCGGCGCTGAACTCGTACTGGAAGTGGATCCACGTCAGCACGGTCGCCATCTCGAGCAGCGTGCTGATGGTCAGCGGTGCCGCCTCCGTGCTCTACCTGGTGCGGCGCCGGGCCGAGTCGCGGGGCGAGAACACCGGCGGCGGGCTGGTCGACCGACTGCCGTCGCTGGCCACCCTGGACCGCATCGCCTACCGGACCGCCATCGTCGCCTTCCCGCTGTTCACCTTCGCGGTCATCGCCGGAGCCTTGTGGGCCGAGGTCGCCTGGGGCCGCTACTGGGGTTGGGATCCGAAGGAGACCGGGGCGTTCATCACCTGGGTCGTCTACGCGTCCTACCTGCACGCCCGGTCGACCGCCGGTTGGCGCGGGGCGCGCTCGGCGTGGATCAGCGTCATCGGGTTCGCGACGATCATCTTCAACCTGTTCTTCATCAACATGGTCATCTCCGGCCTGCACTCCTACGCCGGGCTGAACTAGCGCAGGTTGGACGCACGAGAAGGGCCCCGGCGGAATCCGCCGGGGCCCTTCTCGATGTCGCTCGGACTAGCTGCTCTTGTCCTCGCCACGCAGCTTGCGCTGGATCTCGTTGAGGAATTCCGGGTCGTCGTCCGGGGCGAGGGTCCTGGTCCGTCCGGGGCGTTGCCCCGGTGTGCCGCCGCCCGATTGCCCCTGCCCGGCCGCTCGCGCCCCGATGCCACGCCAGGCCAGCGCGATCACCAGGACCGTGACGGCGATTGCCACCAGCATGTACATCCGGTCACCTCCCGTTTGTCTCTCCAGAGTACGCACATCCCACCGGGTGCGAACCGGAAAGCGAACCCCCGTGAAGAGTGACGAAAAGGGGGAACTCCGGCCGGACGACCCTCCCCACCAGCACGGTCGGGGCTGATCCGACCGCATCGGGTGTGACGCTGCCGCCGGACGGGTCGTCTCGGACCGGGCGGCCCGGGATCGGACGACGAAGGCCCCGGGGAGCGGATGCTCTCCGGGGCCTTCGTGATCGGCGGTACCGCGCTCAGGCGGTCGACTGCGACGCCGGGATCGTGAGATCGGCCAGCAGAGCGCTGACCTCCGACTCACGGAACCGACGATGTCCACCCGGGGTGCGGATGGAACCGATGCGTCCGGCGGACGCCCACCGCGTCACCGTCTTCGGATCGACTCGGAACATGAGCGCCACTTCCCCTGGGGTCAGTAGTCGCTCGGTCTCCATGGTCACACTGCCACCTCCATATCGGGCCCCGACTGGCCGCGTGACGCCGGCAGGCGTCTGTCCCATTGTGCGGCATTCATGCCGGTTCATCGAGGGGGAGACGATGATGAATCCGTCGGAGAGTAGTCAAAGAGGCCTGCTGGTTGCGGTACGTGTCTACGCATGGGGTTCTCGACTCACCCGCAGAGGTGAAGCAGTGTTCACAAAGACTATGCCGGGAGGCTTAGTTGCTTGCGTAATGACGGCAGGCGGCCGATCGGATGCCTCCCTTTGGTTGTACAGCCAAGTACTGCCGGGGGTCAGATGCCCAGATAGGCGAGGCCGCGAGAATCACTACGGTGGTCCGGGTGTGTCGCGGCCTCGCGCACCCGGACGAATCGGAGACAACGATGGACGCGGTCGATCGTCGGCTCGTCGACGCGCTGCGCGCGGACGGCCGGGCCAGCTACGCCGAACTCGGCCGGCTGGTCGGGTTGTCCTCGTCCACCGTCCACGAGCGGGTGGCCAAGCTGGAGGCCGCCGGGGTGATCCGCGGGTACACCGCCCTCGTGCGCCCGGACGCCATCGGACTGGGCGTCACGGCGCTGATCGGCGTGGAACCCAGCGAGAACATCCGGGACGAGGAGATCGGGCGTGCCCTGGACGCACTGCCCGAGGTCGAGAGCTGCTGGGCGGTCGCCGGCGACCAGGCGTTCATGATCCAGGTCAGGGTGGCCAGCGTCGACGAACTGCACAGCACCGTGCTGCGGCTGCGGGAGATCACCGGGGTCGCCCGGACCCACACCACCGTCGTCCTGGCCACCCGGTTCGAGCAGCGGTCGGTCCCCCGGGGGACCACGGAATAGAGCGTCCCCACCTCGGGGGCACGCTTATCGTGGGTGTCGTGACGTCTCCGTCCTCACCCGACCCGGCAGCCACGCCGGGGCCCGGCACCCCGGCCGCGGACCGGCAGCCACCCCTGGCCATGTCCCTGTTGGCTTACACCGGCCTCCGGCTGCTGCTGGTGGCCGTGCTGACCGCGGTGCTGATGATCTTCATGCCGTTGATCGTGGCGCTGCTGTTCGCCTTCGTCCTGCAGCTGCCACTGGCCTGGGTGCTCTTCGGGCGGTGGCGCCGGCAGGTCAACGACGCGATGGCCCGGGCGACCGCCACGCGGCGCAGCGAACGCGCCCGCCTGCAGGGGGCGCTGACCGGGGAGGGGGCCTTCGAGACGCCGTCCGACGAGGCCGACACCGCCCGTCGGGACGCTCCTCCGCCGCGCTCCTGACCCCGAGCCCACCCGGCCGGGGATCGTCGACCCGCCGGTCGCCCGGCAGGCCCGCGGCGGTCTCTACGCTCCGGGTATGAACGGTGACACCGAACGCGACCGCTTCGACGCCGACCGGCGGGCCTGGGTGGCCCGGGCGGTCCGGGCCATCGACGCGGACGCCCAGCGCAGCGCGGACACCCACCTCCTGCGGTTCCCGCTGCCCGACCTGTTCGCCGCGGACGGCATCGAGCTGTACCTGAAGGACGAGAGCACCCACCCGACCGGTTCGCTCAAGCACCGCCTCGCTCGCTCGCTGTTCCTCTACGCGTTGTGCAACGGCTGGCTCACCGAGGGCACCACCGTCATCGAGGCCTCCAGTGGCTCCACCGCCGTGTCCGAGGCGTACTTCGCCCGGATGATCGGCCTGCCGTTCGTCGCCGTCATGCCGTCCCGGACGTCGCGGGAGAAGATCGCGCTCATCGAGGCCCAGGGCGGCCGCTGCCACCTCGTGGACGACCCGGCGGCCATCTACGCCGAGTCGCAGCGGCTGGCCGCCGAGTGCGGCGGTCACTACATGGACCAGTTCACCCACGCCGAGCGGGCCACCGACTGGCGGGGCAACAACAACATCGCCGAGTCGATCTGGGCCCAGCTGCGCCTGGAGCCGCACCCGGATCCGGCCTGGTTGGTGATCGGCGCCGGGACCGGCGGTACGAGCGCGACCATCGGCCGGTACATCCGTTATCGCGGGCGGGGCACCCGGCTGTGCGTCCCCGACCCGGAGGGGTCGGCGTTCTACGACGCCTGGTGCAACGACGACCCGACCCGCACCGCCCCGGGGTCACGTATCGAGGGCATCGGACGGCCGCGGGTGGAGCCCTCGTTCGTCGGGCAGGTGATCGACCGGATGGTCCGTGTCCCGGACGCGGCCTCGGTCGGCGCGATGCGGGAGGGGGCTTTGGCCCTCGGCCGGCCGATGGGTCCCTCGACCGGCACCAACCTGTGGGCCGCGTTCGGGCTCATCGCCGAGATGCGCGCGGCCGGCGTGGCCGGGTCGGTCGTCACGCTGCTCTGCGATTCCGGCGACCGGTACGCCAACACCTACAACGACGACGCCTGGGTGGCGGCGCAGGGCTGGGACATCGCCCCGACCCGGGCCGTGGTCGCCGAGTTCCTGCAGTCCGGCCGGTGGCGCCCGTGACCGGCGTGACCGACCCGCTGACGGCGATCTCGACCCGCCGCGCGGACCTGCTGGCCGACGTGGAACGGCTGGTGCGGTGCGAGTCGCCGTCCTCCGACCTGGCCGCCGTCGCCCGTAGCGCCGAGGTGGTCGCGGCCGTCCTGCGCGACCGGTTGCCCGGCGACCCCGAGGTGCTGGACGTCGACGGCTGCCGTCACGTGCGGTGGCGGTCCGGTCCCGGGCCGACCCGGGTGCTGGTCCTGGCCCACCACGACACGGTCTGGCCGCTCGGCACCCTGGACCGGCTGCCGTTCGCCATCGACGAGGCCGCCGGGACGCTGCGCGGGCCGGGCACGGTCGACATGAAGGCGGGCCTGGCGCAGGCCGTGCACGCCCTGGCCGTGCTCGCCGACGACCCGGTGGGCGTGCCGGACGGGGTGACGGTGCTGGTCACCGGGGACGAGGAGATCGGTTCGACGACGTCGCGGGCGCTCATCGAGGCCGAGGCGTTGCGCGGGGCGGGTCCGGGTGGTGCGGCGACCGCGGTCCTGGTGCTGGAGGGTTCCGGACCGCATGGCGCGATCAAGACCGGCCGGAAGGGGACCGCGACCTACCACCTGACGGTGACCGGTCGGGCGTCGCACGCGGGGGTCGCCCCGGAGCGGGGGATCAACGCGGTCGTCGAACTCGCCCACGTCGTGCTGGCCGTGCTGGACACCGCGGACGCCGACCGCGGGACGACGGTCACGCCGACGGTCGTCCGCGGTGGTTCGGCCACCAACACGGTGCCGGCGAGCGCCACCGTGGGGGTCGACGTGCGCTGCTGGACGATCGCCGAGCAGGACCGTGTCGACCGTGACCTGCGGGCCATCGGGGCCACGCTGCCCGGGGCGCGGATCGAGGTCGACGGCCGGCCCAACCGCCCGCCGATGGAGCGGGCGGTCAGCGCCGACCTGTTCACCCGGGCGCAGGCCGTGGCCGCGCGGGCCGGACTGCCGGTTCCGGCCGAGTGCGCGGTGGGCGGCGGCTCGGACGGCAACTTCACCGCCGCGCTGGGGGTGCCGACCCTGGACGGGCTGGGGGCGGCCGGCGGGGGCGCACACGCCGATGACGAGCACGTCGACCTCGGCTCGCTGCTGCCCCGGACGGCGCTGCTCGTCGCCCTGCTGCGGAACCTGCTCGCGTGACCGGCGCCGACCCCGGGACTGATTCCGGAGCGGAGCCGTGGCTGACCGCCACGGCCGCGGCCGGCCGGGCCGGTGTCCGCGTCCGACCGCTGACCAACCGGGACGACCTGGTGGCCGCGGGCACCCTGCTGAACCGCGTCTGGGGCGTCGACCCCGACGGACCCGGGGGCTCGGAACTGCAACCGCACCTGCTGCGGGCGCTGGAGCACAGCGGCAACTACGTGCAGGGCGCGGCGCTGAGCCCGGCTGCGGCGACGAACGGTGACGTCCACGGCCACGCGGGCCCGCTGGTCGGTGCGTCCATCGCCTTCCTGGGCCGGACCGACGGGCAGTGGTCCCTGCATTCGCACATTACCGGCGTGCTCGGCGAGCAGGCCTCGCGTGGCGTCGGGGCGGCGCTCAAGTGGCACCAGCGGGCCTGGTGCCTGGACCGCGGGATCGGGCTGGTGACCTGGACGTTCGATCCGCTGATCGCCCGGAACGCCTGGTTCAACCTGGGGCGGCTCGGGGCCCGGCCGGCCGAGTACCTCGTCGACTTCTACGGGCCGATGAGCGACGGTCGCAACCAGGGGCAGCCGACGGACCGGCTCGGCATGGTCTGGGATCTGCACGCCCCGTCGACCCTGGCCGCGGCCGCCGCTCTGCGGTCCGGGGGGCCCGTCCGGGCCGCGTCCGGTGATCTCGTCGACCCGCCGCAGCGCTGGCTCGGATCCGGCCCGGACGGGGGACCGGTCGACGCGGTCGACACCGACGGCGGGTTGCCGGCCCCCCGCTCGGCCGAGGACGACGCGGTGATCGCCGTCCCGGACGACGCCGAAGAGCTGTGGCGGAGCGACCCGGACGCGGCCGGCCGGTGGCGGCTCGCGGTGCGTGGCGTGCTCGGTGCGGCCGTGGCCGATCCGCGGTGGGCGGTGACCGCGTTCCGGCCCCGGGTGGGCTATGTGGTCACCGCCGTGGCAGCCTCGGGCCAGTCCCGGCTCGCGGCGTCGGGTTCGGAGAGGGAGGAACCGACCGGATGAAGATCACCGGGGTGGAACTGCGGACCGTGCGGATGCCGCTGGTCAGTCCGTTCGAGACATCGTTCGGGGTGCAGCGCGAGCGGCTCGCGGTGCTGGTCCGGGTGGTCGGCACGGTGTCCGGTGCGGCGGCCGGCGGCGACCGCAAGGGCCGCGAGGTGCAGGGGTGGGGCGAGTGCGTGGCCATGGAGGCCCCGCTCTACAACTCCGAGTACGCGGCCGGATCGCTGGAGGTGCTGCGCCGCTACCTGGTGCCGCTGCTGTTCCGGGAGGTCGAGCGCACCGGCGGGGTGACGGCCGAGAACGTCGAGTCCGTGCTCGCCCCGGTCGTCGGCCACCGGATGGCCAAGGGCGCGTTGGAGATGGCTGTCCTGGACGCGCAACTGCGGGGGAGCGGCACGTCCTTCGCGTCGTATCTCGGGGCCGTGCGGGACACCGTCCCGTCCGGGGTGTCGGTCGGCATCCAGCCGTCGGTCAACGCGCTGCTCGACGTGGTCGGCGAGTACGTCACCCAGGGCTACGCCCGGGTCAAGCTCAAGATCCGCCCCGGCTGGGACGTCGTCCCGGTGGAGGCCGTCCGCAACCGGTTCGGTGATCTGCTGGCCCTGCAGGTCGACGCGAACGCCGCCTACTCGCTGGCCGACGTCCGGACGCTGGCCCGGCTCGACGAGTTCGACCTGCTCCTGCTGGAGCAGCCGCTGGCCCGCGACGACCTGCGTCAGCACGCTGAGCTGGCCACCCGGCTGCGCACCCCGGTGTGCCTGGACGAGTCGATCACCTCGGTGCGGGCGGCAGCGGACGCGATCGCCCTGCGGGCCTGCCGGGTCGTCAACATCAAGGCCGGCCGGGTCGGCGGGTACCTGACGGCCCGCCGGGTGCACGACCTGTGCCTGGCCAACGGGGTGCCGGTGTGGTGCGGCGGCATGTTGGAGACCGGTCTCGGCCGGGCGGCCAACGCCGCACTGGCCGCCCTGCCCGGATTCACGCTGCCCGGTGACGTCTCCGGTTCCGACCGCTTCTACGAGCGGGACATCACCGAGCCGATCGTGATGGACGACGGCCAGGTGGCGGTGCCGACGGGGGCCGGTCTGGGTGTCGAACCGATCAAGGACGTCCTCGAACGGTTCACGGTGGCCACCGAGTGGGTGCAGGCGGACTGAGTCAGGGCGCGCCGGGGCCGTCGAAGACCAGGCCGATCGTCAGCAGCACGGCGTAGACGAACTCGAGCCGTCCGGTCGCACCCAGGACGGCGATGAGGTCGCGACCCTTCGCTCCACCGAGGACGGCCCGCACGGGCGGGACGGCCAGCGGCAGGGACAGCAGCGCCAGCAGGCACCACGGGTGACCGATGCCGACGACCAGGACCGCGAGGTAGGCCCCGGCGATGAGCAGGGCGAACACCTTGCGACTCAGGGGCTCGCCGAGCAGCACGGCCAGGGTGCGTTTGCCCACGTCGGCGTCGGTGTGCACGTCGCGCAGGTTGTTGGCCATCAGCAACGCGCACGCCAGCAGACCGATGCCGATCGCCCCGGCCCACGCGGACACCGACAGCGTGCCGGCCTGCACGAACGTGGTGCCGAGCACGGCCACCAGACCGAAGAAGGTGAAGACGAACACCTCGCCGAGCCCGGTGTAGCCGTACGGGCGCGGTCCGCCCGTGTAGAACCAGGCCGCGGCGACACTGGCCGCGCCGATCGGCACCAGCCACCAGGACGAAACGGCGGCCAGCACCAGTCCGGCGACGGCGGCGAGGCCGAAGCAGCCGAACGCGGCCAGCTTGACCACCCGCGGCTGCGCTGCGCGTGACCCGACCAGCCGGAACGGACCGACCCGGGCGTCGTCGGTGCCGCGGATGCCGTCGGAGTAGTCGTTGGCGTAGTTGACGCCCACCTGCAGGGCCAGGGCGACGATCAGGGCGAGCAGCGCCCGCCACCAGAAGAACCCGCCGAGGGCGTATCCGGCGCCGCAGCCGACCAGGACGGGCGCGACCGCCGCGGGCAGGGTGCGGGGTCGAGCAGCGGAGATCCATTGACGGGTGCTGGCCACGTGGATCGACCCTACTGGGCGAAACGGATACTGGACGGCGATGTCCACACCCCCGCGTCCATACCGCCCGGTCGTGCCCCTGCCCCTGCCGCCCGGCCCGGCGGTGCTCGACCTGCTGCCGCAGCTCGCCGACGCCCTGGCCGGTCGCGGGCCTGCCCGGCTGCCGGTCCCGGCCGACGACCCGGCGGCCGCGGCCCGGCTGGTCGACGCCCTGGCCGGCGGCCCGCTCGGGCCCGGCGAGGACGACCCGGCCGACCCGACCGCCTTCGTCGTCGGCACGTCGGGCTCGACCGGCCCACCCAAGGGCGCCCTGCTCCCGGTGTCGGCCCTGGCCGCGTCGGCGGCCGCCACCACCGACCGCCTGGCCGGCGGTGCCGCGGCCCCGGGAACCTGGTTGTTGACGGTCCCGCCGCACCACGTCGCCGGGCTGCAGGTGCTGCTGCGGTCGCTGGTCGCCGGGACCGAGCCGGTGGTGCTGGCCCCGCCGTTCCGGGCGGACCGGTTCGCCCGGGCGGTGGCGCGGCTGCCCGCCGGTCCCCGGTACGTCTCCCTGGTGCCCACCCAGCTGTCCCGGGTGCTCGCGGACCCGACGGCTACCGCGGCGCTGGCCACCTTCACGGCCGTCCTGGTCGGCGGGGCCGCCACCGACCCCGTCCTGCTGGCCGCGGCCCGAACGGCCGGCGCCCGGGTGGTGACGACCTACGGGATGAGCGAGACCTGCGGTGGCTGCGTCTACGACGGGGTCCCGCTGGCCGGCGTGCGCGCCGAGCTGCTGCCCGGCGGGGAGGAACCGGCGACGGACGGGGTGGGCCGGGTCCGCCTGCGTGGCCCCGTGGTCGCCCGCGGGTACCGGGGACGGCCCGCCGACCCGGCGTTCGGGAGCGACGACGAGGGACGGTGGTTCGCCACGGCCGATCTGGCCCGCTGGTCCACCGACGGTCACCTGCAGGTGATCGGCCGGGTGGACGACGTTCTGGTCACCGGTGGCGAGAAGGTGCACCCGGTGCTGGTGGAGACCGCGGTGGCCGGGGTCGCCGGCGTCGGCGCCGTGGTGGTGGTGGGCGTCCCCGACGCACGGTGGGGTCAGCGGGTCGTCGCCGTGGTCGTCACGGACGGGGGCGACGGGCCGGACGAACAGGCGATCGCCACCGCGGCCCGGACGGCCGGGGGCCGGGCCGCGGTGCCCCGGATGGTGCTGACGATCGACGAGCTGCCGTTGCGGGGACCGGGCAAACCCGACCGGACGGCGTTGACGGCCTGGGCGACGCAGCGGGTGGATCGCGATGGCTGAGACCGTGGCGGGGTTCCCGCCGCCGTTGGACCGGCGGCCGACCAAGGCCGAGCTGCTCACCTATGTCGGTGCCACGGTCGCCGACCTGCTGCCCGACCCGCTGCGGCTGCTGTTCGTGGGCATCAACCCGGGGCTGTGGACGGCGGCCGTCGACGCCCATTTCGCGCGGCCGGGCAACCGGTTCTGGCCGGCCCTGCACCGGGCCGGCATCCTCCCGCACGTGGTGGACGTCAGCCGGGGGATGGCCGCCGCCGATCGCGCGCTGCTGGTCGATCGCGGCATCGGCATCACCAACATGGTCCCGGTGGCCTCGGCCCGGGCGGACGAGCTGACCCGGGAGCAGGTCCGCGCCGGGGCGCAGCGGCTCGTGGAGCTGGTGAACGAGCGCAACCCCCGGGTGGTGGCCGTCCTCGGCGTCACCAGTTATCGGACGGCGTTCGCCCGGCCCCGCACGCGCACCGGGCTCCAGGAGGATCCGCCGCCGGGGGTCCGCGCGGACGGGCCGCAGTGGTGGGTGCTGCCCAACCCGAGTGGTCTGAACGCCCACGACACGGTGGACAGCCTGGCTGCGGCCTACCGGCGGGCCGCGGTCGCCGCCGGCGTGCTGCCGGTCACCGGCGCGGACGCCCGGTCGCCTGTCGGAGCGCGGCCCGGTGACCACCCGTCCGACGCGCCCGGCACCCCGGCGGAGTGATTCGGCGGACTCGAGGTGTGGGACGGTCGACCGTCGGTGACAGTGGGATGCGCAGAGGGCCGGCCGGTCGCGGCCGTCGTGGGGGAGGGTCCGTGGACCATCGGGAAGAGTCGTCGGCCGGGTCCGACCGGCCGGCCGACGCCGGCATGACCGCGGTGGTCGACCCGGTGACCGAACCGTTCGCGGCGGTCCGTCCCGACCCGGCCTCGGCGGCATCCGCCGGTGTGGAGCCCCGAGCCGACGCCGGCCTGGGGACCTGGACGTTCACCGACGCGATGGTCGGCCTGGGGGCGGTGCTGCTGGCCAGCGCGGTGATCAGCGCCGGGGTGCAGATCGCCGTCGACAGCGGCCTGCCCCGGGGGCCGTGGCTGCCGCTCTTCGGGTTGTTGCCGGTGTGGATCGGTCTGCTGGGCACCACGGTCTGGGCCTGCCGTCGGCACGGTTCCGGCAGTCTGGTGACCGATCTCGGGCTGCGGGTCCGCTGGTCGGACCTGGCCGTCGGGGTCGGCATGGCCATCGCCGGCCGCATCGTCGCCGCCCTGATCGCGGTACTCGTCGTCGGGGTCACCCGGCAACCGGCGGAATCCAACCTGCAGGATCTCGTCGGCCCGGGTCTGGGCCAGACCGGGTGGTTGATCGTCTACACGGTCGCCATCGCGGTGGTCGGCCCGATCATCGAGGAGGTCTTCTTCCGGGGGCTGGCGCTGCGCTCGGCCCTGGCTTCGCTCAGCCGGTCGCAGCGTCCACGGTTCGCGACCCCGGCGGCCCGGCAACGGTTCGCCGCGCTGCTGACGGCGGGCCTGTTCGCCGCGCTGCACCTGCCCGAGGTCCAGAGCCTGACCATGCTGCTGATCCTCATGCCGTCGCTGTTCTTCTTCGGGTGGATGGTGGCCCGCTGGACCATGTGGTCCGGCCGGCTGGGCGGGGCGATCGTGGCCCACATCGGCTTCAACGCCGTGGCCGCGGGAGTGCTGCTGTGGAGTGGTCTGGGCCGGTGACGTGGACGCGGTGAGCGGGGTGCTGCTGGCGGCGGTGGTCGAGACGGCCGTCCCGTTCGCGGTGCCGCTGCGGCACCGTTTCCGGGGCGTCACCGTCCGCGAGGGTGTGCTGCTCCGTGGGCCGGCGGGGTGGGGCGAGTTCGCGCCTTTCCGGGAGTACGACGACGCCGCCTGCGTGCCCTGGCTGCGGGCCGCGGTGGACAGCGCGACCCGGCCCTGGCCGGTCCCGGTGCACGACCGGGTGCCGGTCAACACCATCGTCCCGGTCGTCGCGCCGGACGTCGCCGCCGCCGAGGTCGCCGCCTCGGGCTGCCGCACGGCGAAAGTGAAGGTGGCCGACGTCCGGTCCACCCCGGCCGAGGACCTGGACCGGCTGCGGGCGGTCCACGAGGTGCTGGGGCCGCAGGGGCACATCCGGCTGGACGCCAACGCCGCCTGGACGGTCGATGAGGCGGTGGCGTTCCTGAAGGCCGCGCAGGACGCGATCGGTGAGATCGAGTACGTCGAGCAGCCGTGTCAGTCCCTGGCCGAGCTCACCGAGGTCCGGCGGCGGGCTGCCGTCCGGGTCGCCGCCGACGAGTCGATCCGGCTGACCGCGGAGGATGCCCGGGCGTCCGTGCTGGAGCGGTTGGCCGACAGCGTCGACGTGGCGATCGTGAAGGTCGGACCGCTCGGTGGGGTGCGGGCCGCGACCCGCGTCGCGCAGTGGGGGCTGCCCGTGGTGGTGTCGTCGGCGGTGGACACGTCGGTGGGCCTGGCCGCCGGGGTCGCGGCGGCCGCCTCGCTTCCGGAGCTGCGGCATGCGTGCGGTCTGGGGACGCGAATGCTGCTCGACGGGGACGTCAGCCGCGTGCAGGTGCGCCCGGAGGACGGCTGGCTGCCCTGGTTCCCGGCCGCCCCGGAGCCCGACCTGCGCGATGCCGTCCGGCCCGCCCCCGCCGACGCGCAGTGGTGGCAGGCCCGGCTGCGGCGGGTGGCCGCCCTGCTGGGAGCTGCCCCGAACGGGTGAATTCCCGGAATTGTTTCTCGTCGCTCACTTTCTCGGCCACGTCGGTGACGTGGCTTTCTGTAGGGCCCCTGGCGGGCGTCTGTGAATGGCCTGGACGACGCTCGATATCCGAGCCTTGAGACGGCAACCGCGTTCTGCCTATCTTTTCGACGGCGCCGTGATGACACGGTGACCTGAAATCGGAACACCTCCCGCGGCACCGTCGACGGCCGCCCGCAGACGCGGGAGTTCCTTCGTCGCAGATCAGAGAAAGGGTGGGCGGCCGCGCGAACCATTGTCGCGTCCGGCGGATCCGGAGGGATATCGATGACCGCAGTTGTGACCGAGAACGTCGACCGCGCCCGTTCGTCGTCCGTGGGCCGGTGGGTCAAGCGGACCGCCGTACTGGGTGTCTTCGCCGGGGCCGGTGTCTTCGCCGTGGCCCTGCCCGCGTCGGCCGCCACCACCGACACGTGGGACGCCGTCGCCCAGTGCGAGAGCAGCGGCAACTGGTCGATCAACACCGGCAACGGCTATTACGGGGGGCTGCAGTTCGCCCAGTCGACGTGGGAGGAGTACGGCGGCACCGCGTACGCCGCCCGTGCCGACCTGGCGACCAAGGAGCAGCAGATCGCCATCGCCGAGCGCACCCTGGCCGGTCAGGGCTGGGCCGCCTGGGCCTGCGCCGATGACGTCGGCGCGAGCGGGTCGGGCGACAGTTCCGCCACGGCAGATGGTTCCAGCGCCACCAGCACCGTTGCGGCCGACTCGACGACCACCGAGGACAGCACCACGACGGTGACCTCCGACGAGGCGACGGCGGACACCGGCGGCTCGGGCGTCAGTACGACCTCCGACGACGCGGCCGCCCCGACCGATCGCGGTGACCGGGGCGGCCGGTCCGACGCGGGCTCGGGGGAGCGACCCGATGGCGCTCCCGCCGACCGCGGGGCGGACCGTAGTGCTGGGGCGGGTTCTGGTGGCCCGGGCACGGGCGGCGGCCACTGCGCCCGCTGACCGGATCATCGGGCCGGTGATGGCCGGTCCCGGTGCGCAACCTTGGCGCCGCGGTTCCCGGTGGTCGGTCGGGAGCCGCGGCGTCAGCCGGTCAGCCGGGCGTCGTCCGGCGGTGATCCTCGGCGAGCTGGACGAGCCCGGGAAGTCGGTGGGCCGGCATCCCGGGCAGCGGCACGATCCGGCCGTCGGCCAGCCGAGCCCGTAGGCATTCGCGTGACGCGGAAAGGTCGACCTCCTGGATGGCGACGACATGTCCCCAGGAAAATCGGGAGAATCTGCGGGGCAGGATGATCCCGCTGCGGCGCACAATGGCGGCGGGCAGCAGACCGGCAGCGAAAAGGAAAAGTCCGCCGGCCACGTTCCACCAATTGTGCTCGCGTCCGAGAAATCCGATGAACACGAGGATGCCGCCCAGCAGGAACGGGATCGCGCTTTCGTGCCAGGGCGCCCGGTAGAGCCCGAGGGCGCGGTCACCAGCGCGGCGGGATTCCATACCGGCCACGGTAGGCGGCCGGACCGGGGGTCGAAGCCGGGACCGGCGCCGCGCGATGTGATCACGCGACGCCGGTCCGGTTCGGGCGGCACCTACTCGCTCGAGACCAATCGGATCTCGGCGGGGATGTTGCCGCGGGTGGCCCGGCTGTACGGGCAGCGCTCGTGCGCCGCCTCGAGCAGTTCCTGGCCGAGGGTGTCCTCGACACCCGGGATCTCCGCCTCGATCGTGGCGGCGAGGTGGAAACCGTCCTCGCCGCCCCCCGACAGACCGATCGTGACGGAGACCGCGGAGTCGGTGACGTCCACGCGGCGCCGACGGGCAACGGTCCGCAGCGCGTTGTGGAAACAGGCTGCATAGCCGGCGGCGAACAGCTGTTCCGGGTTGGTGCCGGGGCCGTCGTCGCCGCCCATGTCGGCGGGCATCGACAGGTCGGCGGTGAACCGGCCGTCGGCGGACTCGACGTGGCCGAGCCGGCCGCCCCAGGCGGTGGCGGTGGTGCGGTAAAGAGTCTTCACAGCAGTGCCTCCCAGGCTGATGGCGGACGGCGGGCCGCGGTGGCGCGACAGTCCTGACCCGAAGGTGGGGAACCCGCCGGCCGCCCGCGCTGTTGGAGCGACGCGGCGGACTCCCCACCAGCTCGTCGGGTCAGCTGACCAGCGCGGCGTCCAGGGTGATCTCGACGCCGGTGAGGGCCTTGGAGATGGGGCAGCTGGCCTTGGCCTGCTCGGCGACCTCGATGAACTGCTTCTCATCCAGGCCCTCGACCTCGCCGCGGACGGTGAGCTTGATGCCGGTCAGCTTGAAGCCGCCGCCGACCTTGTCCGGCCCGAGGGCGACGTCGGCGGTGACCTCGACGGCCTGCGGGGTGCCGCCGGCCTCGGCGATCAGCGCGGAGAACTGCATGGCGTAGCAGGACGAGTGGGCTGCGGCGACGAGCTCCTCGGGGCTGGTGGCGCCACCGGCCTCGTCGGCGGCGCGCTTCGGGAACGAGACGTCGTAGGTGCCGACCTGCGAGCTGGTGAGCTCGACCTTGCCGGAACCGTCCTGCAGGCCGCCGATCCAGTCGGTGCGAGCGGTGCGAGTGGGCACGTTCTCCTCCTTGGAGTGGGTCCGTCGGCGAGGTGCCGACGGGGTGATGCGGTGAGTGGTGCTGATGGGTGGTGCGAGCCACCGGGTCAATCACCCGTGGCGGGATGCTCCACACCGCGGGATGCGGTGGTGCAGCGGACGTGTGGTGGTCAGGTGACCGCGGCCCGGCCGGATTCGGCGGTGCTGGTACGCACCGCGTCGGCCAGGACGTCGACCTGGGTGCGGAGGGCCTCGAGGTCACCGAGGGTCAGGCCGGTGGACGCGCAGATGGATGACGGGATGTCGGCGGCACGCTGCCGCAGGGCGCTCCCGGCGGGAGTGAGCTCGACCAGGACGGATCGCTCGTCGTCGACCCGTCGACGCCGGTTCACCAGCCCCGTCGATTCCAGCCGTTTGAGCAGCGGCGAGAGTGTCCCGGAGTCGAGCTGCAGCCGCCGGCCCAGGTCGCGGACCGAGATGTCGCCGTGCTGCCACAGCACGATCATCACCAGGTACTGCGGATACGTCAGGCCGAGGGGGGCCAGCAGTTCGCGGTACTTGGCGGTCAGTGCGCGGGAGGCGCTGTAGAGCGCGAAGCACACCATCTCGTCGAGGCCGGCCGTCAGGGGCTGGCTTCCGGCGAGCGGGGCCTGGGGCCCGGGTGTCTGCGAACTCATGTCTCAGACCCTAGCACGGTTGTGAGCAATTGCAACGTGCACAACTAGATTTTTCACAACCAAATTGGCTCGAACGCGTCTGCCGTCCCGCGGGGACGTTCCGCCCGGGGGTCGGCTGGGCAGAATGAGGGGGTGAACCCGTCGACCGCTCTCGGTCGGGTGCTGGTCGACGAGCTGATCCACGCCGGCGTCACCGACGTCGTGCTGTGCGCCGGCTCGCGCAACGCCCCGCTGTCCCTTGCCGTCTCCGATGCCGAGCGCGACGGTCGTCTGCGCCTGCACGTCCGGCTCGACGAGCGGACCGCCGGTTTCCTGGCCCTGGGGTTGGCCCGGGCGACCGGTCGACCCGCCGCCGTCGTCACCACGTCCGGGTCCGCGGTCGTCAACCTGCACCCGGCCGTCGTCGAGGCCCACCACGACGGGGTGGCGCTCGTCCTGCTCACCGCCGACCGGCCGCCCTGGCTGCGCGGAGTGGGGGCCAATCAGGTCATCGACCAACGGTCGGTCTTCGGGGCCGAGCTCCGGTTCTTCACCGAGTTCGCGGTGGCCGGGCGGCAGGCCGGCCAGGTCGCCGGGTGGCGGGCGACGGTCGATCGCGCGGTCGCCCAGGCCCGGGGGGCCGGCGGCCGGCCGGGGCCCGTCCAGCTCAACGTGCCACTGTCCGAGCCCCTGCTCCCGGACCTGGACGACGGGACGGAGGCGTGGCCGGAGCCGTTGTCGGGCAACCCGCGCCGTCCCGGGGTGTGGACGGAACTCCGCTTCGAGTCGACGAGCGACGTCTTCGATCGCGAGCCGGCGGTGCCGGCGGCCGAGCCCGGCGAGAAGGTGCTGTACATCGCGGCTCTGACGTCGTCGTGGGCGGCCCGTGTCGCCCGGGCGGGTGGTCTGGTGATCTCCGAGGCCGGGGGACTGGCCGGGCCGGACGTGATCCCCGGTGGGGTCGCGGTTCTCGACGCCGGGGTGCCTGCGGAACTGCGTCCGGACCGGGTGATCGTGCTGGGCCGCCCGACGCTGTTCCGGGGGGTCAGCCGGCTGCTGGCCGATTCGGCGGTCGTCGTCGACGTGGTGGGCGATCCGAGCTGGTACCCCGACCCGGCGGCCCGGGCCCGTGTCGTCGCCCCCGGTCTGCCGTCGCCGACCCCGTCGCCGCCCGCCTGGGCCGGGGCCTGGCGGGCGGCCGGCCGGGCCGCCGTCGCTGCTCAGGAGCGGGTGCTGGCCGAGGTCGCCGACGGGCCGATCGCCTCGGCCCGGCTGGCCCGGGAGCTCACCCGTGTGCTGCCGGCGGACTCGACGTTGCTGCTCGGGTCCTCCCAGCCGCCGCGGGACATCGGTCGCTTCGCGGTGGTCCGCCCCGACATCCGGGTGGTCGCCAATCGCGGCGTCGCCGGCATCGACGGCCTGGTGTCCACGGCCGTCGGCGTCGCGCTCGGGACGGACGGCCCGACGGTCGCGCTGCTCGGTGACCTCACCCTGTTGCACGATCACACCGGCCTGATGATCGGTCCCTTGGACCGGCGGCCCGACCTGGCCATCGTGATCAGCAGCAACGACGGCGGGGCCATCTTCGGCGGGTTGGAGAGCGGGGACGAACAGCACGCCCACGCCTTCGAACGGGTCTTCGGGACCCCGCATGGGGTGTCGATCCGCGAGTTGGCCGCCGCGACCGGCTGCGACTACCGGAGCGTGGAGGCCGCGGCGGGTGACGATCTCGCCGTCGCGTTGGCGGATGCTCTGGACGGGGTGCGCGGCATCCGCATCGTCGAGGTGCCCACCGGGCGGGCCGACGTCCGTGGGTTGTCGCGGCGGACGTCGGCGGAGGTCGGCGACGCGGTGCGAGAAGCCCTGCCGTCCGCCGGGATGAGGACGTCCCCGTCCCGGGCAGAGGGGTGAGCCGGGACGTGTCCGGCGTCTCCGGTGCGGTTCACGACGCCCTGACCCAGCAGCGGTGTCGGGTGCGCTTCGACTGGGGACCGACCGCGGCCGAGACGGCCGCCGTGACGGCGCCTGTCGTCGTCGTGGTCGACGTGCTTTCGTTCACCACCACCGTCTGCGTCGCCGTCGAACGAGGCATCACCGTGCTGCCGTACGCCGGGTCCGACGACGATGCCCGGAGCTACGCACGAGACCATGGGGCTCGGCTGGCGGCGGGTCGCTCCGCGGGCCTGTCGCCGGCCGCCGTAGCCACAGCGCCGACCCCCGACCGGGTGGTGGTGCCGTCGCCGAATGGCTCCGCCATCTCGTATCGCCTGCGCGCCAGTGGGTCTCGTGTCTTGGCCGGCTGTCTGGGCAACCGGTCCGCCGTGGCCGGGGTGTTGGCGGCAGCGCTGTCCGCGGGCGCTTCCGTGGCCGTCATCGCGGCGGGAGAGCGCTGGCCGGACGATTCCCTCCGGCCGTGCGTCGAGGACCTCTGGGGGGCCGGAGCGATCCTCGGCCGGCTGCCGCGCTCGCTGCTGTCGCCCGAAGCCGCCGTGGCGGCGGACGCTTTCGCGGCCGTCGCCGGGTCGCTGCCCCGTGGTCTGGCGGACTGTGCGGGGGGTCGGGAGTTGGCGGCCCGGGGGTTCGCGGCGGATGTCGACCGAGCCGCGTGCGTCGATGACATCGCGGTGGTTCCCGAGCTGGTCGGTGACGAGTTCCGCCGCTGGGAGGAGCCCGGGTTCGAGCCGGGCGGCCGGCGGTGCTGACGGAGGGCGTCAGCCGGCGGTACAGGCCCGTAGTGGATCGGGACGACGATCCGCGGTGCGCACACCCCGGGGTCTCGTACCGGGGTTCCCGGAGTGCGCCGCCGGTGACCGGCCCCCAGTGCGGTCGCCCCGCGGAAGCGGGTTGCTGGTGCTGCTCGGCTGAACCGCAGGGGTCGCCGTCCTGATCAGGCGCTCGGCCCGATCAGTAGCTGCCCGGCTGCGTAGTCCCAGGCGACCGTCCGTCCGTAGAAGAACGGAAGTCCGGTGTTGAAGGGGTCTCCGGAGCCCAGTTCCGACAGCTTGACCGCGTCGGTGCCGACGATCTGACCGGTGGTGAACGACCACAGGGGAGCCGCGCCGGGGAGTCCGATCGCGATGGGCAGGCCCGACGGAAGGATCGTGTGTACCGGGCCGAAGCTGGCGTAGGTGGTCGCGTCCAGGGCGGGGGTGCCGTTTCCGGTGTCCAGGACCGTTCCCGCGCAGCTCGGCGCCTGGCCGCCGATCGTCCAGCACATCTCCACGTGCTGGGCGAAAGCCGGGTATCCGGCGGGCGCCGACGACGGGGGCGTCTGAGAGACGAGTGGCACCGAGGTGGCGGATGCCGGTGCGGTGACCGGACCGAGGGTCCACGTGCCGGGCGAGCCGGCGGCCGCGTCGATCTGGAGCGTCGACCCGGTGTTCAACGGGGCAGCCAGTTGCAGGCTGGGGGACATCAGACCCGCAGTAGACGTCCCGGAGGTGGCGATCCCCAGGATGCCGTGCATCCCCCCGGTGAAAGCCGTTGTCGCCGAGGACGGGTCGACCAGCCCGACGATGATGGGGGGAGTGTTCACGCTGCCCATCCCGACCACTGCGGTGGCCAGTGAGCCGGACACCGCGCCGCCGGCGTAGTCCTGGCTGAGGGTGCCGCTCGCCGCCGTCACTCCCGGGCCGACCAGTGAGGAATCGACGAGCAGTCCGGACGACCCGGTGTCGAGGAGGACCGGAATCGGATCGCCACCACCGACGGTGACCTCCACCGAGACGACGTTGCCCGAGCCGGTCGAGCTGGTCGTGATCGGGATGGCGACACTCGCACCGGTGGCGGCCAGTCCGACTCCGCTGGACGACGAGGGCGACCGTGGACTGGCCGTGGTCGCCGTTGGCATCCCGTTCGAGCAGGCGGCCAGCGCCACCATCAGGAGAACCGCCAGACCTACCTGGGTTCGCCGCCCGCGGCTCGGCTGAGGCCCTCGGCCTGGTCGTGCAGTATGTCGTCGCATGAAGCGCCCCCCGGCACCGCTGACGCCGTTCCCATCGGGCGTCGATGTGTCGACGACGGTAGGGCTGCGACATCCAGAGTTGTTCCGCCGCCGCACACTGGCCCCGAAGGTGTCCGCGGACGGCGACGCTTGACCCCTTCACTCCGGACGGTTGCCCAGCCCACCGCCCCGGCGTTTCCGACCGCCTCCCGCTCGGCGGGTTCTGCCGTTCGGAAGGCGGCGCCGATCAGCGCAGGTCACCGAGCGGCGGCGGGAAGCAGGTATTTGAACCCGACGTGCGAGTCGACGAAACCGAGTCGCAGGTAGAACCGGCGGGCGTCGGTGCGGGCGGCATCCGAAGTGAGTTGCACCAGGCCGGCACCGAGTTGCACGGCGGCATCGTGCATCACCCAGCGCAGGAGGGCCGCGCCGATGCCGGCCGATCGCTCCGAGCTCGCCACCCGGACGGCTTCGACGATGACCCGGTCACTGCCCAGCCTGGACATGCCCGGGATCAGGGTCAATTGCAAGGTGCCGATGACCTGACCCTCACGTTCAGCGATGACGAGGTCGTTGCCCGGATCGGCGAGGACCCGCTGCAGCGCGGCGGCGTAGATCGGCTCGTCCTGCGGGTCGATCACGTCTCCGCGCCGGGCGCCGACGGCGTCGTCGGCGAGCAGCGTCATGATCGTGCGGACGTCGTCGGGGCGCGCCCGGCGGATGGTCAGCGGGCCAGCTGGAGTGTGGACGGCGACGGGTACGGCGAGGCGATCAAGCACGGCTGAGTATCTCCCGGGGGCGGTGGTGACTGCAGGTTCCTCGGGCGCGAACCGCCCTCGCGATGACCCTAGCAGAACGTGTGTTCGTATTAGACATGTGTTCGTTCATACGGCTATGATGAGGCATGTTTGTAGCAGACTCGCCGCTGGCGCAGTGGCGTTCCGCCGTGACGGCGGCCCCGGCGTCCGAGCTGTCCCCGTTGTTGGGGTTGCGTCCGGAGCGTCCGGTGGGGTGTTCGGCGCGGGAGTGGGCCAACGTGCTGCTGGATGCGGTGATCGCCCGGCAGCGATGGGTGGCCTATGAGTCGGCGCAGCAGGTTCATGACCTGGTCGAGTTGTCCGCCGCGGCCGGGGAGGACCCGGGCGGGGTGGAGGAGTTCCTGGCCACCGAACTGGCTCTGGCGCTCGGGGTGGCTGAATCGACGGCGGGCCGGTATCTGCTGGAGGCGGCGGAGTTGACCGCCCGCTGCCCGGCCACTCTGCACGCTCTGGAGCAGGGCCGGATCTCGCCGGGGAAGGCGTCGGTGATCTGCCGGGGCACCGCTGACCTGACCGGCGAGGTGACCGCCCAGGTGGAGGCGGATGTCCTCCCGGCCGCTGGGTCGTCGACGGTGCCGGGTTTGCGGAACGCGGTGGCCCGGTCGGTGATTCGCCGGGATCCCGACGGGGCGCAGCGCCGCCACGAGCAGGCCCGCCGCCGTCGCTTTGTGTCCCGGCGTAGTGACCTGGATGGGATGGCCTGTCTGTCGTTGTACGGCACCGCGCAGGATGTCGCGGTGATCTGGGATTGCCTGACCGCCGCCGCCGACGCCGCCCGCACCGATGGCGATGACCGGTCGATCGGGGAACGGCGGGTCGATGCCCTGGTCGACGTGTGCACCGACATCCTCGACCGCGGCCTCCTGCCCACCGACCAGCCCCTACCGACCACCCAGCGGCGCCGACCCCACCTGCTGGTCACCCTCCCCGCCACCGCTCTACTCGACCCCGACGCCGCCCGCGGACAGGTCGCCGAACTCATCGGGCACGGACCCATCACCCCCGCCCAGGCCCGGGTCATCGCCGCCGACGCCACCTGGCGGCGCCTGGTCTGCGACCCCACCACCGGAGCCCTGCTCGACTACGGCCGCACCACCTACACCCCACCCACAGCGCTCACCGACTTCGTCCTCACCAGAGATGCCACCTGCGTGATGCCGGGCTGCCGGCAACCCGCCCACCGCTGCGACATCGACCACCGCGAACCCTTCCACCCCGGCCACACCACCGGCGGTGACACCTCCGCCGACAACCTGGCCGTCCTATGCCGCCGCCACCACCGCGCCAAAGACACCGGCGGCTACCAACTGCGCCGCGCCCCCGACGGCGACCACCACTGGACCACCCCCCTCGGCCGCACCTACACCCGAGCGCACACCCGACACTGGGAGCCACCCGAAACCCGCACCCACAGAGCGCATCTCGCCAGGACGGGGTACGACGGAGACTCGCCCCCGTTCTGAGCCGCGGTGTCAGCCTTTTTGATGACCGACAGTCGGACTCGATGCCCTGGAATGAGACCGTGCATCAGGAGTAATGCGCATGGCAGTGTCGGACCGATGGATCACCAGACCAGGACGTCCGCGGCAATGGCTGTCGTGCGTGCGCGTTCCCAACCGGGTTCGCCGGTGTCTCGAGACATGCGGATCTGCGTGCACTTTCATCCGGACCACCGATCCGCGGACGGTCGCACCGCCCTGGAATCAATTCTCGACTCCCATCGCTATCTGTCCCAGTTCGTCACCGGTAGCAGCAACGGCGGACTGACCGCCCATCCCGGCGGCGACCGTTGGCGCTGGGAATCAGAGCTTTTCGACGGTGCCTACGACGACGCCCCGCCGGTCGACAGACCGGTCTACGGCGCGTTGGCCGTGGACGACGATCATTACGGGCCGTCCCCTCGATTCGGGTCCTGCTACATGCGGTTGCGCCGATCGGTCGTCGACCGGACCACCTTTGCCTACCCCGACAGTGCTTTACAGCCAGTAGCTTTCGGTGTCGCCGAGCGGATGGGACTGGCGCCCCTGCTTCGGCATGCTCCGATGCGCGATCCGCTCGACCGCTACATCGAAGCCCACGTCCACGGCGGTGTCACCGTTCCCGGTGACGTCGAAGCACTGGTCATCGACCCCGCCTACCGCGACACCATCGGTGTCACCAGCGCCGTGACCCGGGGCATCCTCGTCGAACACCACGGCGGCTACGCCCTCGATGTCGAGACCCTCACCGAGCAGGTCGAATATCGAGGACCGGAAATCGCCGAGGCAGCGGGACGTCTCGGGGTAGATGGGCCGGTGACCCCGCCGGATCTGGCGCGGGCCCGGAGGTCCGGCACGGTCGACCCCCAGATGCTGAAGCTCCTGTGGCACTGCCTGGCCCGGTACGGGCGCATCGACGGCCCGCCGATCGCCTAGTGCAGGCGGTTCTCCAACGCGTCCCGCATCGGGATCATCTTGACCGCGGCCTCCCGGGCCTCGGTCCCGGGATCGGACTCGGCGACGATCCCGCAGCCCGCCTGCAGCCGGACGTCCTGACCGTCGACGTGGGCGCAGCGCAGGGCGATGCCCAGTTCGCCGTCGCCGTCGGCGGTGATCCACCCCACCGGCGCGGCGTAACGGCCCCGGCCGGCCGGTTCCAGTTCGCGGATGACCGCCCGGGCCACCTCGGTCGGGGCGCCGCCGACCGCGGCCGTCGGGTGCAGGGCGGCGGCCAGGGTCAGGGCCGACGGGGCGTCCTTGCCGGCGGCTCCGGCCCGCAACGTCCCGACCAGTGTCGTCGACAGGTGCGTCAGATTGGCCAGCACCAGCGGCTCGGGGTCGGGGATGGTCAACTCGTCGCAGACCGCCGACAGCACCTGCGCGACCGACCGCACCGCGTACCCGTGTTCGGCGACGTTCTTGGCCGTCCCCAGCGACCCGCCCGTCACCTCGGCCCGGCCGTGCCACGTCGTCCCGGCCAGCACGCGGGAGGTCACCGTGCCGCCCTGTCGACGCAACAACAACTCGGGGGTGGCGCCGACCAGCCCGTCGACCGCGAACGTCCAGCAGTCCGGGTACCGCCGCGCCAGGTGATGCAGCAGGAAGCGTTCGTCCACCGGCCGCCCCGTGGTCGCCCGCAGCTCCTGAGCGATGACCACCTTGTCGAGGTCGCCGCGACGGATACGCCGACCGGCCTCCTGCACCGCGGCGGTGTACCCGGCGATCGCGGCGTCCGGCTCCTGATAGGTCACCGCGCCGGGCGAGCGGACCGGTCGGGCCGGGCCGAACCCGCTCAGGGGGGACGCGGTCCGGGCCAGGGCGTCGTACGCGGACCCGTCGATGGCGGTGACGAAGTCGCGCCCGGCGAACCGCCCCCGCACCACCTGCGGCACCACGGCCACCGACGGGTCGCCGTCGTCGAACCCGAGGGAGACGAACGCGACCAGACCGCTGCCGCGGACACCGACCTGGTCGTCGACCGCCAGACCCGCGGCCAGCTCGTCGAACCAGCGGCCGATTTGCTCCGCCGCATCAGGGCCGGTCACCACCAGACGGGCGTACTCACCCCAGCCGACCAGACCCTCCTCGCGATCGGACGGGCCGGCCGCGGCACCCTCGGTCGCACCGGGGCCGGACCCGCGGCGGACGAAGGACAGCGCACCGCGCGGACTCGGCAGGGAGTCCAGGAGCGGGCCCGCGGCGGCCACCGGTCGGGAGACGACGGTGGTCGTCGCCCGGGCGGCGGGCGCGGCAGTCACGAGGCCAACATAGTCGGTCGGACAGGTCCATCCGGGTCCTTGTGCTGCGCGCGAAAGGGGCTGTGAGATGCGCCGCGGCCGCATCCGAACGTGCTGATCAGGGGCGGGTGGGCGACCGGGGGAGTCCGACGTCGGCCGGGGACCTTCCCCCGACGAACAGCGGCCGACCGGCCCGCCGGCGACACCACCAGATGGCCGGGACGGTCACCAGGTAGGTGCCGAGCAGGACGAACACGATGCCCAGGGTGCCCAGCGAGGCGGTCCGGCCGGCCACCCGCACCGTCTGCGGATCCGCCGTCGAGTAGTCGACCTGGAAACGTTCGCCGGGGGTGAGGAGCCCCGGGTAGAGCACCCCGTTGGCCGGTCGGATCGTGGCCCCGGAGGCGTCGATGAACTCGATCCCCGTCCGCAGCGGTGACACGTACAGGACGGTCGCCGTGGCGGTCCCCGGGTTCCGGTCGATCGCCGCGTCGTTCGCCCGCATCCCGATGAACAGCGCCACGCACATCACGGTGACCGCGGCGGTCAGCACGGCCACGACGACGGCGACCCAGCGCCAGAGGGACGATCCCCGCTGGTCGACTCGGAGCGGATCCCGGGCGGCCATGCCCGGAGTGTAGGTGGCGGTGCCCGGCCGGGCCGCGGGCCGGTTTGCCCTGATCCGCCCGGGGTCATCGGTAGGGTGCGTGCCAGAAGAGGCCGTCGGACGCCGCCGCGCGCGGTCGCCGTCCGGACGCGGCGCAGGGACCTGAGAGTGGGATGAGATGAGCCGGGCGACGCTCGAGAAGCAACCGCGGCAGGTCGCAGCCATGTTCGACGCGGTCGGACCGAAGTACGACCGGACCAACACCGTGCTCGCCGGTGGCCGGGACCGCGCCTGGCGCCGGCAGATGGTGCGGGCGCTGGAGCTGCAACCGGGTGACCAGGTCCTGGACGTCGCCGCCGGCACCGCGGTGTCGACGCGGGCGATCGCCCAGACCGGGGCCTGGGCGGTCGCGTCGGACTTCTCCCTCGGCATGCTGCAGGCCGCCAAGGAGCCGGTGCCGCCGAGGGTCGCCGGGGACGCGATGAGCCTGCCGTTCGCCGACGCCAGCTTCGACGCCGTCACGATCTCGTTCGGCCTGCGCAACGTGGCCGATCCGGCGGTCGCGCTGGCCGAGTTCGCGCGGGTCACCCGGCCCGGCGGCCGGCTCGTCGTCTGCGAGTTCTCCCGGCCCCGGCCGGCGCCGATCCGGGCCGGCTACTACTGGTACCTGCGCACCGTGCTGCCTGCCCTGGCCGGACGGGTGTCGTCCAACCCGGACGCCTACACCTACCTGCAGGAGACCATCGAGCAGTGGCCGGACCAGCCGGCCCTGGCCCGCACCATCACCCGGGCGGGGTGGAGCGACGTGCGCTGGCGGAACATGACCTTCGGGGTGGTCGCGCTGCACCGCGCGACGCGCCGGGCGGACTGATCACCGGGTCGTATGTCGCAGTTCACCGGCGCGGCTTAGACTTGCCCTGCCGCACTTCGTGAAAAGTTTCACAAGCTCCGCCGCCGCAGTTCCCGTACGCCGCCACCACCGAGAGGTTCGGTCTGTCCATGAGCGTCCCCAGCACCACCGGCAGCGTCCTGGAGTCGGCTGCGTCCGACCAGGGGCGGACGGCCGACGTGCTGGTCGTGGGGGCCGGCCCGGCCGGTTCGACGGCCGCCACCTACCTGGCTCGTGCCGGGGTGGACGTGCTGGTGCTGGAGAAGTCCACGTTCCCGCGGGACAAGGTCTGCGGTGACGGGCTGACCCCGCGCGGCGTGAAGCAGGTCCTCGCCCTCGGCCTGGACGTCAGCGGCCCGGACTGGATCCGTAACCGCGGCCTGCGGGTCGTCGGCGGCGGTCGCAGCATCGAACTCGACTGGCCGACGCTGGCCGACTACCCCGACTTCGGCCTCGTCCGGCCGCGCCGTGACTTCGACGAACTGCTGGCGACCACCGCGGTGAAGGCCGGCGCCCGGCTCCGGATGGGCACGTCGGTGACGGCCCCGGTCCGGGACGAGCGCACCGGTCGCATCACCGGCGTGACCGCCAAGACCGCCGACGGGCCGCAGACCTTCTCCGCTCCGCTGGTGCTCTCCTGCGACGGGGTCTCGGCCCGGGTCGCGCTCGGCATGGGCATCAACAAGCGGGACGATCGGCCGCTCGGGGTGGCCGTCCGCCGGTACTACCGCAGCCCGCAGCGCACCCACGACGACTACCTCGAGTCGCACCTGGAGCTGTGGGACCGCAGCAACCCCGAGAAGGCCAAGCTGCTGCCCGGGTACGGCTGGATCTTCGGGTTGGGCGACGGCACCGTCAACGTCGGCCTGGGCATGCTGAATTCGTCGAAGGCGTTCGGCCGCACCGACTATCGCGCGCTGCTGCGCACCTGGCTGGACGGCACCCCGGAGGAATGGGGCCTGCGCGAGGAGAACGCGATCGGCGCCATCGGCGGCGCCGGTCTGCCGATGGGCTTCAACCGCACCCCGCACTACGCCGATGGTCTGCTGCTCGTCGGTGACGCCGGGGGAGCGGTCAACCCGTTCAACGGCGAGGGCATCGGCTACGCCATGGAGACCGCGGCGTTCGCCGCCGAGGCGACCATCCAGGCGCTCGGCCGGCCCACCGGGGACAGCCGGGAGGCCGCCCTGCACGGGTACGCCGCCGCCATGAAGGACAACCTCGGTTCCTACTATCGGCTCGGCGGGGTGTTCTCCACCCTGATCGGGCAGCCGGCGATCATGAAGACCGCCACCCGCCTGGGCCTGCCCCGGCAGAAGTTGATGTATCTGGTCCTCAAGCTGCTGGCCGGTCTGTACGACAACCGGGACGGCGACTGGGCGGACCGCGTGGTGCGGGGCCTGCAGAAGGTGGCTCCGAGCGTGTAGCCGCCGGGTGCACCGTCGCACCCGGAGGTCATCCGGCACGACCCGTCGACGAGGACGGGACCGAGTGGGAGGCAGTAGCGATGCTGAGTTCCTACCTGCCGATCGTGATCATGCTGATCGTGGTCGGTGGCTTCGCCGTCACGATGGTCACCGTCGTCAGTGACCTCCTCGGCCCGCGCCGCTTCAACCGCGCCAAGCTCGACGCCTACGAGTGCGGGATCGAGCCGACCCCGCTCCCCGCCGGCACCGCCGGCCGTTTCCCGATCAAGTTCTATCTGACCGCGATGCTGTTCATCGTCTTCGACATCGAGGTCGTCTTCCTCTACCCCTGGGCCCAGAGTGCCGTTCCCCTCGGCGTTCTCGGCCTGGTCGAGATCATCCTGTTCATCGGAACGGTGTCCATCGTCTACGCCTACGTGTGGCGTCGGGGCGGTCTGGACTGGGATTGACGCTTCCCAGCAGTACGGCCGGTCACCGCCGCGACCGGCCGGGCATGACGGAAAGGAGAGCAACGTGGGTCTCGAAGAAAAGCTGCCGAACGGCATTCTGCTGACGAGCGTCGAAAAACTCGTCAACTGGACCCGCAAGGCCTCGCTCTTCCCAGCCACTTTCGGGCTGGCCTGCTGCGCGATCGAGATGATGACCACCGGCGCGCCCCGCTACGACCTCGGCCGGTTCGGCATGGAGGTCTTCCGGGCCTCCCCGCGGCAGGCCGACCTGATGATCGTGGCCGGCCGGGTGACCCAGAAGATGGCGCCCGTGCTGCGGCAGATCTACGACCAGATGGCCGAGCCCAAGTGGGTGCTGTCGATGGGCGTCTGCGCCTCGTCCGGCGGCATGTTCAACAACTACGCGGTGGTCCAGGGGGTCGACCACATCGTCCCGGTCGACATGTACCTGCCGGGCTGCCCGCCGCGGCCGGAGATGCTGATCGACGCGATCCTCAAGCTGCACGCCAAGATCATGGACGACCCGCTGAACGCCTCCCGCGCCGCCGAGTTCGCCGGCAAGCGCACCGAGCTCACCGCCTCGTCCGTCCGGTACGGCAAGCTGCCCGCACCCATCGGCACCCCGCAGCAGAACATCGATGTCATCCGGGCCGGCGCCTCCCGCGGCGGTGTTGCGTGACCGGGCCGAACACCCCGCAGACCCCGGCGTCCGGGGTCGGCGGCGTCCCGGGAATGCCGGCGGCCCAACGGTCCTCGGTCGACTCCCCGGCCGAGCGGCCGTCCGGCACCACCGACGACGCCGCCGCCCAGGGCGGCGAGTCGACCGCGCTGGCCGGCCGGGCCCTGCACGAGTCGAGCGGTCCGCCGGTCGCGCCGGTCGGCCTGCCCCGGGCCGGCATGTTCGGCGCGAAGGGCTCCGGTGACACCTCCGGCTACGGCCTGCTGGTCCGCGAGCCGTACCTGCCGCCGGTGGCGGAGCGGCCGTTCGGCGGTCCCACCACCTCGCACCTTGCGCAGGACGAGCGTCAGTACGGGGCGTTCGACGAGGTGACCGACGCCCTCTACGCGGCGATGGCCGAACGCTCCATCCCGGAGGCGGCCATCCGTCAGATCACCGTGGCCGCCCGGGAGATCACCTACTACGTCGCCCGCGAGCACCTCACCGCCCTGCTGTGGGCCCTGCGCGACGACGCGGCGCTGCGGTTCGAGCTGGCCTCCTCCATCTCCGGGGTCGACTACGGGGTCGATGTTCCGCAGCGGCTGCACGTCGTCTACGAGCTGACGTCGATGACCTACCGCCGGCGCATCCGGCTGGAGGTCGCCGTCGACGTCGACGACCCGTACGTGCCGAGCGCGGTCGCCGTCTACCCGACGGCGGACTGGCACGAGCGGGAGTGCTGGGACATGTTCGGCGTCGTCTTCTCCGGCCATCCGGCGCTGACGCGCATCCTCATGCCGGACGACTGGCCCGGCCACCCGCAACGCAAGGACTACCCGCTCGGCGGGATCCCGGTGGAGTACAAGGGCGCCGAGATCCCCCCGCCCGACCAGCGGAGGAGCTACTCGTGAGCACATCCCAGGGCAAGCCCGGCCAGCGTTTCAGCCAGGGCGCGACGATGTTCGCCGAGGACTTCGACCGCCGCGATCAGCGGCCCGGCCGCGGTCCCCGCGAGGCCACCAGCACCCGCACCACCCAGGGTCGGATGTTCACCATCACCGGTGGTGACTGGGACGACCTGCTGGCCGACAACAACTTCGAGGACGACGAGCGGCTCATCATCAACATGGGCCCGCAGCACCCGTCGACCCACGGCGTGCTGCGGCTCATCCTCGAACTCGAGGGCGAGACGGTCACCCAGGCCCGGTCGGTGATCGGCTACCTGCACACCGGGATCGAGAAGTCCTGTGAGTTCCGCACCTGGACCCAGGGCGTCACCTTCGTGACCCGGGCCGACTACCTGTCGCCCGCGTTCAATGAAGCCGCCTACTGCATGGCGATCGAGAAGCTGCTCGGCATCGAGGTCCCGCCGCGGGCCGAGGTCATCCGGGTGCTGCTGATGGAGCTCACCCGGATCACCTCGCATCTGGTCGCGCTGGCCACCGGCGGGATGGAACTGGGGGCCCTCACCGGTATGACGGCCGGCTTCCGGGAACGGGAGGAGGGGCTGCACCTGATGGAGTTCCTCACCGGCCTGCGGATGAACATGGCGTTCATCCGGCCCGGGGGCGTCGCCCAGGACCTGCCGGACGGGTACTCCGAGCGCATCCGTCAGTTCATCGACATCATGCGGACGCGGCTGCCGGAGTACGACAAGCTGCTCACCGGCCAGCCGTTGTGGAAGGCCCGCACCGAGGGCGTCGGGTACCTGCCGCTCGAGGCGTGCATGCAACTCGGCATCACCGGGCCGGTGCTGCGGTCGGCCGGCCTGCCCTGGGATCTGCGCAAGACCATGCCGTACTGCGGGTACGAGACCTACGACTTCGAGGTGCCCACGCTCACCGAGGCCGACTGCTACGCGCGGTTCCTGCTGCGGCTGGCCGAGATGCACGAGTCGCTCAAGATCATGGAGCAGGCGCTGGCCCGGCTGGCCGAGCCGGGCCCGGTGATGGTGGCCGATGCGAAGATCGGCTGGCCGGCGCAACTCTCGGTCGGCGGCGACGGCATGGGTAACTCGCTCAACTACATCCGCGAGATCATGGGCCAGTCGATGGAGTCGTTGATCCACCACTTCAAGCTGGTCACCGAGGGTTTCGAGGTGCCGCCGGGCCAGGCCTACGCGGCGATCGAGAACCCGCGCGGTGAGCTGGGGTGTCACGTCGTGTCGGACGGCGGCACCCGGCCGTTCCGGGTCCACCTGCGCGACCCCGGCTTCGTCAACCTGCAGTCGATGCCGGCGATGTCGGAGGGCGCACTGATCGCTGACGTGGTGGCCGCCGTCGCCTCGATCGACCCGGTCATGGGAGGGGTGGACCGGTAATGGCAGAGCATTCGCGACGGGTCGGGGTTCCCGTCTTCCTGCCGTCCGACGTGGTGTTCGACGCGCAGACCCACGCCCGGGCCGACGAGCTGATCGCCCGGTACCCGGTGGGTCGGTCGGCACTGCTGCCACTGCTGCACCTGGTGCAGTCGGTGGAGGGCTTTGTCTCCCAGCCGGGGATCGAGTTCTGTTCCGCCAAGCTGGGTCTCACCGACGCCGAGGTGTCGGCGGTGGCCACGTTCTACACGATGTACAAGCGCACGCCGTGCGGCGAGCACCTGGTCAGCGTCTGTACCAACGCGCTGTGCGCGGTGCTCGGCGGCGACGCGATCTACTCGGCGCTCAGCCGGCACCTGGGGGTCGGGCACGAGCAGACCAGCGGCGACCCGAACAGCCCGGGCAGCATCACCCTGGAGCACGCCGAGTGCCTGGCCGCCTGCGACCACGCGCCGGTGCTGCAGGTCGACTACGAGTTCTACGACCACCAGACCCCGGACAGCGCGCTGGATCTCACCATGGCGCTGCAGCGCGGCGAACGGCCGCCGCCGACCCGGGGTGCCCCGCTGCGGGACTTCCGCGCCGCCGAGCTGGAGATCGCCGGCATTCGCCCGGACCTGGCTGAGCAGATCGACGTGCCCACCGCATCGCCGCAGACCCTGCGGGGGGCCTCGCTCGCCGAGCAGACCGGCCAGCGGGCGCCCGCGATGCCCGACCACGTCGAGTTCCCTCCGTTGCCCGAGAAGAAGTAGGGAGCGTCATGACCGCACCCGAACAGGCCCGTCTCACACCGGTGCTCACCCGGCGGTGGGCGTCGCCCCGGTCCTGGGACATCGACACCTACCGGCAGCTCGACGGCTACCAGGCGCTGCCGGCGGCGTTGTCGGTCGTACCCGGCCGGGTCGTCGAACTGGTCAAGGCGTCCGGCCTGCGGGGCCGCGGCGGCGCCGGCTTCCCGACCGGCCTGAAGTGGTCGTTCCTGCCGGCCGACAGCCCCAAACCGTCCTACCTGGTGGTCAACGCCGACGAGGGCGAGCCGGGGACCTGCAAGGACATCCCGTTCATGATGGCCGACCCGCATGCGCTCATCGAGGGTTGCATCATCACCTCGTACGCGATCCGGGCACCGTTCTGCGCCATCTACATCCGCGGTGAGGCGTTGCACGCGATCCGCCGGGTGCAGCACGCGGTCGATCAGGCCAAGGCGGCCGGCTTCCTGGGCAGGAACATCCTGGGCTCCGGTTACGACCTGGAGATCGTGGTGCACGGCGGCGCCGGGGCCTACATCTGCGGCGAGGAGACCGCGCTGCTCGACTCCCTGGAGGGTCGGCGCGGTCAACCCCGACTCAAGCCGCCGTTCCCGGCCGTCGCCGGGCTGTACGCGAGCCCCACCGTGGTCAACAACGTCGAGACCATCGCGTCCGTCCCGGCGATCGTGCTGGGTGGGTCGGACTGGTACCGGTCGATGGGCACCGAGAAGTCGCCCGGCCCGAAGATCTACTCGCTGTCCGGCCATGTCACCCGCCCCGGCCAGTACGAGGCGCCGATGGGCACGACCCTGCGCCAGTTGCTGGAGTCGGCCGGCGGCATGCGGGACGGCATCCCGCTGAAGTTCTTCACCCCCGGCGGCTCGTCGACGCCGATCTTCACCACCGAGCACCTCGACGTGCCGCTGTCGTTCGACGACGTGGCCGCGGCGGGCTCCATGCTCGGTACCACCGCGTTGATGTGCTTCAACGAGACCGTCTCGGTGCCGTGGGCGGTCTGGAAATGGCTGGAGTTCTACAAGCACGAGTCGTGCGGCAAGTGCACGCCGTGCCGGGAGGGCACCGGCTGGCTGGTGCAGATCCTGCGTCGGGTTGTTACCGGGGCGGGCACCTTGGAGGACCTGGACACCCTCACCGACGCCGCGTCCAACATCGCCGGGCGTTCGTTCTGCGCCCTGGGCGACGCCGCGGCCACCCCGATCCTGTCCTCGTTCAAGTACTTCCGGTCCGAGTTCGAGGACCTGGTCACCGGCCGCCGGCCCCCGGTGGTCCCGGAGCGCAGCATGGCGGAGGCGCACTGATGACGACCGTCGCACCCCCGCCCAGTGCGGCCCCGGCCGGCGCCGGCGGCCCGGATCCGAACGAGATCCAGGTTCCCCCGGGCCATGTCAAGCTGACGATCGACGGGATCGTCACCACCGCGCCCAAGGGAGAACTGGTGATCCGGGCCGCCGAGCGGCTGGGCATCGCGATCCCGCGGTTCTGCGACCACCCGCTGCTGGCCCCGGTCGGGGCCTGCCGGCAGTGCCTGGTCGAGGTGGAGATGGGCGGCCGGCCGATGCCCAAGCCGCAGGCCTCGTGCACGCAGACCGTGGCCGACGGCATGGTGGTCAAGACCCAGCTGAGCTCCCCGGTGGCCGAGAAGGCGCAGCGGTCCAACCTCGAGTTCCTGCTGCTCAACCATCCGCTGGACTGCCCGGTCTGCGACAAGGGCGGCGAGTGCCCGCTGCAGAACCAGACGATGGCCAACGGGTCGGCCCACAGCCGGCTGCGCGAGCCGAAACGGGTGTTCACCAAGCCGATCGCCGTCTCCACGCAGATCCTGCTCGACCGTGAACGGTGCGTGCTCTGCCAGCGCTGCACCCGGTTCTCCGAGCAGATCGCCGGCGACAAGTTCATCGACCTGCTCGAACGCGGCTCGATGCAGCAGATCGGCATCAACTCGGCCGAGCCGTTCCAGAGCTACTTCTCGGGCAACACCATCCAGATCTGCCCGGTCGGGGCCCTCACCTCGGCCGCGTACCGGTTCCGGGCCCGACCGTTCGACCTGGTCTCCACCGACACCGTCTGCGAGCACTGCTCCAGCGGTTGCGCGCTGCGGACCGACCACCGGGCCGGCGGCGTCACCCGCCGGCTGGCCCGCACCGACGACGCGGTCAACGAGGACTGGAACTGCGACAAGGGCCGGTTCGGCTTCACGTACGTCACCGAGCCGGACCGGATCACCCGGCCACTCGTCCGTGACGCCGACGGCGTACTGCAGCCGGCGTCCTGGACCGACGCCATCCGCGCCGCCGCGCAGGGCCTGGCCCGGGCCCGGGACACCGGCGGGGTCGGCGTGCTGACCGGTGGCCGGCTGACCGTCACCGACGCGTACGCGTACGCCAAATTCGCCCGGGTCGCGCTGCGCACCAACGACATCGACTTCCGGGCCCGCCCGAGCGGCGCCGAGGAGGCCGCGTTCCTGGCCCAGCGGATCGCCGGCCGCGGTCTGCTCTACGGCGAGCCCCCGGACACCGACGGCGGTTCCGCCGTCACCTACGCCGGTCTGGAGAAGGCGACCGCGGTGCTGCTCGTCGGGCTCGAGCCGGAGGAGGAGTCACCGATCCTGTTCCTGCGACTGCGCAAGGCGGCCCGCAAGGGTCTGCCGGTCGCGTCGGTCGCCGCGCTGGCCAGCCGCGGACTGCAGAAGCTGGACGGCACCCTGCTGGCCGCCGCGCCCGGCTCCGAGCCTTCGGTGCTGTCCGGGCTCACGGTCGAGGACAGTGCGGAGGCCGGGGTGCCGGACGCCGCCGCCCGGAACCGGGTCGCCACCCTGCTCCGCACCCCGGGCGCCGTCGTGCTGGTCGGCGAACGCGCCGCCGAGGTACCCGGCCTGCTCACCGCGGTCGGCGCCCTGGTCGACACCACCGGCGCCCGGCTGGCCTGGGTGCCCCGCCGGGCCGGCGAGCGCGGAGCCCTGGAGGCGGGGGCGCTGGGCCCGCTGCTGCCCGGTGGCCGTCCGGTCGCCGATCCGGCCGCCCGGGCCGAGGTCGAGGCCGCCTGGGGCGTCACGCTTCCCGCCGCCCCGGGCCGGGACGCCACCGCCATCCTGGCCGCCGTCGCCGCCCCGGTGGACGAGACCGATGACCCGGCCGAGACACCGCCGGCCGAAGCAGGTCTGGCCGGTCTGCTGATCGGTGGCGTCGAGCTGGACGACCTGCCCGACCCGGCCGCGGCCCGGACCGCCGTGGCCGCCGCTGGTTTCGTGGTCAGCCTGGAGATGCGGGCCAGCGCGGTCACCGCCCTGGCCGACGTCGTCCTCCCGGTCGCCGCGCCGGCCGAGAAGGCCGGCGCCTACCTCGACTGGGAGGCTCGGGTCCGCCCGTTCGCCGCCGCCCTGCCCCAGGTCGGCGGTCTGGACGACGGCCGGGTCCTCGACACCCTGGGGGTGGAGATGGATGTCGACCTGTTCACCCAGACCCCGGCCGCCGCGGCCGGTGAACTGGGCCGGCTGGGGCGCTGGACCGGCGAGCGTCCGGCCATCACCGGGTCCGCCTCGTCGGATGCGTCGGCAGTGTCTCCCTATGGCGGTGGGTTCCGGCTGGCGTCCTGGCGGACGAGCCTCGACGGCGGCCGCGGCCTGGACGGTGAACCGCACCTGGCCGGCACGGCCAAGCGGCCGCTGGCCCGGCTCAGCCCCGCCGACGCCGCCGCCCTCGGCGTGGTCCACGGGGCGACGGTGACCGTGTCCGGCCCGGCCGGGTCGGTCACCCTGCCGGCCGCGGTCGCCCCGATGGTCGACGGCGTGGTCTGGCTGCCGGCCCGCATCGACGGACTGGCCACCACCGAACGGCTCGGCGTCGAGCCCGGCCGACCCGGTGACGTGCTGCTGTCCGTCCGCCCCGCACCGGTGTCCGAAGGGATGTCATGACGCATCAACTGGCCGCCGCCCTCGGCCCTGACGGGTCCGTCCAGCCGCTGCTGGCCGACGACCCGTGGTGGCTGATGCTGGTCAAGTCGATCATGGTCTTCGTGATGCTGCTGCTGCTCACGCTGTTCGCCATCTGGTTCGAACGTCGCGTGGTCGGTCGCATGCAGCACCGCCCCGGCCCCAACTGGAACGGGCCGTTCGGTCTGCTGCAGTCGATGGCCGACGCGCTCAAGCTGCACTTCAAAGAGGGCATCATCCCGGCCAACGCCGACAAGTTCGTCTACATCGCCGCACCCGTGATGATCGCGGTGCCGGCGTTCCTCACGTTCTCGATCATCCCGGTCGGCGGCGAGGTCTCGATGTTCGGC
The DNA here is from genome assembly GCF_005298075.1 of Nakamurella flava. Classification (NCBI taxonomy): domain Bacteria; kingdom Bacillati; phylum Actinomycetota; class Actinomycetes; order Nakamurellales; family Nakamurellaceae; genus Nakamurella; species Nakamurella flava. Next base: position 442,294 of record NZ_SZZH01000003.1, read on the forward strand.
GAACAGACCGCGCTGCAGCTGGTCGACCTCCCGGTCGGCGTGCTGGTGGCCCTGGCGTTCGCCTCGATCGGCATCTACGGCATCGTGCTCGGCGGCTGGGCGTCCGGCTCGACCTACCCGCTGCTCGGCGGGCTCCGGTCGGCCGCGCAGATGATCTCGTACGAGGTCGCGATGGGCCTGTCGTTCGTCGCCGTGTTCCTCTACGCGGGGTCGCTCTCGACGTCGGCCATCGTCAACCAGCAGGAGCCGGGCTGGTACGTCTGGCTGCTGCCGGTCTCGTTCGTCATGTACGTGGTGTCGATGGTCGGCGAGACCAACCGCGCCCCCTTCGATCTCGCCGAGGCCGAGGGTGAGCTGGTCGGCGGCTTCAACACCGAGTACTCCTCGATGCGCTTCGGCCTGTTCTTCCTGGCCGAGTACATCAACCTGATCAACGTCTCCGCGCTGGCCACCACCCTGTTCCTGGGCGGCTGGCGGGCCCCGTGGCCGATCTCGCTCATCCCGGGCGTGAACGAGGGCTACTGGACGATGCTCTGGTTCTTCGTCAAGGTGCTGGCGTTCATGTTCTTCTTCGTCTGGCTCCGCGGCACCCTGCCCCGCATCCGCTACGACCAGTTCATGGCCATCGGCTGGAAAGTGCTGATCCCCGTCTCGCTGGTGTGGATCCTGCTCGTCGGATCGGTGCGGGTCCTGCGCAACGCCGAGGGGTTCTCGGCGGTGCAGGTGCTGCTGTGGGTCGGCATCCCGCTCGCGCTGGTGCTGCTGGCCGCCGCGATCTGGCCCAGCCGGGCGGCCGGGTCCCGACGCGAGGCCCCGGACGATCTCGACGACGACGAACTGGACGACGAGTACCTCGACCCCGACGACCTCGTCGACGATCAGCCCCCCGGCCCCGGGGCGATCGCGCCCGCCGGCGGGCGCTCGGTGGTCGCCGAATCCGGTGGCCGCTACCCGATCCCGCCGCTCGACCTCGTCGTCCCGCCGACCCCGGTCCGCCGCCCGGCGCCGGCCGAGTACGCGACCAGCGCCCCGGGCGGGACCCCCGGTGCGCCCCCGGCGCCCGCCGACCACCGCACCTCCGAGGGAGGCACCCATGTCATTCCTTGATCCGGTCAAGGGCTTCGGCGTCACGTTCTCGACGATGCTCAAGCCCGTCGTCACCGAGGACTATCCGCGCAAGCCCGAACAGCCGGCCGCCCGCTACCACGGGCGACACCAGCTCAACCGGCACCCGGACGGGCTGGAGAAGTGCATCGGCTGCGAGCTGTGCGCGTGGGCCTGCCCGGCCGACGCGATCTTCGTGGAAGGCGCCGACAACACCGAGGACGAGCGCTACTCCCCAGGGGAGCGGTACGCGAAGAACTACCAGATCAACTACCTGCGCTGCATCGGCTGCGGCCTGTGCATCGAGGCCTGCCCGACGCGGTCGCTGACCATGACCAACGAGTACGAGCTGGCCGACGACGAACGGCAGCGGCTGATCTACACCAAGGACATGCTGCTGGCCCCGCTGCTGCCCGGGATGGAACTGCCGCCGCACGACCTGTATCTCGGCGACAGCAAGGACTACTACGCCAACGGACCCGACTTCCTGGCCCAGACCCCGCGGGCCGAGCAAAACTCCGGTCAGGAGGGCGCCGCGTGAGCGCCGCCCTGCTGGCCGCCGCGGACAGCACCGTGGCCGCTGCCGATTCGGGCGCGGCGCTCATCGCGTTCTGGGTGCTGGCCCCGCTGGCCGTGGCCGGCGGGCTCGGGATGGTGTTCGCGAAAAGCGCGGTGCACTCGGCGTTGTGGCTGGTGCTGACGATGCTGTGCCTGGGGTGCCTGTACATCGTCCAGGACGCCGAGTTCCTCGGCTTCGTGCAGATCATCGTCTACACCGGCGCGATCATGATGCTGTTCCTCTTCGTGCTGATGCTCACCGGGCGCGACTCCGGTGACTCGGTCTTCGAACCGCTGCGCGGGCACAAGATCATCTCCGCGGTCCTGGGGGTGGGTTTCGTCGTCCTGCTGACCGCCGGGCTGCTGCGGTCGCTGCAACTGGCCGGGGCCGTCGGCCTGCAGGGGGCACTGGCCGAGCGCGGCGCCGTCGGGGCCATCGCCGAGACCCTGTTCACCGACTACCTCTTCCCGTTCGAACTGACCAGCGCACTGCTCATCACCGCGGCCACCGGGGCGATGGTGCTCACCCACCTCGAGCACCGACCGGGGGAGAAGAAGAACCAGCGCCAGCGGGTCGCCGAACGCATGCGGTCCGGGCGGATGTCGCCGTTGCCCGGGCCCGGGGTGTTCGCCACCTCCTCGTCCAACGCCACCCCCGCCCTGCTCCCGGACGGCAGCATCGCCCCCGGTTCGGTGTCGCGGCTGGTCGACTCGGCCGAGAGCGAGCGGGTCGCCGCGGCCTGGGCGGCCGGTCGCACCGTCGCCGGAGTGCAGGCGGTCGACCACCCGCAGGCGCTGGCCCGTCCGGAGCTCACCGCCGGTCCTGCCGCCGAGCCGCCGCCGTCCGACAGCCCGGACGACGTCGGCGGTTTCGGTGGGCTCGCCGGGTTGGCCGGTCCCGGCTCGAACGAGCAGGCCCGCCGATGACGCCCAACCACTACCTGGTGCTGTCGGCGCTGCTGTTCGGCATCGGCGCCGTCGGGTTCCTGGTCCGCCGCAACGCGATCGTCGTGTTCATGTGCGTCGAACTGATGCTCAACGCGGTGAACCTGTCGCTGGTGACGTTCTCCTCGATGTGGGGCAACCTCGACGGCGTCGTGTTCGCGTTCTTCGTGATGGTGGTGGCCGCCGCCGAGGTGGTCGTCGGGCTCGCCATCATCATGTCCATCTTCCGCAGCCGCCGGTCGGCCAACGTCGACGACGCCAACCTGCTGAAGTTCTGATCCACCCGCCACACCTCTGTTCGCCCATGGCTTCTCACCTGTGTTTCTCGACGATGAGGAAGTGACCGGATGTCGGGTGCTGTGACGACCTCGACGGTCCTGCTGTTGCTGCTCCCGCTGGCCGGCGCGGTCGTGCTGCTGGTCGGCGGGCGGCGACTGGACCGGGTCGGCCATCTGATCGGCTGCGCGACGGTGATCGCCGCGTTCGTCTGCGGGATCATCGCGTTCACCGGGTTGACGTCGCTGCCGGTGGACGAGCGCAGCGTGACCGCGGACCTGTTCACCTGGATGTCCTCCGGTTCGTTCACCGTCGACATCGGCCTCGGTCTGGACCCGCTGTCGGCGACGTTCGTGCTGCTGATCACCGGGGTCGGGTCGCTGATCCACATCTACTCGATCGGCTACATGGCGCACGACGCCGAGCGGCGGAAGTTCTTCGCCTACCTCAACCTGTTCGTGGCGGCCATGCTGCTGCTGGTCCTGGGCAACTCGTTCGTCACCCTGTACGCCGGGTGGGAGGGCGTGGGCCTCGCGTCGTACCTGCTGATCGGCTTCTGGTCGGATCGCCCGGCCGCAGCCACGGCGGCCAAGAAGGCGTTCATCATGAACCGGGTCGGCGACGTCGGCCTGGCCCTGGCCATCTTCCTGATGTTCCGCGAGATGGGCACGGTCAGCTACGCCGGCGTCTTCGACCGCATCGGCGGGGTCGCGGCCGAGTCGCCGGGCACCGTCACCGTCATCGCGTTGCTGCTCCTGCTCGGCGCGTGCGGCAAGTCCGGTCAGGTGCCGCTGCAGGCCTGGCTGCCCGACGCCATGGAGGGTCCGACCCCGGTGTCGGCGCTCATCCATGCGGCCACCATGGTCACCGCGGGCGTCTACCTCATCGCCCGCTGTGCGCCGATCTACGACCTCACCCCGGACGGTCGGCTGGTCGTCGCCATCGTCGGCGCGGTCACCATCCTGGTCGGCTGCATCGCCGGGTGCGCCAAGGACGACATCAAGAAAGTCCTGGCCTACTCGACGGTCTCGCAGATCGGCTACATGTTCCTGGCCGTCGGCCTCGGGCCCGGGTTCTACGCGCTGGGCATCCTGCACCTGCTCACCCACGGCTTCTTCAAGGCCGGCATGTTCCTGGGTGCCGGCTCGGTCATGCACGCCATGGACGACGAGGTCGACATGCGCCGCTTCGGCGGGCTGATGCGCAAGTTGCCGATCACCTTCGGCGTGTTCGTCGCCGGCTACCTGGCCATCATCGGCTTCCCGCTGTTCTCCGGCTTCTTCTCCAAGGACCTCATCATCGAGGCCGCGTTCGGGGATGGCGGGACGGAGGGGCTGCTGCTGGGTGGGGCCGCGCTGCTGGGCGCCGGGATCACCGCGTTCTACATGACCCGGATGATGATCATGACGTTCCTGGGCGAGCCGCGCTGGAAGCAGCTGCGCACCCGGGACGGGGGCGAGTATCACCCGCACGAATCCCCGCCGGTGATGACCATCCCGATGATCGTGCTGGCCATCGGATCGGTCGGCGCCGGTGCGTTCCTGGCCATCGGCGCCCGGCTGATGGACTTACTGGCCCCCGCGGTCGGCGAGTACACCGAACCCGAGCCGCCGGTCGCCCCGATCGTGCTCACCCTCGTCACCCTGCTCGTCGTCGCCGCTGGTGTCGCGCTGGCCTGGATGCTCGTCGGTCGACGGCCGGTCCCGGTCACCGCCCCCGAGCACGTCAGCCCGGTCGTCGCCCTGGCCCGGGCCGACGTCGGCGGCAACGCCATCAACGAGACGCTCTTCGCCCGACCCGGGATCTGGCTGTCCCGCACGTCGGTCTACGCCGACGCCAAGGGCGTCGACGGTGCCGTCAACGGGCTGGCCGCCGCGCTCGGCGGGCTGTCCGGGAGATGGCGGCACTGGCAGAACGGTTACGTCCGGTCCTACGCCCTGTCCATGTTCGCCGGGACCCTCGGCGTCCTGCTCCTGCTGCTGCTGGTGAGGTACTCGTGAACTCGCTCCTGCTGCCGCTGTTGATCGCCCTGCCGGTGCTGGGGGCGATCGCCCTGGCCGGCATGTCCGGCGCCCCGGTCCGCTCGATCAAGCTGGTCGCCCTGGCCTTCTCGTTCGCCGAGCTGGCCGCGGCGATCTGGCTGTGGATCGCCTACCGGTCCGAGATGTCCAGCGCGGCCGCGTCCGTCGGCGGAGCGGGGGCGAGTCCGCCGTTCGGACAGACGTTCTTGTTCGACTGGATCCCGTTCTTCGGGATCAGCTTCTCGCTCGGCGTGGACGGCATCTCGTTGACGATGATCGCGCTGATCGCCGTCCTCATGCCGATCGTGCTGGGCGCCTCCTGGGAGGAGAAGCTGCCGGCCGGCCGGACCATCGGCGGCTACTTCGCCCTGCTGCTTGTCCTGCAGGGAGCGATGGTCGGCGTGTTCGCCAGCACCAACGTGTTCGTCTTCTACGTCATGTTCGAGGTCATGCTCATCCCGATGTACTTCCTCATCGGGGCGTTCGGCGGGGTCCGCCGGGCCTACGCGGCCACCAAGTTCTTCCTCTACTCGCTGTTGGGTGGCCTGCTGATGCTGGCCTCGGTCATCGGCCTGTACGTGGCGTCGGCCAAGGTGCTGCCCACCGGCGGCACCTTCGACTGGGTCACCCTGCGCTCGATCGCCGGACAGATCCCCGAGTCCACCCAGATGTGGATCTTCGCGGGATTCGCCATCGCCTTCGCGATCAAGGCCCCGCTGGTCCCGCTGCACACCTGGCTCCCGGATGCCGGCGCCGAGGCCCCGGTGGGCGCTGGCACCCTGCTCGTCGGTGTCCTGGACAAGGTCGGCACCTTCGGATTCCTGCGGATCTGCCTGCCCCTGCTGCCGGCGGCCAGCGCCAAGCTGGCCTGGGTCATCATCCTGCTGGCCGTGCTGGGCATCGTCTACGGCGCCATCGTGGCCGCCGGCCAGAGCGACATGAAGCGGTTCGTCACCTTCACCTCGATCGCCCACTTCGGCTTCATCGCCCTCGGGGTCTTCGCCTTCACCACCCAGTCGATCGCCGGGGCCGCGCTCTACATGGTCAACCACGGCGTCGCCACCGGTCTGCTATTCATCACCGTCGGCATGCTGGTCGCCCGCGGCGGCAGCCGGCAGATCGCCGACTACGGCGGCGTCTGGAAGGTCACCCCGCTGCTCGGCGGTGCGTTCCTCGTGGCCGCCCTGGCCACCATCGCCATCCCCGGGACGAACTCGTTCGTCTCCGAGTTCATGGTGCTGCTCGGCACCTTCACCGTCCAACCGGCCTGGGCGGTGGTCGCGACCATCGGCATCGTGCTGGCCGCCGTCTACATGTTGTGGGTGTTCCAGCGGACGATGACCGGTCCGGTCCGCGGGGCCGCGCTGCTGGGGGCGCGGCCGGACGGCGGGTTCGGCCTGCCCCGATCGTCCGGCCGGCCCGGCCCGATCGGTGCCCTCACCCCGGCCGACGAGCGCGGCGCCGGCGGCACGGCGCTGGCCGAGCGGCCCGTCGGCCTCACCGACCCGGACCCGGTCGAGTCACCGGACCCCGAGGCGGACGCCGACCACGGCTCCGGCCAGGTGTCCGGGCGGCTGGGCCCGGCCCGCCTCGCGCAGATCCGCCAGCGCATCGGCGGCGACCTGACCCCCCGCGAGATCGCCGTGGTCACCCCGTTGATCGCGCTGATCGTGTTCCTCGGGGTGTATCCGCAGCCGGTGCTCGACGTCATCAACCCCACCGCGGAGCGGACGGTCGTCGATTCCGGGCACATCGACCCGCAACCGCCGTTCGGCACCCCGTCCGGTACCGCCGAGGAAGGCACCCGATGAGCCAGGCCCTGCTCGCCGCGGCCGCCGCGGTCGATCCGATCACCGCTCCGTCCGTCGACATCGGCGCGCTGCTCCCGGTGCTCGTCGTCCTGGCCGGGGCGTGCCTGGGGATCGCCGTCGAGGCCTTCGCCCCCCGGCGGGCGCGGTACGCCGTCCAGGTCGGCCTGTCGCTGGCCGTGCTGGTGGCCGCCGGGGCCCTCGTGGTCCGCGGGGCCGTCGCCGACGTCTACGCCGTCACCATCGGGTCGGCCATCGCCGTCGACACCGCGACGTACGTCATGTGGGGCGTCCTGCTGGTGCTGGCCGTGCCGTCGTTGCTGCTGATGGCCGACCGGGTCTCCGAGCCCGGTGGCGCGTTCGCCGCCCAGGCCGCCGCCCAGGTCGGGTCCACCCGCTCCCGGGTCGCGACCCGGGTCGCCGCCCCCATGCAGACCGAGGTCTTCCCGCTCGCGCTCTTCGCGGTCGGCGGGATGATGGTGTTCCCAGCCGCCACCGACCTGGTCACCCTATTCGTGGCCCTGGAGGTGCTGTCGCTGCCGCTCTACCTGCTCTGCGGGTTGGCCCGGCGGCGGCGGCTCATCTCGCAGGAGTCCGCGGTCAAGTACTTCCTGCTGGGCGCGTTCACCTCGGCGATCTTCCTGTACGGGCTGGCCATGCTCTACGGGTACGCCGGGTCCACGCAGTTCGCCGCCATCGCCGCGCAGGCCCGCGCCGGCGGGGGCAGCGACGGGCTGCTGCTGGCCGGCACCTGCCTGACGCTGGTCGGTCTGCTGTTCAAGGCGTCCGTCGGGCCGTTCCACCTGTGGACGCCGGACGTCTACCAGGGCGCCCCGACGCCGGTCACCGCGTTCATGGCCGCTTGCACCAAGGTGGCCGCCTTCGCCGCCCTGCTGCGGGTTCTGACGGTCGCGTTGGAACCGATGGTCTGGACGTGGCAGCCGGTGGTCGCCGTGATCGCCGCGGCCTCGATGGTCATCGGTGCCGTCCTCGGCATCACCCAGACGGACATGAAGCGCATGCTCGCCTACTCGTCGGTGGCCCACGCGGGCTTCATCATCATGGGCGTCATGACGGTGTCCGCCGCCGGCGCCTCGGGGACGATGTTCTACCTGCTCACCTACGGCATGGCCACCATCGGCGCGTTCGCGGTGCTGACTCTCGTCCGCCGCGGGGAGGGGGAGGCGTCCCAGCTGTCGGACTGGGCCGGCCTGGCCCGCCGCGCGCCGGTGCTGGCCGCCGCCATGAGCTTGTTCCTGCTCTCGTTCGCCGGCATCCCGTTGACCGCCGGGTTCATCGGCAAACTCAGCGTCTTCACCGCGGCCGCGCAGGCCGGATTGGGCTGGCTGGTGGTGCTCGCGATGGTGGCCACCGCGATCACCGCGTTCTTCTACCTGCGCATCGTCGTGGTCATGTACTTCTCCGACCCGGTGACCGCGCTGCGCCCGGAGAACGCCCCGGCCATGGTGGGCGGGGCCGGGGCGTCGATCGAGGCCGAACCGGTCGACGACAGCTCGCCCTACGTCGTCGCCGCCGGGCCGCTGACGGTCCTGGTCATCGCGGTCGCCGTCGCGATGACCCTGATCCTCGGCGTCTATCCCGGTCCGGTGCTGGACCTGCTGTCCGTGCCCCTGCCGCTGTTGTCCTGAGTGTCGCGTATCCGACGATGTGCGATGACGCCCGATTGCTTCGCGGCCCGGTGCCCTGACATAAGGTCGGGGGTGTGAACGCGCCGCCCATGCTCGCCGGCATCCACCTGGCCGACCCCGAGCTGATGGCGCGTGTCACCACGGGCCTGCAGCGGGTGGAGGAACTGCTCCAGCAGGAGCTGATCAGCGAGTTCCCGTTCGTCACCGAAGCGGCCTCCCACCTCATGCAGGCCGGCGGCAAGCGGTTCCGCCCGCTGTTCACCCTGGTGGCCGCGGGCATCGGTCCCGATCCGGACGGCGACGCGGTCATCACCGCGGCGGCCGTCGTCGAACTCATCCATCTGGCGACGCTCTACCACGACGACGTGATGGACGAGGCGGAGCTGCGCCGGGGAGCGACCACGGCCAACGTCCGCTGGTCGAACTCGGTCGCCATCCTCACCGGCGACTTCCTGTTCGCGCACGCTTCGCGGCTGGTCGCCGATCTCGGCGCGAACGCCGTGCGCATCATCGCCGAGACGTTCGCCGAGCTGGTCACCGGACAGACCCGGGAGACCGTCGGGCCGCTGAACGGTGAGGACCCGATCGACCACCACCTGCGCGTGCTGGACGGCAAGACGGCTTCCCTCATCGACACCAGCGGCCGTTACGCCGGCATGTTCTCCGGAGCCACCGACGCCCAGATCGCCGCGCTGCGCCGGTTCGGCCGGGCCGTCGGTGTCGCCTTCCAGATCTCCGACGACATCATCGACATCGCGTCCACGGAGTCGGGCAAAACCCTGGGTACCGATCTGCGGGAGGGTGTCGCCACCCTTCCGGTGCTCTACACGCGGGCCGACCCGTCGGCCGACCCCCGGCTGCGGGAACTCGTCGCCGGCCCCATCACCGACGACGCCGAGCTGGCCGAGGCCATGACCCTGCTGCGGCAGTCGGCCGGGCTGGAGCGGGCCCGGAAGACCCTCGCGCAGTACGCCGACACCGCTTCCGAGGCGCTGTCCGAACTGCCCGCCTGCTCGTCGCGCGACGCCCTCGGGTCCCTGACCCGGTTCGTGGTCGAGCGCACCTTCTGAGCTCTCCGTCGGGTCTCGACCCGGTCGGGCACCCTCATCACCCCTTCGCCGAGTAACGGCGCCACCGGCCGGTGAGTGATCGTCGCAATGGTGTGGCCAACCGGACACAGTGGACACGACGGAGCTATTGAGCCCGAGGCGTTCGCTGCTTAGCGTGACGAAGGGCGGGAATCGCTCTCCCCCCGACTCCGGAACTCGCCCGGTCGTCGGCGGACGGGCGCCCGGCGCCCGCAACAGTCAGGCCTGGCGGGGACACCGGACGACGGGGACCGGTGGCCCGGCAGAACGACACCGGCCTCTGCCGGCAGAAGTGAGGTCCCATGCCCCTGTCCGACCCCGTGGCGGCCCTGCGGGCCGTGACGACCCCCGCCGTCCCCGCGCTGGACCCCGCCACCCACCGTCGACTGCGCGAGGTGACCGACCAGCTCATCGCGGCTCGAGCCGACATCGCGACCGAGGAGCTGGAGCGCTTCGAACAGACCGCGGCGCGCGGCCTGCGGGTCGATCACGAGCGCCTGCTGGACCTGCACGCCGGGCGCACCGTGGTCGTGACCGGGGGGACCGGCTGCATCGGTGCCGAGGTCACCCGACAGGTCGCGACCTACCGACCCGCCCGCGTCGTCGTCCTCAGTCGCGGGAGATTCGCCGGCAGTCGCCCCCTGCCCGGCGTCGAGTACCGGCGCCTGGACCTGCGCGACGCCGCCGCCGTCCGGGCCACGCTCGCCGACCTGCGACCGGACGTCGTCTACCACCTGGCCGCCCAGCACGACCCCGGGCTGGCCGAACGCCTGGTCGCCGAGACGCTCGCCACCAACGTCGCCGGTACCGCGCACCTGGTCGAGGCCTGCGGTGAGCTGGCCGACGCGGGTGAACTGCGTCTGGCCTGCGCCTCGACCGGCAAGGCGCTCCGCCCGTTCACTCCCGACGTCTATGCGGGCTCCAAGAAGGTCACCGAGTGGCTGCTGCGGCACGCCGCCGCCCCGGGCCGGGCCACCGCTGCCCTGTCGCTGTCCGCCGTCCGTTTCACCCACGTCGTCGACAACTCGATCATCCACCGCCGGCTCGCCGACTGGTGCGCGGCGGACGAGCCGATCCGGCTGCACGACCCGGGGTCGATGTTCTACCTGCAGTCCGCGCGGGAGGCGGCCGAACTGCTCCTCACCTCGGCGCTCGACTCCCGGCCCGGCGACCTCTCGCTGTCGGCGATCCGCGATCTCGGGTGGCCGGTCTCCCTGCTCGACCTGGCGATCGGGATGCTCGTGCGGACGGGGAGCCGGGCCGTGCTGCAGTGTTGCGGTTACGAGGCCGGCTACGAGAAGCGGCCCTACCCGGCGCTGTACGACCCGCTGGTGTCGGGGGAGCGCAGCCCGCTGTTCAGCTCCCTGGAGGCCTTCGGAGTGCAGGAGGCGCCGTCGAGCGTCGAGGTGGACCTGCTGCGTACCCCGGCCGCCGCCTGCTCGACCGCCGGGTTGGCCGTCGCGGACGTGATGGCGCGGGCCCGCGCCGAGGACGTCGACGACACCCTGCGCCGGGTTCTGGTCGAGACCGGGTGGGGACTGCTGCAGGACTGGCTGACCACGCTGGGGGACGCCGAGATCGACCGTCACCTGGTCCTGCTGCGGGCGCACGCGCCCGATCTCGTCGAGGTCGACGACCTGCGCATCCGGGAGTGCGTCGAGTTCGAGGCCAGCCGACGGCGGGGTGACGCCAGCCGGACATCCGGAACGACGCGGCCATCCGACGCGCGAACGGCCACCGAACCTCGCGTACCGGCGCTGGTTCCGGCGCCCTGACCCGGAACTTCTGCCCGGAAGAGCGAATGTCCCGCTGACATGTTCGCGCAGCGTTTCGTAGGGTACTGGGACGGTGTCCGCCCATTCACAGTTGAAGAAGCAGCTTGAAAAGGTTGGGCGTGACTGACCGAAAGGTCGATGAATGTCCCTCGACGCGCCGTCACAGCGGCTGCTGCGATCTTCGCCCGTGCTGCCTCAGCAGGTCAGCGTGGCCGATTTTGTGTACTCCGAGATCCTCGGCGCGGTCCATGACGGTCGCCTGCGGCCCGGGGAACGGCTGAACGACATCGAACTGGCCGACCAGTTCGGGGTGTCGCGGACGCCGGTCCGGGAAGCGCTGCAGCGTCTCCGCGAGATCGGTCTCGTCGAGGCCGCCGCCGCCCGGTACACCCGGGTGAGCCTGGTAGATTCCCGCCGCACCCGGCAGGCCGTCATCGTCTGGGTGGCCCTGCTGCGGACCGTCGTCGACGAAGTGGTGCCGGTCGGTGACCCCGACCGTGATCGCCGCCTGGCCGAGATCCAGGCGTCCGCCGCCGACCCGGGCGACTCGCCGGCCGTCGGCGGTGGAACCCCGCCGACGGGTCCGAACGCGGCGGACCGGGCGGTCTCCCGGCTGTTCCGGGTGCTCGACGTGCTGACCGCGTCCTCAGCCAACCCGGTGCTGCGCCGGACCCTGAGCTCGGTCGACCATGTCGTCCGGCTGGGCCTGGCCGCCCTGCCCGCCCCGAACGATCAGCCGATGGGCGACTTCGTCGTCGCCGTGACCGACGAGCTGCTGGATGCCTTCCTGGAGCCTTCGGTCTCCCAGTCCCTCGACGCGCTGGCTCGGCTGGCCGACGTCACGCAGGGGCCCGATACGTTCGTCGGCTGAGTCCCCGGGATCCGCCCGAGCGGGTCCGGAACGGCCGAAAGGGCCGGGTGCTGACGGTGTCCCGTCAGCACCCGGCCCTTTCGGTGTCTCTGCAGTTCGATCGGCTGCCCTCAGTTGTGGGCGGCCTGCGGCTCGCGCGGCGGGACCTTCTCCGACATCCGCAGGTCGTCCTTGCTGATCGGCCCGCGCAGCTGCAACGGCCGGTCGATCAGGTAGCGGACGTAGGCGTAGGGGGTGAAGAACGCCGGCAGGTCCTCACCCATCGCCGACTCGACGAACACGTCCCGGGCCTCGTCGACGTGCCGGTGGGAACGTTCGTCGGTGGCCTGCGCGTGCAGGGCGTCGACCTCGTGCTTGACCAGCTCGTTGACCAGGTCGGGAGTGACGACCAGGCCCTCGGACAACCGGACCTTGTGGTGCAGCCACTGCCAGATCTGGGTGCGGGAGATCTCGACGGTGGCCGCGTCCTCCATCAGGTTGTCGATGGCGACGGCGCCCTGCTCGTTGACCCAGGCGGCCAGGTAGCGCAACGAGACCGAGATGTTGGTCTTCAGGCCCTCCAGCGTGACCTTGCCCGGGGTGGCGCCGGCGGCGATGAGGTCGGCCGCGGTGACATGGACGTCGTCACGCTGCTTGTCCAGCTGGTTCGGCCGGTCACCCAGGACCGCGTCGAACGCTTGCGTGCAGGTGGCGACCAGGCCCGGGTGGGCGACCCAGGAACCGTCGAAGCCGTCGGCGGCCTCCCGCTCCTTGTCCGCCTTCACCTTGGCCAGGGCCTGCTCGGTGACGCTCTGGTCGGCCCGGCTGGGGACGAACGCGGCCATCCCGCCGATGGCGTGGGCGCCGCGCCGGTGGCAGGTGCTGACCAGCAGCTCGGTGTAGGCCCGCATCATCGGGGTGGTCATGGTGATCGACGAACGGTCCGGCAGGACGTAGTCGCCGCCGTTGTAGGCGAACGTCTTGATGTAGCTGAAGATGTAGTCCCAGCGCCCGGCGTTCAGGCCCGAGCTGTGGTCGCGCAGCTCGTAGAGGATCTCCTCCATCTCGAACGCGGCCGGCAGCGTCTCGATCAGGACCGTGGCCCGGATGGTGCCCTGGGGGATGCCGAGCAGCGCCTGGGCCTGGGTGAAGACGTCATTCCAGAGCCGCGCCTCCAGGTGCGACTCCAGCTTGGGCAGGTAGAAGTACGGCCCGGCACCGTTGTCGATCAGCTGCTGGGCGTTGTGGAAGAAGAACAACCCGAAGTCGACCAGCGCCGCCGGGAGCGGGCGACCGTCGATGGTGATGTGCTTCTCGCACAGCCGCCAGCCCCGGGGGCGGACGACGATGGTCGGCGGGGTCTCTGCCGTAACCCGGTACTCCTTGCCCGAGGCCTCGTCGGTGAACTCCAGGTGCCCGCGGATCGCGTCCCGCAGGTTGAGCTGACCATCGATGACGTTGCGCCAGCTCGGTGCCAGGGAGTCCTCGAAGTCGGCCATCCAGACCTTGGCCCCGGAGTTCAGCGCGTTGATGCTCATCTTCGGCGTGGGCGGGCCGGTGATCTCGCAGCGCCGGTCGACCAGGCCGGGCGCCGGCGGGGCGACCTTCCAGCTCTTGTCCTCCCGGACGCTGCGGGTGTCGGCCAGGAAGTCGACCTTCTCACCGGCCCAGACGCGCTTGCTGCGCTCGCGGCGGGCGGCCAGCAGCTCGGCCCGGCGACCGGCGTGCGCGCCGTCCAGCTTGGCCAGGAAGGCCAGCGCCTCGGGGGTCAGGATCTCGTCGAACCGGGGGTGCATGGTGCCCTTGATGCGGGGGGCCTTGGGGGTGCTGAACATGGCGGGACTCCTTCGACGAACGGCTGTCGGTGGCGGTGGCCACCGTCAGCGGTGGCTCATCGGGACAGCGCGGGAAATGGTGTCGGGTTCGGACGGGGACTGGTGGGTGCGCGGTGGGCCCGGCGGGCCGATCCGGTGAAGGACCGGCCCGCTGGACCGCGCTCTACGAGGCCGATCAGTGGAACTGCTCTTCCTCGGTGGAACCCTTGAGGGCGAGCGTGCCGCTGTCGGGGTTCAGGGCGGTGGCGATCTTGTCGAAGTAGCCAGTGCCGACCTCGGCCTGGTGCTTGACCGCGGTGTAGCCGGCGGCCTCGTCGGCGAACTCCCGCTCCTGCAGCTCGACGTAGGCGCTCATGCCGGTCTTGGCGTAGCCCTGGGCCAGCGTGAACATCGAGTGGTTGAGGGCGTGGAAGCCGGCCAGGGTGATGAACTGGAACCGGTAGCCCAGGTCGCCCAGCTCGTCCTGGAAGGTGGCGATCTCGGCGTCGGACAGCTTGGACTTCCAGTTGAACGACGGGGAGCAGTTGTAGGCCAGCATCTTGCCGGGGAACTCGCGGTGCAGTTCGGTGGCGAACTCGCGGGCCAGACCCAGGTCGGGGGTGCCGGTCTCGACCCAGATGAGGTCGGAGTACGGGGCGTAGGCCTTGGCCCGGGCGAGCACCGGCTCGATGCCGCTGCGCACCCGGTAGAAGCCCTCGCTGGTCCGCTCACCGGTCAGGAACGGCGCGTCGATCGGGTCGACGTCGCTGGTCAGCAGGTCGGCGGCCAGCGAGTCGGTGCGGGCGACGATGACGCTGGGGATCCCGGAGACGTCGGCGGCGAGCCGGGCGGCGTTCAGGGTCCGGACGTGCTGGCTGGTCGGGATGAGGACCTTGCCGCCCATGTGGCCGCACTTCTTCTCGGAGGCCAGCTGGTCCTCCCAGTGCACGCCCGCCGCGCCGGCCGCGATCATGCCCTTCATCAGCTCGAAGGCGTTCAATGGGCCGCCGAAGCCGGCCTCGGCGTCGGCCACGATCGGGACCAGGTAGTCGATCGCCTCGGCGGTGGCGCTCTTGCCGGTGGAGTGGTCGATCTGGTCGGCCCGCAGCAGCGCGTTGTTGATGCGACGGACGACGGCCGGGACCGAGTTGGCCGGGTACAGGCTCTGGTCCGGGTAGGTCTGGCCGGCCAGGTTGGCGTCGGCGGCGACCTGCCAGCCGGACAGGTAGATGGCCTCCAGACCGCCCTTGACCATCTGCACGGCCTGGTTGCCGGTCAGCGAACCTAGTGCTCGGACGAACTTCTGGGTGGTGATCAGGTCCCACAGCTTCTCGGCACCGAGGCGGGCCAGGGTGTGCTCCTCCTGGACCGTCCCGCGCAGGCGCACCACGTCGGCGGCGCTGTAGGTGCGGGAGATACCGGCCCAGCGGGGGTTCTCGGCCCACTCACGCTCGAGCTGCGCCTCCGGGGAGGCCGTCGTCGTGGTGTCGCTATCAGTGGGGTTCAGAGTCGCAGTCATCGTCGACCCGTTCCTTTCGAGGATCTCGCGATCCGATCGCTGGGCTGTTGCCATCCGGGGCCGGTTGCTCCCGGCCGGTGTGGGACCACTGTTGGCGAAAGAGTCGAGGTTGAACAACGCTAGCCACTCTTCAAGAAACGCAGTTCTTGCGCTAGCGTGCAGCAATGATCGAAAGCGGGCCCCGCAGGGCCGTTTCCGGTGGGTTACGGCAGGGTGACGTACGTCACGCCACCACTGGTGGGGGGGTCGAAACCGCCGGGGGTGGCCCCGATCCGCTGACCATCGGCCGCCGGCTCCGGCACGTGCGCCGGAGCCAGGGCAAGACGTTGGACGACATCGCCGCGCTGGCCGGGATCAGCGCCTCCGCGCTGTCGCTCATCGAGAACGGCAAACGGGAGGCCAAGCTCTCCGTCCTCGGAGCGCTGGCCGCCGGCCTCGGTCTCGGCATCGGTGATCTGCTGGCCGCCGAGCCGCCCAGCCGGCGGGCCGCGCTGGAGATCGAGCTGGAGAAGGCGCAACGGGCCGACTCGTTCCGTTCGCTCGGCATTCCCGCCGTCCGGACCGGGCCCCGGTTGCCCATGGAGGCACTCGAGGCGCTGGTCGGGCTGCACCAGGCACTGGGCAAGGTGCAGGCCGAACGGGCTGCCACCCCGGAGCACGCCCGCCGGGCCAACGCCGAGCTGCGCGAGTTGATGCGCCGGCGGGACAACTACTTCGGCGAGATCGAGACGGTGTCCGCGGATCTGCTGGCCGCCACCCGGTACGAGGGCGGGCCGATCACCCGCACCGTGGTCGACCGGATGGCCGCGCACCTCGGGTTCCGTCTCGTGCACACCTCGGATCTGCCCGACTCCACCCGCACCGTCACTGATCTCGCCCACCGGTTGATCTACCTGCCGCAGCCGGACGCCGGTCAGCACGACTCCCGGTCGTTGGCCCTGCAGGCCCTCGGTCACGTCGTCCTCGGCCACGAGGTGCCGTCGGACTACTCGGAGTTCCTGCGCCAGCGGGTCGAGATCAACTATTTCGCCGCATCGCTGCTGATCCCGGAAAAGGGGGCGATGGCGCTGCTGCGGCGGGCCCGCGCGGCCAAGGACATCGCCATCGAGGACCTGCGGGACGCCTACGCCGTCTCCTACGAGACCGCCGCGCACCGCTTCACCAACCTGGCCACCCGGCACCTGGACCTGCCGGTGCACTTCATGCGGATCAGCTCGTCGGGCGTCATCTACAAGGCGTACGAGAACGACGGCATCAAGTTCCCGACCGACGCCACCGGCGCCATCGAGGGGCAGCGGGTGTGCCGCTACTGGACGGCGCGCGTCGTCTTCGACCAGCCCGACCTCTCGGCCGCCTACCAGCAGTACACCGACACCAAGTCCGGGACCTACTGGTGCACGGCGTTTGTCGACCGCACCCCGGCCGGGTTGTTCTCGGTGAACGTCGGGGTCCCGTACGCGCACGTGAAGTGGATGCGCGGCCGGGAAACCGTGGAGCGGAGCAAGTCCCGCTGCCCCGATCCGGATTGCTGCTCCCAGCCGCCGGCCGAGATCGCCTCCCGCTGGGACGGTCTCGCCTGGCCCAGCGCCCGGGCGCATGCCCACCTGCTGGCCGCCATGCCGCCCGGCGTGTTCCCCGGCGTCGACCAGACCGAGGTGCTCGCCTTCCTGGACCGCAACTCTCCCGCGCCGACCTCCTGATTCCGCCCGCGACTCGGTAAAGAACGCCGCTGTTCTCGCGCAGAGATGGCGTGTTGGCCCCAGTCGCGGCGGGCGATCGATCCGATCGGGCATTCTGCCGCGGTGGGTTCCAAGGGCGGCGGCCTCGACGCAGAGGACTGGTTCGTCGATCAGTACCAGGACTCCGCCGACCAGCCATTCGTCGTGCACCTTCGGCGGCTCGGCGTCGAACGGCTGGCCGGCTTGGTCGACCCCTGGGCGACGGAGTGCATCCAGCCGGGGCACCAGATGGATTTCGGTGGTTGTCTGATCCTGGTCGACGTCCTCGACCACGAGACCCGTCGGGCCCTTCGTCCCCCCTGCACGTGGAACCTGGATCTCCAGGTGCTGTGGAACGGGAGCGCCCTGCAGGGCTACTGGGGTGACGGGTATCTATGGGACGGATTCCATCCCGACTACGACGAGATCCTGAACGTCCACGACCCATCGATGACCGACGTCGAGGCAGCGGAGCGAACGGTTGAGTGGCTGCAGGAGCAGTTGTCCCGTCCGCTCGAGCTCCGGCAGTGGGAACGTCCCGACGGCACGACATCATCCGAGTTGTGGCTGACGGACATCGGCGGCCGAATATCCAGCCACGGCCGGCCCTGGAGGCGTCGGGGTGAACCGACGAGGGTCACCCGTGTCCGGCCGCCTGGTCGGTCCGCGACTCGGTGACCACCGCCGCTGTTCTCGCGCAGCGACGGCGGATCACCCCCAGTGGGGCAGTGGTTGGATCGGGTCATGCGCATCCTGATCGTCGGTGCCGGTGCGGTCGGCGGGTTGTTCGGCGGGCTGATGGCCGCGGCCGGGCGGGACGTCACTTTTCTGCTGCGTCCGGAACGGGCCGCGCAGGTCCGCGACGAGGGGCTGACCATCGTCGGCGGCCCGGGTCTGCCGGACGTCGACGGCCAGAACGGCGTGACGGTGAACGCTCCCGTCCTGACCGCCGCCGAGCTGCGCGACGGGCCCCGATTCGACCTCGTCGTGCTCGCCACCAAGGCGTACGGGCTCGAATCGGCCGTCATCGATGTCGGCCCGGCCGTGCGGAACGGGGCGACGGTGCTGCCGCTGCTGAACGGGATGCGCCACATCGACCGGCTGGTCGCCGAGTTCGGCGGGTCATCCGTCCTCGGTGGGTACGCGTTCGTCTCGTCGTACCTGGACGAGCGGGGCCGGGTGCTGGCCGGACCGGTGGCCCCGGCCATCACTTACGGGGAGCGCGACGGGTCCGACACCGAGCGCCTCCGGGCCTTCGACGCCGCCGCCCGCGATTGCGGCTTCACGGCGACCCGAAGCGCTAAGGTCACCGCCGAGATGTGGGCGAAGTGGGTCTTCTTGGCCGCCTTCGCCGGCACCAACGTGCTGTCCGGCGGGACACTCGGCCAGGCGTCCAGCGCTCCGGGTGGCGTCGCGACGATCACCGCGCTGCTGGCCGAGACGGCGTCGGTCGCCGAAGCGGCGGGTTTCCGGCCGAGCGATGGCAAGCTGGCCAAGGACCTCACGATCCTCACCGACACGACGTCCGGCAACCGGGCGTCGATGGACAAGGACCGCCGGGCCGGGCGTCCGGTGGAGGACGAGGCCATCATCGGTGACCTGGTCGATCGGGCGGACCGGGCGGGCCTGCCCGTTCCGCTGCTGCGGGCGACGCGGATGGCCCTAGGCGTCTACCGGTCCGAACGCGAGTCGACGGGCTGAGCGTCCGGGTCGGTCGAACCCGACCTCTCGGCCCCCGCCACCCGGGCCACGTGCTGGGTGCGGGCCCGCCGCAGCGCATCGGTGGTGAAGACGATCAGGGCCAGCCAGACCAGCCCGAAGCCGATCCACCGGGCCGGCGGCATCTGCTCACCGAACCAGAGCACTCCGAGCAGGAACTGCACTGTCGGGGTCAGGTACTGCAGCAGCCCCAGTACCGACAGCGGCAGCCGTCGGGCCGCGGCCGCGAAGGCCAGCAGCGGCACGCAGGTGATGACTCCGGTGCCGATCAGCAGCAGCAGGTGGCCGGCGCCATTGCCCGGCACGGTCGAGCCGCCGGTCGCGCCGAGCACGATGAGGTAGCCGGCGGCCGGCACCAGCAGGACCAGACCCTCGGCGGTCAGCGACGTGGTCGGAGCCACCGGGATGACCTTCTTGATCAGGCCATAGGTCGCGAACGACGCGGCCAGCGTGAGGGCGATCCATGGGAACGATCCGCCGGCCACGGTGAGCACCGCCACGGCCAACGCGCCCAGGCCGACGGCCACCCACTGGGCGATCCGTAGCCGCTCGGAGAAGACGACGACGCCCAGGGCCACCGTCACCAGCGGGTTGATGAAGTAGCCCAGCGCGGCCTCCACCACCTGGTCACTGTTGACCGCCCAGATGTAGAGGCCCCAGTTGACCGAGATCACCACCGCCCCGGCCATCACCAGCAGCCAAGTGCGCGAGGACATCGCCCGCAGGGCGGGCCATCCCCGCACCACCGTGAGGACGACGGCGGACACCAGCAGCGACCAGACCATCCGGTGGGCCAGGATCTCGACCGCGCCGGACGGCTGCAGCAGCGGCCAGTAGAGGGGGAACAGCCCCCAGATGCTGTAGGCCACCAGCCCGAACCACAGGCCGTTCGTCGCGACGGCTCCCGCAGCAGGACCACGGCGGCCGTCGTCAGGAGCAGACACTCTTCAACCCCGATCTTTCGCCGCCCTCACGGTAGGTGGCCGCCGGGCCCCGGGGCCACTCGGCGGTGCACGTCACCGGCCAGTGGCGATGGCGCGGACGGCGACGACCCCGGGTGCGGGGGAGTGGGACGGGTCAGTCCCCGCCGCCCCCACCCCCGCCGCCCCCGTCTCCGCCGCCACAACCGCCGTCCCCACCGAAACCGCCGAAACCACCGCCGTCGCCGCCGAACCACCCTCCGCCGTGGCCGCTGCTCGAGGTGGTGCAGTGGCCGCCGTGGCCGGTCGAGGCGTCGCTGCCGCCGAAGGCGTACCAGCCCGGGGATCCGCCGTCGGCTGCGGCGCCGCTCCGGCGGCGGCGCGGCGTGCGCCGCCCGCCCTCCCGGACGAAGGCGACCAGTACCAGGGTCACCAGCGCCGCGATCACGATGATGGTGACGGTCACGCTGACTCTGTCCATCTCCAGGCCCTCCCTGCGGTACCGGGCGGCGGCTGCTGCCGCGCCGTCATCGGTCTCCGCAGAGTGACACCGATCACGGTCCGGCAGGAAGTAGCCTTGCAATATTGCACGACCGTCTGCAGGGAGCGTCCGATGAGCACAGTGAGCCCATCCGTCCGGGAGCGGCGGCTGGCCGCCGAGCTGCGCCGGCTGCGCATCGCGGCCGGACTGACCGGCCAGGACGTGGCCGCCGCCACCGGGTGGTCGGCGTCCAAGGTCTCGCGCATCGAGAACGGTCGGATCGGCATCGCCCCTGACGACCTGGATCGCCTGATCGAGCTCTATGGTCTGCCGCCAGAGCCGGCCACCGCCCTTCGGCGACTCGCCCCCGCCGGGCCGGCCCACGGCTGGTGGGAGGCCTGGGCGGACTCGCTCTCGTCCGGTTACGCCGCGCTGCTGCGGCTCGAGGCCGGGTCGACCGCCCTGCGGACCTACTGCGCCGTGCTGCCGCATCCTTTGGTGATGACCCCTGACTACGTCCGGCAGGTCGTGCGCTCGACCTGGCAGCGCCCGTCGGCCGCGGAGATCGAACGTCGGGTCGAGGTGTGCCGGCGTCGACAGTCAGTCCTGGATCGCGCCACCGAGCCGGGGCCGCTCCGGTTGTCCGTCGTCCTGGACGAGGCCGTGCTGCGTCGATCGGCGGTCAGCGCGCCGGGCGGCGGCGCGGACCCCGTCCGGATCCGCCGCGAACAGCTCGCCCACCTGGTGGCCGCGTCCGAACGGCCCGGGGTGGACATCCGGGTGCTGCCGTTCGCGGCCGGTATCCCGCCGGTGAGCGCTGGGTCGTTCAGCGTGCTGGAGTCCGCCGCCACCGGAGCGGCGGACGTGGTCTACCTGGAGAACAAGACGCGGATCTCATTCGTCGATGTCGACGCCGAGGTCGATCGCTACGTGCGGGACCACCGTCTGCTCACCGAGATGGCGCTGCCGGCGGCCGATTCGCGCGCGCTGCTGCAGGAGCTGGCGGCGGACTGATGCCGTCCGGGACGCCCGGACCCGGTCGAGCCGGACCGGGTGCGGGCGTCGACGCCGCGTCGGTCAGCGGTAGTTGGTGAACTGCAGGGCGATGTCCAGGTCGGCGTCCTTGAGGAGCGCGATGACGGCCTGCAGGTCGTCCCGCTTCTTGCCGGTCACTCGCAGCTGGTCACCCTGGATC
The DNA here is from genome assembly GCF_005298075.1 of Nakamurella flava. Lineage (NCBI taxonomy): Bacteria > Bacillati > Actinomycetota > Actinomycetes > Nakamurellales > Nakamurellaceae > Nakamurella > Nakamurella flava. The sequence goes on from NZ_SZZH01000003.1 coordinate 463,734, forward strand.
TGGGCCTGCACGCCCTTGGGGCCCTCGTCCTTGATGCGCTTGACGATGGCTTTGGCCTTGTCCGAGGCGATCCCGTTCAACAGTGACCCGGTCACCTTGTAGGTCTTTCCCGACGCCGCCGGTTCGCCCATGTCCAGGGCCCGCAGCGAGATGCCCCGCTTGATGAGCTTGTCCTTGAAGACGTCGATGGCCGCCGTGCACCGCTCCTCCGTGCTGGAGGTGATGGTGATGTTGTCCTCGCCGGCCCAGGCGATGGTGGTGTCCGTGCCGCGGAAGTCGAACCGCTGGGACAGTTCCTTCGCCGCCTGGTTGAGGGCGTTGTCGGCCTCCTGGTGGTCGACCTTGCTGACGATGTCGAAGGATGCGTCGGCCATCGGAACTCCTTACCTGGGGGATGCGGCGGACGGGCGGACGTCCCCGACCGGTGCGCACCGCCGGGACGGATGCGCCCGGGCCACATTGTGCCCGCGCCGGCGGCGACCCGACCGGGCCGGGCCCAGGGCCGGGAGGCGATTGGGAAACCAGGGCCCCCCGCCTGTACGCTTGCCCGGCGCCGCACGGTCACCACTTCCCGGGTCTGCCCGGAATCGGGAATCGTCCGTGTGTCCGCAGCCCGGCAGGTTGCCCGAGCGGCCAAAGGGAGCTGACTGTAAATCAGCCGGCACAGCCTACGGGGGTTCGAATCCCTCACCTGCCACCCGCACCGACGATGGGCCCCGTTCTCCGGAACGGGGCCCATCGTCGTTTCCGGCCGGCGCGCTCTTCGACGACGTCGGGCGTCGCAGCCGGGTGGCGCAAGCCCCCGTTGGCGTACGGGAATATCACGGGTTTTCGCCCGGGACGCGAAGTTGCGTCGGTACGTCCAGCGCACCCGGGTGAATAGGGCTGCCGCGTTCGTTCTCGAATCGCCACCAACGGGCTACGCTCCGTACGGAACGGGGGTGCGGCCGGCGGATTTCCCTCATGCCCGCAGCAGATGGCCCCGCGGCGAGGTGCGTGCAGGCGTGGGTCGGGGAGGTGACTGCTGTGTCCGGTGACGCGACGCCGAGCTCGGAGCCGCCGCCGTGGCCCCCCGGCGCACCATCCGAGGCGCCGGCGGACACCACGATCCGCCCGGTGGCCAAACTACCCGTCCCCGCTGCCGCCGCCGCGCCGGCCGATCCGCCGGTCGCCGCGGTGGACACCGCCCCCCGCACGTACTACTCCGGCCCCCGCATCTTCCCGATCGTCGCCGCGGTGGTCTTCGCCGTCTCGGCCCTCCTGTGGTGGCCGGTGCTGGCCGCTCCGAGCATCCAGGTGTCCGACAGCAGCCTGCTGGTCGGCGGCCTGATCCTGATCGCGGCGTTCCTGCTGGGTGAGCTGTTCCCCCTGCAGATCGAGGTCCGCCGGGAGACCTGGCTGGTCTCGGGGTCCGAGCTGCCCATGGTCATCGGACTGCTGGTGCTGCCGCCCTGGCTGGTCGGGGTGACCCACGCCGCCGCCGGGCTGCTGGTGTTCCTCTTCCGACGGGACAAGTGGCGCAACGTCGCCGTGAACCTGTCGTTCATCGTCGTCGAGACGGGCACCGCCGCCGCCGTCATGCTGGCGATCGTCCGCCCCGACAGCACGATGCCCATCCAGTACCTGGCGGTCGGAGCCGGGGTGCTGGCCGGCGCGCTCATGTCCGCGTTCGCCGTCAGCCTGACCTACCGGCTCATCGGGCCGTCCGAGCCGATGGTGCGGTTCATCGCCCGGGCGATCCTGGCCGGCGGAACCGTGGTCACGTTCGCCCTGGTCCTCTTCACCGTCTGGCGCAGCGGCAGTGCCGGATGGATCCTGTGCCTGCTGATGGCCGCGGTGCTGGGCGCGATCTACCGCACCTACTTCGTCTTCCTCCGCCAGCATGCCGATCTGGCCCAGATGTACGCGATCGGCCGCCAGATCAGCGCCATCGGGACGTCGGAAGGCGGCTGGCAGGAGGTCCTGGCCCAGATCCGGGAACAAATGAACGCCGAGGTCGCCGTCCTGCACCTGCAGGACGACGACGGCCGGCATCTCACTCTCGGAGCCGGCCCGGACGGCCCCCGCCCGATCGCCGACGTGGGCTGCGAGGATCCCGTCATCCGCGCCGCACGGGCCAACGGGGCGGCGCGCGCGTCCAACGATCGGATCGAGGATCCGGCGGTGCTCGAGGCACTGGCCGCTCGGCCGGCCTGGGACGTGATGGTGGTGCCCCTGCAGGCCGGGGACCGTGAGCGTGGTTACCTCGAGGTCCGCGACCGCGTCACCCGGTGGGGTCGGTTCCGGGACGACGACGAGAAGGTCCTGCAGACCCTCAGTGGGCAGATCGCGACCGCGCTGGACAACCTGCGCCTGTTGGAGACCCTGCGCCACGAGGCCTACCACGACGCCATCACCGGCCTGCTCAACCGCCCCGGCCTGACGGTGCGCGTCCAGGACGTCATCGCCCAGCAGAGCGGCGGCGCCGTGCTGATGGTCGAGTTGAACGTGCTGTCGCAGGTCAACAACGCCCTGGGGCACGATCGCGGCGAACGTCTGCTGCGCGCGGCCGGCGACCGGCTACGGGAGCTCACCGGGCCGAGCCGTCCGGTGGCCCGGATCGAGACCGACCGGTTCGCGGTGCTGCTCGAGGCGATGCCCGAGGTCGACATGGTGACCTTCGGGGCCCAGATGCTCCGGGTGGCCTCGGCCGCCTACGGGCTCGACGGCATTGAGGTGGACCCGCAACCCAGCCTCGGCATCGCCCTGGTCACCGCGACCGCGACCGCCGACATCCTGGGCGACATGGCCGTCGAACCGGGAACCATGCTGCAACGGGCCGAGATGGCGATGATGGCCGCCCGCACCCGTCAGGACAGCCTGCAGATCTACCGGCCGAGCATGGGCGAGGTCTACCGCCGGCGCTTCCAGCTGGTCACCCAGTTCCGGCAGGCCATCGAGCAGGGCCGCATCGTCGTGCATTACCAGCCGAAGATCGGTCTGGCCGATCGCCAGCTGATCGGCGTCGAGGCGCTGGTGCGGTGGATGCACCCCGAGTTCGGTCTCGTGTCTCCGGCGGAATTCGTGGAGGCCATCGAGGCCACCGGGTCGATCGACATCCTGCTCGAGCACGTCCTGGACACCGTGCTGCGCCAGCTGGCCGAGTGGGCGGCCCAGGGGGTGCGCATCGCCGCGGCGGTGAACCTCTCCGTCCGCAACCTGATGGCCGTGGGTTTCCCGGGCAAGGTCAACGACGCCCTCCGCAAGCACGGGGTCGACCCGGCACTGCTGACCTTCGAGATCACCGAATCGTCCGTCATGGAGGACCCGGAGCACTCCCTGCCGGTGCTGAACCGGCTGCATGCGCTCGGCGTGGGCCTGTCGGTGGACGATTTCGGGACCGGCTACTCCTCACTGGCCTATCTGCGGCGGCTGCCGATCGACGAGATCAAGATCGACCGCTCGTTCGTCATGAGCATGGGCAGCGACCTGGGCGACCTGGCCATCGTGCGCGCCATCGTCGACCTGGGGCATTCGCTGGGCCTGCGGGTGGTGGCCGAGGGCGTCGAGGAGGAGGCCGCGCGCGACGCGTTGCGGGACATGCACTGCGATCAGGCGCAGGGCTACCTGATCTCCCGGCCGTTGCCCCTGGACCGCTTCGAGGCCTGGCTCGCGTCTCGCACGGTGACCATCTACGACCCCGATTCGTCGGTCCACGTGCTGCGAATGATGTCCTGACCAGCGGTTTCGTTCCTGGACCTGTCGTAATGTAGAGTTGACGAGCTTCCTCCGGGCGGCCGGATCACTCCGGAGAGCCAGAGAGCAGCGCCCCTTTAGCTCAGTCGGCAGAGCGTCTCCATGGTAAGGAGAAGGTCTACGGTTCGATTCCGTAAAGGGGCTCGGACGGAGGTCCCGGTCGGTGCGAACCGACTCGGGAGCTTCCGATCAGGACCGGCCGAAGCCCGGTGCCTGCCCGTGGCGGTGTAGCTCAGCTGGCAGAGCAAGCGACTCATAATCGCTGTGTCGCCGGTTCAAGTCCGGCCATCGCTACCACGATCGCGGTTGTCGCCTGATGACTGCTGCAATACTGGTCGATGGTTCTGCGGCTGTGCCGCGTCCCGGACCATTCCTGAACAGGCGCGAGAAAGAAGATTCATCATGGCTGCCACCGACGTTCGCCCGAAGATCACCCTGGCGTGCGAGGAGTGCAAGCACCGCAACTACATCACCCGCAAGAACCGTCGGAACGATCCCGACCGGCTCGAGGTGAAGAAGTTCTGCCCGAACTGCGGGACGCACCGTAACCACAAGGAAACCCGCTAGTCAGCTCGCGCAGAGCTCACGGATCCCCTCGTGGCCATCGACACCGCGTACGTCGGGCGGTCTTTCCCGTACCCCCAGCCGTACGTCGTCGGCGTCGAGAAGATCCGTGAGTTCGCCGCCGCCATCGGTGAGACGGCCGCCGTCTGCACCGATCGGGCCGCCGCCCGAGCGGCCGGCTACGCCGACCTCGTCGCCCCGCCCACCTTCGCGATCGTGGTCGCGGCGGGTGCGCAGGACGCGATTCTGTTCGGCACCGACCTTGGTGTCGATTTCAGTCGCGTCGTGCACGGTGACCAGCGGTTCGAGCACCACCGCCCCATCGTGGCTGGCGACGAACTGACCTGCGAAGTCCACGTGGACGCGGTCCGCGTGCTGGCGGGCAACGAGGTCATCACCCTGCGGACCGAGATCACCGATCCGTCCGCCGCTCCGGTCTGCACCTGCCACGTGACCCTCGTCGTCCGTGGAGGCGCGGAGTGAGCACCCCCGCACTGGCGTCCGTCGCCGTCGGCGACCAGCTACCCGCTCTCGTCGCCCACCTGACCCGCGCCCAGCTGGTGCGCTACGCGGGTGCTTCCGGTGATTTCAACCCGATCCACTGGAACGCCCGGGTGGCCACGTCCGTCGGTCTGCCCGACGTCATCGCCCACGGCATGCTCACCATGGCCACGGCCGGCCGGGTCGTCAGCGACTGGGTCGGCGACCCGGGCCGCATCCGCTCCTACGAGGTGCGTTTCACCCGTCCCGTCGTCGTCACGGACGGCCCGGATGACACCGCGGGGGCGACCCTCGAGATCACCGCCAAGATCGGTGCCCTCGACGAGGCCGCCGGCACCGCCCGGGTCGACATCACGGCCACGTTCAACGGACAGACCGTGCTGGGCAAGGCCCGCGCCGTCGTCGCGCTGGCCTGACCCCCGACGGGACCCGGCCCGCCGGCCGGACCTCCACACCCGCAGACGCCGAACGCCGCCACCCCGAGGGGATGGCGGCGTTCGGCGTGGTGGGGCCGGTCAGCGGGCGGTGGCCAGGAACTCGCCCATCCGCGTGACCCCGGTGACGAGGTCGTCGTCGCCGAGGGCGTACGACAGCCGGAAGTAGCCCGGAGTGCCGAACGCCTCGCCGGGGACGACCGCGACCTCGGCCTGATCCAGTACCAGCCCGGCCAGTTCGGCCGACGACTGCGGGCGGACCGGGCCGGTCGGGGTGTCGAACTCCTTGCCGATCAGGTCCCGCACCGAGGGATAAACGTAGAACGCCCCGAGCGGCTCGGGGCACTGCACGCCCGGGATCTTGTTCAGCAGCTCGACCATGGTCCGCCGCCGACGATCGAAGGCCGTGCGCATCTCGTCCACGGCGTCGAGGGATCCGGTGATCGCGGTCAGGGCCGCCTGCTGGCTGACGTTGGCGACGTTCGAGGTCAGGTGGGACTGCAGGTTCGCCGCGCCCTTGATGACGTCCTTGGGGCCGATCATCCAGCCGACCCGCCAGCCGGTCATCGCGTACGTCTTGGCCACGCCGTTGACGATGATGCAGGTATCGGCGATCTCCGGCGCCACGACCGGCATGGAGACGAACGTCGCGTCCCCGTAGACCAGGTGCTCGTAGATCTCGTCGGTGATGACCCACAGGCCGTGCTCGGCCGCCCACCGGCCGATGGCCGTGACCTGCTCCGGCGGATAGACCGCACCGGTCGGGTTGGACGGCGAACAGAACAGCAGCACCTTGGTGCGTTCGGTGCGGGCCGCCTCGAGGTCGTCGACGCTCAGCAGGTAGCCGGTGGTCTCGTCGGCGACGACGGGCACCGTCACCCCGCCGGCCAGGGCGATGGCCTCCGGGTAGGTGGTCCAGTACGGAGCCGGCAGCAGGACCTCGTCACCTGGATCCAGCAGCGCGGCAAAGGCCTGGTAGACGGCCTGCTTGCCGCCGTTGGTGATGAGGACCTGGTCGGCCGTGACCTCGAGGCCCGAGTCCCGCCGGGTCTTGTCCGCGACCGCCTGCCGCAGGGCGGGGAGCCCGCCGGCGGGGGTGTAACGGTGGTTGGCGGGGTTGCCACAGGCCTCGACGGCGGCCGCGACGATGTAATCCGGGGTGGGGAAGTCCGGCTCGCCGGCGCCGAAACCGATGACCGGCCGACCGGCCGCCTTGAGGGCCTTCGCCTTGGCGTCGACGGCCAGGGTGGCGGATTCGGCGATGTTGCCGACCCGGGCGGACAGGCGGGGGCGGACGGGCGCTTCGGAGGAAGGGGCCGGGATGCTCATGAGTTCATCGTGGCATGTCACGAAGGTTCCCCGGAGCCCGGCCCGGCCGGCCGATCCGGTGACCGGTGGCGCCGGATTGTCGTTCCGGTGCCCGCGTGTCCTACACTGGTCAGCCGGGGTGTACTGAGGTCTGCCCGTAGGTGGGTCGTCGGCGGTTCGTGACGGCTGCGTGCGGACGGGTTCCCCAGGGCATCCCGATCGTCGTCGGCCTCGGCCGGCGGCACAGAGGGGCGTAGCTCAACTGGCAGAGCAGCGGTCTCCAAAACCGCAGGTTGCAGGTTCAAGTCCTGTCGCCCCTGCACCACCGATCGGCCGGCGCACCCGCGGTGCGCCGACGATCAGCACCCGACCACGGCCACCCCACCTGCGAGCGAACGGACAGCGAGTGAGCAACGACCGCGACCCGGCTCCCCGCGACGGGGAGACCCCCGCCGGCAGCGCCGCGGACGAGACGTCGTCCACCGCCGGGTCCGACGACTCGACGGCATCCGCCCCGGCGGAGACCGCGGCCGATGGCGGGACGACCCCGCGTGCGGCGGCCGGCTCGGCCCGGGCCGCAGCCCGCGCGGCGGCTGGTGCCCGCCCGGCGCCCAAGGCACGTCGTTCGGTAACCGTGGACGCGGATGGCGAACCCACCACCGCCGAGACGGCCGACAGTGATGACGACGCGGTCGGCACGGTCAAGGCCCGCAGCGAGCGCAAGGGTGGAGCCACCCGCAGCCGGGCCGAGGCATCCGCCGGCGAGGGCCGGGGGAACATCTTCGTCCGGTTGCGGCGTTTCCTCCGTGAGGTGGTCGCCGAGCTGCGGAAGGTCATCTGGCCGTCGCGCAACCAGATGGTCACCTACACGATCGTCGTGATCGTGTTCGTGTCGGTGATGGTCGCCTACGTGGCCGGGTTGGACGTGCTCTTCGCCCGCGGGGTGCTGGCGATCTTCGGCTGACCCGTGGCCGTCGGCGCCGGGGGTCTGGCTCGCCGCCCCGTGACGCCCCACGGCCACGACAGGCACCATCGAAGAGAACGACCGCCACCCAGGCAGTGCAGAACCGGGTCAGACCGGACGAGAAGGAAGCGAGATCCACCGTGTCCAGCCACCTCGACCACTCCGAGGACTCCGTCCGCGAGCACGCGACGGACGAGGAGACCTCGACGCTCGAGAACGCGGCGGACGAGGAGGTCCTCAGCGACGGCGAACGGACAGTGCTCGCCCCCGCGCCGCCGGCCGATGCGCCGACCGACGCCGACGAGACCCTGGCCGCGACGCCGGTCGACGGTGCCGCGGACGACGACGAGAGCGCCGAGGGTGAGGGCAACGAGGACCTCGCCGAGTATGGCGACCCCGAGCAGGCCGACCCCGAGGCCGGCTCGGCCGTCGAGGGTGAGACCGCGGAGGGCGAGACCGCCGAGGTCGACCCGACCGAGGAGCTGCGGGCGTCGCTGAAGCGCGCGTTCGGCGAGTGGTACGTCGTGCACTCGTACGCCGGTTACGAGAACAAGGTCAAGACCAACCTCGAGACCCGCATCAAGTCGCTCGACATGGAGGAGTACATCTTCCAGATCGAGGTCCCGACCGAAGAGGTCACCGAGATCAAGAACGGCCAGCGCAAGCTGGTCCAGCGCAAGGTCTACCCCGGGTACATCCTGGTGCGGATGGACCTGACGGACGCCTCCTGGAGCGCGGTCCGCAACACCCCGGGTGTGACCGGCTTCGTCGGCGCGACGGCCCAGCGGCCGTCCGCGCTGACCATCGACGAGGTCGTGAAGATCCTGGCCCCGGCCGCCCCGCGCAAGGCCGAGAAGTCCCAGCCGACCGCCGGTGCCGTCACCACCCGCACCGAGGTCGATTTCTCCGAAGGCGAGTCGGTCACCGTCATGGACGGTCCGTTCGCCACGCTGCCGGCGACCATCAGCGAGGTCAATGCCGACGCCCAGAAGCTGAAGGTGCTCGTGTCGATCTTCGGTCGGGAGACGCCCGTCGAGCTCGCCTTCACTCAGGTCGAGAAGATCTGACTGCAGTAACAGCCCAGTACGCACCCAGGAAAGAAGTCCAGAAAGATGCCCCCCAAGAAGAAGAAGCTTGCCGCCATCGTCAAGCTGCAGATCAAGGCCGGTCTGGCCAACCCGGCTCCGCCGGTCGGCCCCGCGCTGGGCCAGCACGGCGTGAACATCATGGAGTTCTGCAAGGCCTACAACGCCGCGACCGAGTCGCAGCGCGGTGACGTGGTCCCGGTCGAGATCTCCATCTACGAGGACCGGTCCTTCGACTTCAAGTTGAAGACCCCGCCCGCCGCCCGGCTGCTGCTCAAGGCCGCCGGTGTCGAGAAGGGTTCCGGCACCCCGCACACCACCAAGGTCGCCAAGATCACCTCGGCCCAGGTGCGCGAGATCGCCCAGCTCAAGCAGGTCGACCTCAACGCCAACGACGTCGAGGCCGCCGAGAAGATCATCGCCGGCACCGCCCGCTCGATGGGCATCACCGTCGAGGGCTGAGTCCCGGTTCCACCGTGGGAGGACCCGGCGCGGTCCGCACCAACCACACCCTCCGACTGCGGCCTGTCCGCCGCAGCCACTTTCCTCTAGGAGACAGCAATGAAGCGCAGCAAGGCATACCGCGAGGCGGCCGAGAAGGTCGACCGCGACAAGCTCTACACGCCGCTCGAGGCCGCCGAACTGGCCAAGACGACGTCCCCGTCGAAGATGGACGCCACCGTCGAGGTCGCCATGCGCCTGGGTGTCGACCCGCGCAAGGCCGACCAGATGGTCCGTGGCACCGTCAACCTGCCGCACGGCACCGGTAAGACCGCCCGGGTCATCGTCTTCGCCGTCGGTGACAAGGCCACCGAGGCCGAAGCCGCCGGGGCCGACGCCGTCGGTTCGGACGACCTGATCGCCCGCATCCAGGGCGGTTGGCTCGACTTCGACGCCGCCATCGCCACTCCCGACCAGATGGCCAAGGTCGGTCGGATCGCGCGCATCCTGGGGCCGCGCGGTCTCATGCCGAACCCCAAGACCGGCACTGTGACGCCCGACGTCACCAAGGCCGTCAAGGACATCAAGGGCGGGAAGATCAACTTCCGCGTCGACAAGGCCTCGAACCTGCACCTGGTCATCGGCCGGGTCTCGTTCCCGGTCGAGCAGCTGGTGGAGAACTACGCGGCCGCCCTCGACGAGGTGCTGCGCTCCAAGCCGTCCGCGGCCAAGGGCAAGTACCTGAAGAAGGTGTCGTTCGCGACCACCATGGGTCCGGGGATCCAGGTCGATCCGGCGCTGACCCGCAACCTGCTCGAGCAGGAGCAGGGCGTTTCCGCCTGACCTGACCCGCCGGCGCCGGCCGACCACGGCGCCGATCCGTTCTACCGCCACGACCCCCGATGACTTCGGTCATCGGGGGTCGTTGTCGTTTCGAGGAATCACGGTGGCCTATTGGGCCGAATCGGTGATGCCTTGGCACGGTGGGGTACGGCTGACCGCCGGGTGATTCAGGCCATCGGCGGCTGGTGAGAGGAAGGGCACGTTTCGCACGTCACAGGAGGCCACCGTGATCGTCCCGCCCGTATCTCGCCGCCGTCGCGGCGCCCTGGGTCTGCTCGCTGCCGCACTGCTCACCGCCGGTTGCGCCGGGTCACCGACCACGGCGGCGTCAGCGACGGGGTCCTCCGCCTCCGCTGACGTGGCGGCATCGAGTAGCCCGGCCACGACGAGTAGCGGTACCGGGCAGAACCCGGCCGGTGGGTCCGGCGGGACGACGGGGTCGCCGGCGTTCCTCGCGCAGGCGCTGAGCGCGGCCCAGCAGATGAGCAGCGTGCGGGGCGAGATCACCGTCCAGGCCGGTGACGCCGGGGCCGAGAAGCAGGTCGCCTCCGGCACCTTCACCGGCTCGCAGGCCGGCGGTCGCATGCAGGCCCTGTCCAGTGACCTGACGATTGCGGCCAAGAGCCAGGAGGTGACCATCAAGATGCTGTACGTCGACGGGAAGGCCTACGTCGGCGGCGATGCGCTGCTCAAGGAACTGAAGATCGACAAGCCCTGGCTGGAGATCACCTCGCAGTCGGACAACCCGCAGATCGCCGCCCTCGGCCAGCAGCTGGAGTCGATGCGGCAGGGCGTCGGGGCCGAGCAGATCGAGAAGATGCAGCAGGCCATGGTGTCGTCCACCGAGATCGGCCCCGAGGATGTCGACGGCACCCCCACCACGCACTACCAGGTGGTGATCGACATCCGGAAGTCGCTGGAGGCCCTCGGCTCGGCGGCCCCCAGCATTCCCGCCGGCGCGGACATCCCGGACACCATCCCCACCGATCTGTGGCTGGACGCTCAGGGCCGCATGATCAAGACCCAGGTCGAACAGCAGGCGTCCGGCCAGCGGCTGGTCACCACCGTCCATGCCCTCGCGTACGACGAGCCCATCGACATCACCGCCCCCGACCCCGCCGAGGTCAGCACCGGCTGAGCCTGGTCCTCGTCGCGAAGCCGGTCCAGCGGTGCGGAAACACCGACGTGCGATTCGGATACGCAGCGGAGGGAGAACGGCCGCCGGGGGTGGCCGGAAGTGCCGCGGTCGCCCCGGTCACCGGCACCGTCAGTCGTTCCTCCGGGAGCAGGTCACCAGCACTGTCGGCACCTTCGACCTGCAGGGCCCGGACAGGTCGACCACCACCTTCACGGTCACCCAGCAGGACGGCGTCGCTCGGGACTGGGAGGTCGGCCTGACCCTGCCCGATGACCCGGCGGTCGACGCGTCGCAGTCCGGGATCCCCGACCTGGAGGTCACCGTCCGGATGGTCGATGGATAGACCTACCTGGCCGGGGACGGGGTGCTCGGCCCGCTCGGCATCACCACGCCGTGGATGACTCCGGCCGCGGATGCCGCCGACGGTGCGGTGAAGAAGCTGGCCGACACCTTCGCCGAACTGCGGCACGGCCTCGGGCCCGAGTTCGTCGACCAGCTGAACCTCGCCCTGACTTCGGTGGAGCTGGTCGACAACGGCCAGCTGGAGGGGTTGGGGGACACCCCCGTCGATGTCTGGCATTACCGGGGCGACGCCGATCCCCGCTACCTCGTCGACGCCGACCCCGGTGCCGGGTCGGTGTCGATGGACCTCTACGTCGACGAGAGGGACCGGGTGCTGCACGCCGTGTTCACCCAGGCGACGGCCGACGGCGAGATCGTCGGCACCATGTCGGTCAGCGCCTTCGACACCGTCCCGGCCATCGAGGCCCCCGCTCCCGCCGAGGTCACCGCCCGCTGAACCTTGGCGACCGTCGCACCCCGCAACATGGGGTATCGTGGTCAGCGATCCACCGAAGACCGTCGGCTCCCGCGTGCGCGGGTGAAGGTTCCGGAAAACTTCCGGGCGGCCCGCGCAGGAGGACGAGGTAGCAGTTCGCTTCGACCGGTGCAGTGCGCTGGTGACGAAGAGCCTGTCGCGCCCCGTGCCCTGTGCATGGGGCGTTCGTCATTTTCCGGCCCGTCCGCCGGCGGTGGACGGTGTGCCCGGACGGCCCTTCGCCGTCCCGGGGGAGAAGACGAGGCAGGAAGGAGGCGACAGATGGCCAAGTCCGACAAGGCCGCCACGGTCGCCGAGATCTCGGACCGGTTCCGCTCGGCCAACGCCGCAGTGGTCACCGAGTACCGCGGTCTCACGATGTCGCAGCTGACCGAGCTGCGACGGTCGCTGGGCAAGGACACGTCGTACACGGTCGCCAAGAACACCCTGGTCAAGCGGGCTGCCGCCGAGGCCGGGGTCACCGGTCTGGACGACCTGTTCGCCGGCCCGACCGCCGTGGCGTTCATCGACGGCGAGCCCGTCGATGCCGCGAAGGCGCTCCGCGACTTCGCCAAGGCGCACCCGCTCCTGGTGATCAAGGGTGGTGTCCTGGACGGTAAGGCCCTGGCGCCGGCCGAGGTCACCAAGCTGGCCGACCTGGAGTCGCGCGAGGTGCTGCTGGCCAAGCTGGCCGGTGCCATGCTCGGCACGCTCACCAAGGCCGCCGTGGTCCTCAACGCGCTGCCCACCAAGACCGCTCAGCTGGCGGCCGCGTTGCAGGAGAAGAAGGCCGCCGGCAGCGACGCTGCGGGCGCGACCGATCTGGGAGTGACGGAGTCGGTGGAAGCCGCGTCCGAGAGCTCCGAGGAGACGGCTTCGGCCTGATCCGACCAGCACCGCTGTCGTCCCCGGACGGCGCGGTGTGTGCCATCCCGGTCGGATCACCGATCGGCTCCACCCAGTACCACCGCCCGCCGCGGGTTCCTCCGCGCGGGCGCTGAAGCGAAAGGAACGCCATCATGGCGAAGCTGACCACCGACGAGCTGCTCGACGCGTTCAAGGAGCTCACCCTCATCGAGCTGTCCGAGTTCGTGAAGCAGTTCGAGGAGACCTTCGGCGTCACCGCGGCCGCTCCGGTCGCCGTTGCCGCCGCCGGCGGTGCCGCTGGCGCTGCCCCGGCCGAGGCCGTCGAGGAGCAGGACGAGTTCGACGTCATCCTCGAGGCTGCCGGCGACAAGAAGGTCCAGGTCATCAAGGCCGTCCGCGAGCTCGTCTCCGGGCTGGGCCTGAAGGAGGCCAAGGACCTCGTCGACGGCGCGCCGAAGGCGATCCTCGAGAAGGCCACCAAGGAGGCCGCCGAGGCCGCCAAGGCCAAGCTGGAGGAGGCTGGCGCCAAGGCCACCGTCAAGTGACCTTGTTCGCCTGCGTCTGACGCAAGCAACATCCCGAAGGGGGCGGATCCGATCGGATCCGCCCCCTTCGGCGTTGCTGCCTCAGGTGGTCAGCAGTCGGACCCACACGGCGAGCCCGATGAGCACCAGGGCCACGAGCGCCGCCCGCACCAGGTACCACTCGTGGCGACGGTCCCGGACGATCTCGTCGTCCATCGTCGGCAGGTCGGGGATGGGGGCAGCCACTCCGGCCGGGTCGGGCTCCCACAGATCCCCCGGCAGCGCGGGCGGCCCGGTCACGACATCACCCGCCCGGTCTTCTCGGTCTTGTCCCACACGTTCGCCGCGCCCTTGAACTCCTTGACGTAGGCGTCGAAGGTGATCGCGCAGAGCAGCGGGCCGTAACCGATCAGGTACACCAGCGTCGGGGCCAGCCATCGACCGACCTCGAGTCGGCCGACCCGGACGTTCTCGGCCCACTTGGCGAGCCACGCGGCCGGCATGCACAGGGTCAGCCACGCGTAGGTGAACAGGACGAAGATCGTCTCGCCGATGTCCGGCAGCAGGTCCGTCATCAGGTTCGGGACAAACGCGGTCAGCATGACCAGCAACGAGATCAGGCCGGGGAACGCGACGGCCTCCCGCCAGGTGCGGCGCCCCGACCGCGGGTCGATCTGCAGGGTCATCGCGGTGATGAACAGGTAGGTGCCGGCGGCCAGCAACCAGATCACGGCGAACAGCCGCGCGGCCAGCCCGCTGTCGATGAGCCACAGGCCGATCAGACCGACCGACGACAGCAGCATGCACAGCGGCAGCAGGAACACCGAGAACCAGATCAGCCCGAACGAGAACCCGCCCAGCAGGCGGTGTTTCCACGGCCGGAACCACAGGTGCCGGAACCGCCGGGTGACCTGGACGTTCCCGCGCGCCCAGCGCAGTCGCTGCTTCCACAGCGCCCCGACCGCTTCCGGCTCCTCGGCCAGCACCACCGCGTACGGCTCGAAGACCACCTTGCGCCCGCCCAGCTGGGTGAGGAACGTCGAGACGGTGTCCTCGGCCAGCGTGGTGGTGTCGATGCGCCCGCCGATGGCCTCGAGGTTCTCCCGGGAGTGCAACTGGGCGCCACCGGCCAGACAGGCCAGCACCCCCAGCACGTTCTGCGCCCGCCGGGCCGCGGCCTGCGCGGCGACGTACTCGTAGCCCACGTAGCGCGTCAGGTACGCGGGCCGGGGCGACCCTTCGGCGATGAACGCGGTCACCGCTCCCACCTCGGGATCGGCCAGGTGCCGGGTCATCTTGCGCAGGGAGTCGGGTTGGTAGATCACGTCGGCGTCCATGATCAGCACTGCCTGGGCCCAGCCCTCGTCGAGCAGGATGCGGATGCCGTGGTTGAGGGTGTGGGCCTTGCCTTCGCCGCCCTTTTCCCGCCGCAGGTGCACCACCCGCCCGGGATAACGGCGTCCGCGTTCCCGCACCACGTCCGGAGTGTCATCGGTGCTGGCGTCGTCGACGACGTAGACCCGCAACCGGTCCGCCGGGTACTCGAGCCGCACCAGCCGGTCGATCGAGGTGCCGACCACGGCACCCTCGTTCCAGGCCGGCACGATCACCGCGACGCGCGGGAAGTACGGGGCGGCGTGCTTGTTGTGGTTGCGCCAGACGTGGAACGGGACGAGGGCGAACTGGTAGAGACCGACGACCACCGGGATGGCGCCGATGATCACCATCGTCAGCAACACGACCTGCAGGACGTCCCACCAAAGGCCGTGGCTCACCGGGACCCGAACCGATCGGGGGTCAGCGGGCAGGTGTGACGGGCGGGCTCGGGCCGGTCATGTCCAGGATGCGCCGGTAGCGGCCGACGCCGGCGGCGCGGTGGCTGTCGGTCGAGGCCACCACCACCACGCCGGCGTCGGCCAGGGTGCGCAGCACCCGGGGTCCCGGACATGCCCACTTCTCGTTGACCTCCACCACGGTGCCGTTGGCCGCGCAGGCCGACGCCAACGCCCGCAGGTGGTCGTCGCGCAGGTCCGCCTCGCTGAGCCCGATCTTGGGCAGGAGTGAGAACGGATGCGCCAGTTGCCCCCCGGTGACGCGCGCGGTCGCGCGGATCATCGCTGACACCAGGGTGTCCATGACGTCTTCGCTCCGCAACCCCGCCGCGCGTTCGGCGAGCACCCGTTGGGGTGACCAGGGCCCGTCGGGGCCCGGGAACTGGTGGTCGGCGATCAGGATGCGGCCGAAACCGTCCGGGCCCCGCGGCAGGTCCGGCGGCAGGTCCAACCGCCCGGTGACGTCCATGATCTTGGTCTCGACCCCGGTGCCGACCCGCAGCGGTCCGCCGTGGTCGGTGTCGCGCTGACCCCCACCGGGATCGTCCTCGTCGAGCCGGGCCAGCCCCGAGGTGGACCGCAGGGCGGCCATGGCGACCAGGTAGTCGGGCATCCAGGTACTGGACTCCCGGATGTGCTCGACCAGACGGATCGCAGTCAGGCCGACCGCCTCGGCGGCCGCGACGTTCTCGGCCAGCGTGCTGACGGCGTCGTCGGAGAACGAGGAGTGCACGTGGTGGTCGCCGGCCGGGCCGGCCCACCGCAGCGGGCCGTCGTTGCCACCGGCGCCCGATCGGTCGGTGACGGTCGGCGTCGTCACCGGCCGGCCGTGCTGCCGGCCGGGACCTCCGCGGCAGGGGAGACCGGGTCGGGATGGACGGCGCCGACCCGTTGACCGGTCCGTCCCGGGGGTGCGTCGTCGACCGCCGCGATCTCGGCGTTGGTCACGAACACTTCGTCCAGATGCCGGACGACGGCCAGTTCCTGGAAGTCCAGGGCCGCCGGGACCGGTCGGCCGAGCACGAGATCCAATGTGAGGGATGGCATGTCGACGCCGGCGGCCACCGTCAGCGGCATGGCTCCCGGGAAGCGCGGGTTGACCTCCAGCAGGGCCGCGCGCCCGTCGGCGTCCCGGCGCAGCTGCACGTTGGCCACCGTGGTCAGGTCGATGGCCCGGGCCACCGCCCGGGCTGCGGCCTCCAGTTCGTCGTCGTGGAAGGTGGCCCCGGCCACCGAGATACCGCTGTCCACCCGGAGCCGGGACCGGGGGACGGCGGCGATGACGCTGCCGTCGAGACCGGCCAGCACATCGACCGAGTACTCGTCGCCGGGCAGGTAGTCCTGGACCAGACGGTCGTCGTCGGTGCCCAGCGCGATCAGATCCGCGGCCGACTCGACCAGCTCGATACCGCGCGACCCGGCGCCCCGCCGCGGCTTGACGATCACCGGGAAGGTACGGCCGACGGCAGCGGCCGGCGACAGCGTCTGCGTGCGGGGGACCGGCAGCACGCCCTGGCATCGACGCGCCAGCGCCCACTTGTCCAGGCACACGTCGAGGGTGGCCAGGGAGGGCGAGGCCAGCCGCGTCCCCCGCCGCTCGAACTCGACGCGGCGCGCGGCCAGCACCGGCAGCTCGACGTCGACCGTCGGGAAGACCACCTGCACGCCGAAGTGCTCGCACCAGTGGTGGACCGCCGACGCGAAGTCCGGGGCCAGGCCCGCGGGGACCAGGACGCGGTCGGCCGCCGGCACCAGGTAGAGGCCGCTGGCCAGCCGGTCCATGTCGGCGGCGATGACCCGGACACCGCCCCGGGCCAGCAGTGAGCGGATGATCGCGATGCCGGCGGCACCGCCGGCTCCGGTGACCAGCACGGTGGTGGGCTCGGTCGGGGAGTGGGGGTTCATGCCGTCATCCGTTCGGTCGCGGTTGCGGTGGGGGAGTGTTCGTGCGCGGCCGTGGTCCGGCCGGATCGGCCCGGAGAGATGAGGCCGCTGGTGTCCCGCAGGACCTCGAGAGGCTCGCACGACCGGCCGCCGCCGAACCGGCTCCAGTAACGGGCGGTGGCGAGCACGAAATCTGGTTCCAGGTAGTCGCGGATACCGGTCTGGCTGCCGAAACACTCGAGCAGGGCCAGCTTGGTGTCGGTGAACCCGTCGATGGGCACGAACCGGTTCGGCTGGAAATCGACGGTGGCCGACGGGCTCTGGAAACAGGCCAGGGTGGCGACCCGGCGGGTCGCGACCGAGACCGCCTGGTGGACCGCCCGGTGGTCCTGGTGTCGATCGTGGACGGAGTGCGTGTAGACGATGCTCGGGTCGATCTCGCGGGTGACGCGCTCGACGATCGACACGGTCGGGTCGGCGGCGCTGATGCGGGTGTCCTCGAGGTCCTCCAGGAACAGGCGGGCGCCGAGCAGCTCGGCCGCGGCCAGCGATTCGTGCTGGCGGTCGTCCGCCGTGCCGCCGCGGGCCCCCCGCGACAGCGTCAGGATGACCACCGGGTCGCCCGCCGCCCGGTGCGCGGCGAGCAGCCCGCCGACCCCGATCTCGACGTCGTCCGGGTGGGCGCCGATGGCCAACACCGTCGGCCGGGCCCCGGCGGCGTCGCGGTCGTGGCGCAGCGTGGTCATCGCGTCCAGGCAGGAGCGGAACTGGGCCGCCGAGACGGGCTTGACCAGGAATTCGTCGACCTGACTGCGCAGTGCGGTGATCGCGTAGTCAACCGAGGCGTGTGCGGTCATCATCACCACCGGTAGGCCGGGGTCGCGCCGCCGAGCCTGTCCGACGAGGTCAAGGCCCGTCAGGCCGGGCATCTCGATGTCGGTGAACAGCACGTCGACGTCCCCGCGGTCCACGGCGGCGAGGGCCTCCCGACCGTCCGTGGCCACCATGACCGTGACGCCGGGCCGGCGCGACAGCACCGTGCGCGCGAACTCGGCCAGGTCACGGTCGTCCTCGGCCACCAGGACGCGGAGATCCCCCACGCACAGCCCCCCCTCGATCAGGGGGCACCGCCCCCCGGACCCCGTGCAGTCCAGGGTGCGCAACCGGTGGGGCCGGGAACAATCCCCCATGGAGCTGACCTGCCCCGGGACCCGATCACACCCGGTGGTCCGGTGTCCACCACCGATGGACGGACCGGGCCCCCGGGGTGAATCCGGTCAGCGTTGGCCCGACAGGAAAGCCAGCAGCGCCCGGTTGAACTCGTCGGCGTGCGTCACGGGGAAGCCGTGCGGTCCGCCCGCGACGACGTGCAGCTCACTGCCGTCGATGGCCTCGTGCGATCGCTGCCCGCTGACCTCGATCGGCACCGTGCCGTCCGCGTCGCCGTGGATGACCAGGGTGGGCACGCTGACCTTCTCGAGGTCGGCCCGGAAGTCGGTCCGCGCCCACGAGTCGACGCAGTCGAGGGTGCCCTGGGGGGAGGCGAAGGCGGCGATCTGCCGGTAGTACTCCAGGGACGGGCCGCTGATCAGGTCGCTCCGGTCGCCGGCGGCGAAGAACGCGGCCAGGAAGTCGGCCAGGAACGCGGGGCGGTCCTGGGCGATGGTCGCGATGAAGTCCTTGACCCAGGCGTCGTCGATGCCGCCGTCCGGGTTGTCCTCGGTCTTGAGCAGGTAGGGCGTCACCGCGCCGGCGAGCACGGCGGCGGACACCCGGTCCTGGCCGACGGCCTCGCTGTGCGCGAGATACCGGACGACCTCGCCGCCGCCCATGGAGAAGCCCACCAGCACGGCGTCGGTGACATCCAGGGTGGTGAGCAGAACGCTGAGATCGGAGGTCAGCGTGTCGTAGTCGTACCCCGACCACGGCTGGCTGGACCGCCCGAAACCGCGGCGGTCGTAGGTGATGACCCGGTAGCCGGCGTCGATCAGGGCGGGGACCTGGTGCTCCCAGGACCGGCCGGACAGCGGCCAGCCGTGGATCAGGACGACGGGTCGCCCCGATCCGTGGTCCTCGTAGTAGAGCTCGACCGGGCTGTCGCCCTCGGTGCCGACCGTGACGAATGGCATGCGGTGCTCCTCATCGATGGTTCGTGGACTGCTGGTGGTCCGATGCCCGTTGCCCGTCGCGGTCAAGCGACACCGACCCCGGATCGTTCGGATCGTCCGGGCCCTCAAGCGGAGGTGGGCACCGACTGCCCGGCATCCGAGGGACGCTGCGCGGCCCGGGGCCGCTTGCCGTGGTCCGGGAACAGGGTGCGCAGCAGATCGGGCAGGGTGATGACGCCGCGCGCCCGGCCCTGGTCGTCGGTGACCAGCGCGAGCTGGTGACGGGTCTGCCGCATCGTCTCCAGTCCTCGGGAGACCGGGGTGTCGGCGGCCAGCGTGAAGACCTCCCGGACGTGGGGGGCGATCGGAGCGTCCGCGGGGTCGGCCAGGGTGTCCCGGACGTGCACCACCCCGGCGTAGCCCACGCCGTCCGGTGCGGTCGAGCGGTCCTCGACCAGGATGCGCAGGTGGCCACTGCGGACCGCGGCGTCCCGGACGTCCTGCACCGACGCATCCGCGGGCACCGCGGTGGGCCGCGACCCCGTGCGAACCAGGTCGCCGAGCACCATCGACTGCAGCTCCAGGGCACCGGCCAGCCGCTCGGACTCCTCGACGGCCAGCACGCCCACCCGCGCGGAGTGTTCCACGAGTTGCCGCAGGCCCTGCGGGTCGTGGCCCACGTGCGCCTCGTCGACCGGTTCGATGCCGATCCGGCGCAGGCACCAGTTGGCCATCCCGTTCAGGGCCAGCAGGATTGGCCGGAAGACCGTCATGAACGCCCGCATCGGCACGGCCAGCAGGATCGCCGACCGCTCCGGATGGGCGATCGCCCACGACTTCGGGGCCATCTCGCCGACCACCAGGTGCAGGAACGTCACGACGATCAGCGCCAGGACGAACGCGGCGACGTCCGCGACCACCGTGGGCAGACCCGTACCGGCCAGCAGCGGGATCAGCCCGTCGTGCACGGCGGGCTTGGTGACGGCGCCCAGGGCCAGGGTGCAGGCCGTGATGCCGAGCTGGGAACCGGCCAGGACGACGGTGAGTTCGGCGGAGCTGCGCAGGGCCGCCCGGGCCGATCGGCTGGTGGCGGCGGCGTCCTCCAGGCGGTGCCGCTTGGCGGCCAGCAGGGCGAACTCGATGGCCACGAAAAAGGCACTGAGCGCGATGATCAGCGCGGTGACCGCGGTCAGGACCAGGGGATTGCTCATCGCTCGTCTCCCGTCCGGATGGCGAGGTCGGCCACCGGTTCGGCGCCCAGGGTGAGGTGCTCCTCCGACGGATCGCCGGTGGGGTCTGCCGGATCGGCCGGGGGCCGGACGGTCAGCCGCACGACCGACGGCACCAGCCGGGCGACCTCGAGCACGGTGATCTGCAGATGTGGTGGCGCCGGGGTGTCGTCCTGCGCGTACGCCGCGGGATCGACCTCCAGCGCTATCTCCACGGTGTCGCCCACCTGCAGGAATGCGCCGTGCTGAGCCAGGGCCAGGCCGGCCACCGTCTCGGCGTCCTCGGCCTGGGCGTCGGGGACGTCCTGCTCGATGATCCGTTCCAGTTCGTCGATCGGCAGGTCCCCGCGGACCACCCAGGCGCCGTCGGCGTCCTGACGGATGGGGCTCTCGGCGACATCGTGCTCGTCGGCGATCTCACCGACGAGTTCCTCGGCGACGTCCTCCACGGCCAGCACGCCGGTGAAGCCGCCGTACTCGTCGATGACGCAGGCGAGCTGCCGGTCGCCGGCGGCCAGATGGGCCACCGCGTCCGGCAGTCGCATGGCCGCCGGTACGAACACGGGCGGGCGCATGACGTCCGCCGCGGTCAGGGGGCGCCCGTCGCGGGTGTCGGAGGCGGACAGGCTCAGCAGGTCGACGAGGTGGACGACGCCCACGACCTCGTCGTCGTCGCTGAGCACGGGGTAGCGGGAGTGCTCGGTGTGCATGAGCTCGCGGATCGCGCCGATCGGGGCGTCCGGGCTGACGCTGCCCGTCCGCGATCGCGGGATCATGGCGTGTTCGACCGTCCGCTCGGGGAAGTCGATGATGCGGTCCAGCAGCACCGACAGTTCCGGGCTCAGGTCGCCGGACTTGGCCGACGCCGCCACCACCCGCTCGAGGTCACGGCGCGATGCGGAGTACTCCACGTCGTGCACCGGCTCGATGCGCAGCAACCGCAGCAGCAGGTTGGACGACTTGTCGAAGATCGTGATGAGCCAGCCGAAGACGGCCAGGTAGATGCGCGTCGAGGTCGAGAGGGCGACGGCCACCGGGGTGGGCCGGGCGATCGACAGGTTCTTGGGGACCAGTTCGCCCAACAGCATCTGGACGAACGTCGCGAACACCAGCGCCGCGACGGTGCCGATCGTCACGCCGACCGCCTGCGGGACGGAGACCCCGCCGAGGGCCTCCCCGACGGCGGACCCGATGAGCGGCTCGGCCACGTAGCCCACCAGCAGACCGGTGACGGTGATGCCGAGCTGGGCGCCGGACAACATGAACGAGGTGCGGCGGGTGATGTCCAGCGCCCGCCGGGCGCCGGCGTCCCCGGCGGTCGCCGCGGCCTTCAGGCTGGAGCGGTCGACCGACATGTAAGCGAATTCTTGGGCCACGAAGTAGGCGGTGGCGGCGGTGATCGCCAGGACCACCAGCAGGCCCAGCAGAAGGGTCAGCGGCCAGATCATCGGATCACTGGCCGCTCGGATCGGTGGCTGTCGGAGGTCGTCACCGGGCGACCGGCCCGGTGTGCGACGAATCTGGTCCGGCGTCCTGGGTGCCGGGGCGCGGGACCGCGCGGCGGCGCGAAGGGATCATGCCGGGGGAACGCTCAGGCGGCGCTCAGGGTTCCCGCCCCGGGCGCCCGACGACCGGTCGGATGCGGCACAGTCGAGCGATGGACGCAGAGCGCGGTCGACCTTTCCGTCAATACCGCACGCAGGACGTCGACGTCCCGGGTGGGCAGCTGCGGGTCGGCATCTGGGAACCGGCGGCCGACGGGTCCGGGAGCGCCGGTGACCGTTCCGCGCCGCCGCCCACGGCCTTGTGCGTGCACGGCATCACCTCGTCCCACCTGGCCTGGACGGTCGTCGCCGACCAGCTGCCGGGCTGGCGGATCGTCGCACCCGACCTGCGGGGCCGGGGCCGGTCGGCGAACCTGCCCGGGCCCTACGGCCTGGCCAGGCACGCCGACGACGTGCGGGCGGTGGCAGCGGCCGTCATCGCCTCGCCGGCGTCGGCGGTGCTGGTCGGGCACTCGATGGGCGGGTTCGTCGCGGTCGCCCTGCTCGGGACCGGCGCCGGGTCGGCCGATCCCTGGCCGGGTGGTCTGGTCCTGGTCGACGGCGGTCTGCCGCTGCCCACCCCGCCGGGGGCCAGCGGGGGGGAGGAGGCGATCCGCGCCACTCTCGGTCCGACGGCCGACCGGCTGCGCCGCACCTTCCCCGACCGCGCGGCCTACCGGGACTTCTGGGCCGCGCACCCGGCCCTGTCCGGGCCCTGGCCGGACGGACTGGCCGAGTACTTCGACTACGACCTGCGGGCGGTCGACCCGCAGGATCCCGCCGCCGGCTGGCGGCCGGTGACCGACGAGGCGGCGATGCTGGCCGACGGGGTGGAGATCGCCGAACCGGGTGGTGGTCCGGCACTGCGGGCCGGGCTGGCGGCACTGACCGCCCGGTGGGGCCGCGCCGCCGGCGACGGGGTGGTGCTGCTGCGGGCGCCCCGGGATCTGCTGGACCGGCCGGGCGGGATGTACCCGCCGGACTGGGCGGCCGCGCACGCCGCCGCGGTGCGGGGACTGACCGTGCGGGACGTGCCCGACACCAACCACTACAGCCTGCTGCTGGGTGGGCCCGGGGCGGCGGAGGTGGCGGCGGCGATCCGAGCGGCCGTACCGGGACGGGGCGCGCAGGCGACCACGACCGCGCCGGGGGACGGTGCTTGACGTGAGCCGGGGACGCGGGCCACTCTTGGTCCGCGACGTCGGTCATATGGAGGGCCGCGTCCTTTCGGATCCTGTATCCGTGGCTTGAGCGGTTCGTCCGGTCGGTGTCGGATGTCGCGGCGGTCTTGTCCCCGCGGTCGGCCAACCGGTTTTCGCTCGCCCGTCAGGATGCCCGGAGGGCACGTCTGGACAGACGCGCCCTGGGGCTGGTAGGCTTCGACGTTGCGCTGCCCACTTTGCGCCGTCCTCGTCCGACACACCCCGCCCTCACGGGTGGAGCGTGCCCTGACCTGGGCGGATGCGGTGGGTGTCTGACCGCGGCAGAAGCTAGTCCTCGAAAGGACGAATCTTGGCAGTCACCACGCCTCCGGCTCCCGGGACCTCCCCCCGGGTTTCCTTCGCGAAGCTGAATGAACCACTGGAAGTACCGAATCTCCTCGCCCTGCAGACCGATTCCTTCGAGTGGCTGATCGGTGCCCCTTCCTGGCGTGCGCGCCAGGAGGAGCCGACCCCCAGCGGTCTCGACGAGATCCTCGAGGAGATCTCCCCGATCGAGGACTTCTCCGGCAACCTGTCGCTGTCCTTCTCCGACCCCCGTTTCGACGAGGTCAAGGCGACCGAGGAGGAGTGCCGGGACAAGGACATGACCTACTCGGCGCCGCTCTTCGTGACCGCTGAGTTCATGAACGGCGAGACCGGCGAGATCAAGTCGCAGACCGTCTTCATGGGCGACTTCCCGATGATGACCCGCAAGGGCACTTTCATCATCAACGGCACCGAGCGGGTCGTCGTGAGCCAGCTCGTCCGGTCCCCGGGCGTCTACTTCGACAAGTCCCTGGACAAGACGGCCGGCAAGGACGTCTTCTCGGTCAAGGTCATCCCGTCGCGCGGTGCGTGGCTGGAGTTCGACATCGACAAGCGCGACACCATCGGCGTCCGCATCGACCGCAAGCGTCGCCAGCCGGTCTCCGTGCTGCTCAAGGCGCTGGGCTGGGACACCGAGCGGATCCGCGAGCACTTCTCGTGGTCGCCGGTGCTGCTGTCCACCCTGGAGAAGGACCACATCGCCGGGCAGGACGAGGCGCTGCTGGACATCTACCGCAAGCTGCGTCCGGGCGAGCCGCCGACGAAGGAGAGCGCTCAGGCCCTGCTGGAGAACCTGTTCTTCAAGGACAAGCGCTACGACCTGGCCAAGGTCGGTCGGTACAAGATCAACAAGAAGCTGGGCCTGGCCAAGCCGACCAGCCACGGCACGCTGACCGAGGACGACCTGCTGTCCACGGTCGAGTACCTGCTGCGTCTGCACGAGGGTCAGACCGAGTGGGACCGCTCCGAGGACGAAGCCGCGGCCGGTTCGCCGACCCCGGTGATCCCGGTGCTGACCGACGACATCGACCACTTCGGCAACCGTCGTCTGCGCACCGTCGGCGAGCTCATCCAGAACCAGGTCCGCGTCGGCCTGTCCCGGATGGAGCGCGTCGTCCGTGAGCGGATGACCACCCAGGACGTCGAGGCGATCACGCCGCAGACCCTGATCAACATCCGGCCGGTCGTCGCCTCCATCAAGGAGTTCTTCGGCACCAGCCAGCTGTCGCAGTTCATGGACCAGACCAACCCGCTCGCCGGTCTGACCCACAAGCGGCGTCTGTCGGCGCTCGGCCCGGGTGGTCTGTCCCGTGACCGCGCCTCGCTCGAGGTCCGCGACGTGCACCCGTCCCACTACGGCCGGATGTGCCCGATCGAGACCCCTGAGGGCCCGAACATCGGCCTCATCGGCTCGCTGTCGACCTTCGCCCGGGTCAACCCGTTCGGCTTCATCGAGACCCCGTACCGCAAGGTCACCGACGGTGTCGCCACCGACGAGATCCAGTACCTGACCGCCGACGAGGAGGACCGGTACATCATCGCCCAGGCGTCCGCCAAATTGGATGCCGCCACCGGTCGCTTCCTGGAGTCCACCGTCCTGGTGCGGCGCAAGGGCTCCGGCGAGGTCGACCAGGTCGACCCGTCCGAGGTCGAGTACATGGACGTCTCGCCGCGGCAGATCGTCTCGGTCGCGACCGCGATGATCCCGTTCCTGGAGCACGACGAGGCCAACCGTGCGCTCATGGGCGCCAACATGCAGCGCCAGTCCGTCCCGCTGCTGCGCAGCGAGGCGCCGCTGGTCGGCACCGGCATGGAGGCCCGTGCGGCCAAGGACGCCGGCGACGTGGTCGTGGCCGAGAAGTCCGGCGTGGTCGAGGAGGCCACCGCCGACTACATCTCGGTGATGGCCGACGACGGCACCCACCGCACCTACCGGCTGAACAAGTTCCGTCGGTCGAACCAGGGCACCAGCTTCAACCAGAAGCCGATCGTCGAGGAGGGCGTCCGGGTCGAGGCCGGCGACGTCCTCGCCGACGGGCCCTGCACCGACGGTGGCGAGATGGCGCTGGGCAAGAACCTGCTCGTCGCCTTCATGCCGTGGGAGGGCCACAACTACGAGGACGCGATCATCCTCAGCCAGCGCATCGTCCAGGACGACGTGCTGACCTCGATCCACATCGAGGAGCACGAGATCGACGCCCGCGACACCAAGCTCGGGCCGGAAGAGATCACCCGGGACATCCCGAACATCTCGGAAGATGTCCTCGCCGATCTTGACGAGCGGGGCATCATCCGCATCGGCGCCGAGGTGCAGGACGGCGACATCCTGGTCGGCAAGGTCACCCCCAAGGGCGAGACCGAGCTGACCCCGGAGGAGCGACTGCTGCGCGCGATCTTCGGCGAGAAGGCCCGCGAGGTCCGCGACACCTCCCTGAAGGTGCCGCACGGCGAGACCGGCAAGGTCATCGGCATCCGGGTGTTCAGCCGGGACGACGACGGCGCCGAGCTGCCCCCGGGCGTCAACGAGCTGGTCCGCGTCTACGTGGCCCAGAAGCGGAAGATCCAGGACGGCGACAAGCTCGCCGGCCGTCACGGCAACAAGGGTGTCATCGGCAAGATCCTGCCGGTCGAGGACATGCCGTTCCTGCCGGACGGCACCCCGGTCGACATCGTGCTCAACCCGCACGGTGTGCCGCGTCGTATGAACATCGGCCAGATCCTGGAGACCCACCTCGGGTGGGTCGCGAGTCAGGGCTGGAACGTCGACGGTGAGCCCGGCTGGGCCAAGGAGCTGGCCCCCGAGGCCCGCTCGGCCGAGCCGTGGACCAACACCGCGACCCCGGTGTTCTCGGGCGCCTCGGAGGACGAGATCGTCGGGCTGCTCGGCTCGACCATCCCGACCCGCGACGGCGAGCGGCTGGTCCAGACCGACGGCAAGGCGACGCTGTTCGACGGCCGTTCCGGGGAGCCGTTCCCGTACCCGGTCGCGGTCGGCTACATGTACATCATCAAGCTGCTGCACCTGGTCGACGACAAGATCCACGCCCGGTCGACCGGTCCGTACTCGATGATCACGCAGCAGCCGCTGGGTGGTAAGGCGCAGTTCGGTGGTCAGCGCTTCGGTGAGATGGAGTGCTGGGCCATGCAGGCCTACGGCGCGGCGTACACGCTGCAGGAGCTCCTGACCATCAAGTCGGACGACATCGTCGGCCGCGTGAAGGTCTACGAGGCCATCGTCAAGGGCGAGAACATCCCCGAGCCGGGCATCCCCGAGTCGTTCAAGGTGCTCCTCAAGGAGCTCCAGGCCCTGTGCCTGAACGTCGAGGTGCTGGCCAGCGACGGTCAGCGCATCGAGATGCGCGACAGCGACGACGACGACCTCGAGCGCGCCGCCGCCAACCTGGGGATCAACCTGTCCCGCAACGAGTCGGCTTCGGTCGACGACCTCGTGAACTGACCGCTGCCGACCGCAGCACCGCCGGAGGATCTCCGGGCCGGGGCGGGACTCACCTCCCGCGAGTCCCGTCCTGACCCGGAGCCCGACCTCCACCCCCCGGCCCCGCCGGACCGGCCGCCCCGAAGGGCGGCCGATCCGGCCGGGGCCACCAGCATCACCGAACAAGACAGGGACGTGCATCAGTGCTCGACGTCAACTTCTTCGACGAGTTGCGTATCGGTCTCGCCAACGCCGACGACATCCGTGCGTGGTCGCACGGCGAGGTCAAGAAGCCGGAAACCATCAACTACCGCACCCTCAAGCCGGAGAAGGACGGGCTCTTCTGCGAGAAGATCTTCGGGCCGACCCGCGACTGGGAGTGCGCCTGCGGCAAGTACAAGCGTGTCCGCTTCAAGGGCATCATCTGCGAGCGGTGTGGCGTCGAGGTCACCCGCGCGAAGGTGCGTCGTGAGCGGATGGGCCATATCGAGCTGGCCGCGCCGGTCACCCACATCTGGTACTTCAAGGGTGTCCCGTCGCGTCTGGGCTACCTGCTCGACCTCGCCCCGAAGGATCTCGAGAAGATCATCTACTTCGCGGCCTACCTGATCACCTCGATCGACGACGAGGCTCGGCACAACGATCTGCCGACCATCGAGGCCGAGATGGGCGTCGAGCGCAAGAACCTCGAGAACGCGCGGGACGCCGACCTGGACGCCCGGGCCAAGAAGCTCGAGGCCGACCTGGCCGAGCTGGAGGCCGAGGGTGCAAAGTCCGACGTGCGCCGCAAGGTGCGCGAGGGCGGCGAGCGGGAGCAGCGGCAGATCCGCGACCGCGCGCAGCGCGCGATCGACCGGCTCGACGAGGTGCTCGACACCTTCCGCAAGCTCAAGGTCCGCGACCTCATCATCGACGAGGTCCTGTACCGCGAGCTCGAGGACCGCTTCGGTGACTACTTCACCGGCGGCATGGGCGCCGAGGCGCTGCAGAAGATCATCCGTGACTTCGACATCGACGCCGAGTCCGAGTCGTTGCGCGACACCATCAAGAACGGCAAGGGCCAGCGCAAGATCCGCGCGATCAAGCGCCTGAAGGTCGTCGCCGCGTTCCAGGCGACCAACAACTCGCCGCTCGGCATGGTGCTCGACTGCGTCCCTGTCATCCCGCCGGAGCTGCGGCCGATGGTGCAGCTGGACGGTGGCCGCTTCGCGACCTCCGACCTCAACGACCTGTACCGCCGCGTCATCAACCGCAACAACCGGTTGAAGCGACTGATCGACCTCGGCGCGCCCGAGATCATCGTCAACAACGAGAAGCGGATGCTGCAGGAGGCCGTCGACGCGCTGTTCGACAACGGCCGTCGTGGCCGGCCGGTCACCGGCCCGGGCAACCGGCCGCTGAAGTCGCTGTCCGACCTGCTCAAGGGCAAGCAGGGCCGGTTCCGTCAGAACCTGCTCGGCAAGCGCGTCGACTACTCGGGCCGTTCGGTCATCGTGGTCGGCCCGCAGCTCAAGCTGCACCAGTGCGGTCTGCCCAAGCTGATGGCGCTCGAGCTGTTCAAGCCGTTCGTCATGAAGCGGTTGGTCGACCTCAACCACGCCCAGAACATCAAGTCGGCCAAGCGGATGGTCGAGCGTCAGCGGCCCCAGGTGTGGGACGTCCTCGAAGAGGTCATCTCCGCGCACCCGGTCATGCTGAACCGCGCGCCCACCCTGCACCGCCTCGGCATCCAGGCCTTCGAGCCGCAGCTGGTCGAGGGCAAGGCCATCCAGCTGCACCCGCTGGTCTGCGCCGCGTTCAACGCCGACTTCGACGGCGACCAGATGGCGGTCCACGTGCCGCTGTCCGCCGAGGCCCAGGCCGAGGCGCGCGTGCTGATGCTGTCGTCCAACAACATCCTGTCCCCGGGCTCCGGCCGGCCGCTGGCCATGCCGTCCCTGGACCTGGTGACCGGCCTGTACTACCTGTGCGGGCTTGACGAGGACGGCAAGGGGGCCGGGAAGGTCTTCTCCTCGCCGGCCGAGGCGATCATGGCGCTCGACGCCGGTCTGATCGACCTGCGGGCCCCGATCAAGGTGCGGCTCCCCGGTTCGGTCATCCCCGGCCCGGACTACGTCGCCCCCGAGGTCGACCCGGAGTTCGAGGTCGAGGAGGGCGGCGCCTGGATCGCCGACACCACGCTGGGCCGGGTGCTGTTCAACGACCTGCTGCCCGCCGGGTACCCGTTCGTCAACAGCGAGCTGCCCAAGAAGCGGCAGGCCGCGATCGTCAACGACCTCGCCGAGCACTACCCGATGTCCCTGGTCGCGCAGACCCTGGACAAGCTCAAGGAGGCCGGTTTCCACTGGGCCACCCGGTCGGGCATGACCGTCGCCATCGGCGACGTCATCATCCCGGCGGCCAAGGCGGAGATCCTGGCCAAGTACGACGTCCAGGCCGATCGGGTCGAGAAGGCGTACCAGCGCGGCAACCTGTCGCACGAGGAGCGCAACGACGACCTGGTCAAGATCTGGGAGGCGGCCACTCGCGAGATCGAGGAGGCGCTGCCGCCGGCGTACCCGAAGGGCAACCCGGTGTCCACGCTGGTGAGCGCGGGCGCGGCCGGTAACTGGATCCAGGTCCGGTCGCTGGCCGGCATGAAGGGTGTGGTGGCCAACTCCAAGGGTCAGCAGATCCCCCGGCCGATCCGGTCCTCGTTCCGTGAGGGCCTGTCGGTGCTGGAGTACTTCATCAACACGCACTCCGCCCGTAAGGGTCTGGCCGACACCGCGCTGCGCACGGCGGAGTCGGGTTACCTGACCCGTCGTCTGGTCGACGTCTCGCAGGACGTCATCGTCCGTGAGTCGGACTGTGGCACCGAGCGCGGCGTCGAGCTGCCGCTGGCCGAGCGGTACGCCGACGGCTCCGTCCACGTGCACGAGCACGTGGAGACCTCGATCCAGGGCCGCGTGCTGGCCACGGACCTGGTCGCCGAGGACGGCACCGTCGTGGTTCCGGCCGGGACCGACGTGCGCGAGCACCACGTCGCGGCCGCCGTCGAGGCGGGCGTCCTGAACGCCAAGGTCCGGTCCGTCCTCACCTGTGAGGCGGCCATCGGTACCTGCGCGGTCTGCTACGGACGGTCGCTGGCCACCGGCAACCTGGTGGACGTCGGCGAGGCCGTCGGCATCGTCGCCGCCCAGTCCATTGGTGAGCCGGGTACCCAGCTGACCATGCGGACCTTCCACACGGGTGCGGCGTCGGGTTCCTCCGACATCACCCAGGGTCTGCCGCGTGTCCAGGAGCTCTTCGAGGCCCGCGTCCCCAAGGGCAAGGCGCCCATCGCCGACGCCGCGGGACGCATCCGCATCGAGGACGCCGACAAGTTCATGAAGTTCACGGTCGTCCCCGACGACGGGTCCGAGGAGATCGTCTACGACAAGCTGCCGAAGACGCAGCGGCTCGCGACGATCACCGTGGACGGCTCCGAGCGTCTGCTGGTCGACGGTGACCACGTCGAGGTCGGGCAGCAGCTCCTCGAGGGCAACCCCGATCCGCACGAGGTGCTCCGCGTCATGGGCCCGCGTCAGGTGCAGCTACACCTGGTCCGCGAGGTCCAGCAGGTGTACCGCAGCCAGGGTGTGTCGATCCACGACAAGCACATCGAGGTGATCATCCGGCAGATGCTGCGCCGCGTGACCATCATCGATTCGGGGTCGACGGACTTCCTGCCGGGCGCGGTCATCGAGCGCAAGGAGTTCGAGGCGCAGAACCGTCGGGTGCTGGCCGAGGGTGGGGAGCCGGCCGCCGGTCGCCCCGCGCTCATGGGCATCACCAAGGCGTCGCTGGCCACCGACTCGTGGCTGTCGGCGGCTTCCTTCCAGGAGACGACCCGCGTCCTCACCGACGCGGCGATCAACGCCCGCAGCGACAAGCTGGTCGGCCTCAAGGAGAACGTCATCATCGGCAAGCTGATCCCGGCCGGTACGGGCATCGCCCGTTACCGGGACATCCAGGTGCAGCCGACCGAGGAGGCCCGCGCCGCGGCGTACGCCCTCCCCGCGTTCGACGACACCTACTACGGGTCCGATTCGTTCGGCGTCGCCACCGGTGCCTCGGTGCCGCTGGACGACTTCGATCTCGGCGGCTACCGCTGATCGCCTGAGGCGTTCTCGTACTGAACCGGAAGGGCCGGCTCCCGTTGGGGGCCGGCCCTTCCGGCGTTCGTGGACAGTTTCCGGTCGGGGTTTGAGGTGAGCACTTCGGGCGATGTCGGGCCTCGCTCAGTGATCGGCTCGGGCGAGCCGAAGGACCGTCCATCAGCTAGGTACCGGCTCGACAGTCGCCGGCCGCGGCGCGGTAGTCGCTGGCCGATCGATCAATCGAAGGCTTCAGCTGCTCGACGTCACGCGTGAGGGATTCCAGGCGAGACGCGTTCCAGGTCGAAGCGGCGTCGATCGCGTCTCCGGAGATGTCCAGGATCTCGGACATCAGCTGCACCGTGCCCTCCGCGGCATCGAGAGCGTCGTCGCAGCGTGCCAGCTGGCGGGAAGCGCCGTCGAGGTCGCCGCGGAGATCTTCGTTGCGTGAGACTGCTGAATCCCGTTCAGTCTGCAAACTGGCCACCTGATCGATGAGTTGCTCGTTCTTGGCGAGCAGATCTCTGTTGCGGGACGCGGTGACGAGCCACATCGCGCAGAAGACGATCAATCCGACGGCAAAAACGGCTAGGGCCACTATCGGACTTCGGCGACGACGCCGTCCCTTCGCTGGTGGAGGCCCATCAGATGGCGGCTGTGGGAGCGAGTTCCAGGCGGGGTTTCCGCCGTGTCCCGAGTACGGCGGCGGTGAGTAGGTCATGCTGTTCCCCCTGGTGTGGCTCGGTCCTCAGTGCACCGGCGATAAGGGACGAACCAGACAGGGCGCCATGACGCGGAGTGGGGCAATGGCCCGCGCGTTCACCCGTCAGGCGCGGCCGCCGTATCGCTTCGCCCGCGCGACCTGGGTGTTGGGACGGCGGCGACGGTCGTCGGATCACTCTCAGCTCCCCACTTGTCCAGACGTGTTCGGACAATGCCGCACATTGGGCGTGACCGACTTCACGCGGCCCCTCGCCGCGACGGCTGCGCGCGGTATCTTTCCCGTCCCGCATCACCGACTTGGGTGAAGCGACGATCGGGGCAGCCCCTGCCCGGAAAGGGACGACGCCGTCCGATGAACGCGTACAGCTCGGTGAGCCGCCCCGCAGGAGCGGTCCGATGAGGATCGGGGTGCCGGCGGAGAGCCGCCCCGGAGAGACCTTGGTGGCAGCCACCCCCAGGACCGCCGCCCAACTGATCGCCCTCGGGTACGAGGTGGTGATCGAATCCGGCGCCGGCGTCAAGGCGACGTTCCCCGACGCCGCCTACACCGAGGTCGGCGCCGTGATCGGCTCTTCGACCCAGGCCTGGACCTCGGATGTCGTGCTGCGGGTCAACGAACCCGAGCCGTTCGAGATCGCCCGGCTGCAGCCGGGCGCGACCCTGGTGACGCGGATGGACCCCACCGGTCGGCCCGAGCTCATCGAGGCCCTGCAGTCGCGCAAGGCGACCGCGTTCTGCCTCGAGGCAATCCCGCGGATCTCCCGCGCCCAGTCGATGGACGTGCTGTCGACGATGTCGAACATCTCCGGGTACCGCGGCGTCATCGACGCCGCCGAGGCCTACGGCGGGATGTTCGGCGGTCAGGTGACCGCGGCCGGTAAGACCAAGCCGGCCACCGTGTTCGTCATCGGCGCCGGGGTCGCCGGCCTCGCCGCGATCGGCACGGCCGGCAGCCTGGGCGCCCAGGTGCGGGCGTTCGACGTCCGCCCTGAGGTGGCCGAGCAGATCCAGTCGATGGGCGCGACCTTCGTGACCAGCGAGGGTGCCGACCAGCAGGTGTCCTCCGACGGCTACGCCAAGGCGCTGTCCGAGGATCAGGCGGCCCGGACCGCCCGCACCTATGCCGAGGAGTCGGCCAAGGCCGACGTCGTCATCACCACCGCGTTGGTGCGGGGCAAGGCCGTCCGCACCATCACGGCCGAGATGGTGGCCGGGATGAGGCCGGGCAGCGTCATCGTCGACCTGGCCGCGATCGGCGGCGGCAACTGCGAGCTGACCGTGCCGGGCAAGACGATCGTCACCGACAACGGCGTGACCATCGTCGGCGCGACCGACCAGCCGAGCCGGATGCCTGCGCACACCTCCCAGCTGTACGGCACCAACATCGTCAACCTGCTCAAGCTGATGACCCCGGAGAAGAACGGCGTGCTCACGCTCGACTTCGACGACGTCATCCAGCGGGCCGTCACCGTCACCCACGACGGGTCGGTGCTGTGGCCGCCGCCGCCCGTGCAGGTCTCGGCCGCCGCGCCGGCGCCGGCCGTCCCGGAGAAGCCGGCTCCGCCGACCGCCGAGGAACTGGCCGCGACGGCCGCCCGCCAGCAACAGCGCCGGTTCGCGCTGTTCGGGCTGGCCGCGGTGGCCGTCTTCCTGGCGGTGACGTTCTCGCCGGCCAGCTTCCTGGGGCTGTTCACCGTTTTCGTACTGGCCGTGTTCGTCGGCTTCTACGTCATCACCAACGTCAGCGCGTCGCTGCACACCCCGCTGATGGCCCAGACCAACGCCATCTCGGGGATCATCCTGGTCGGCGCCCTGTTGCAGCTCGGCAGCACCAACATCGCGGTCGAGGTGCTCGCGTTCATCGCAGCGACCGTCGCGGCCATCAACATCTTCGGTGGCTTCGGCGTGGCCGGCCGCATGATCGCCATGTTCCGAAAGGACGGCTGACGTGAACCAGACCCTGTACTCAGCGGTGCAGGCCGCGTACCTGATCGCCGGGGTGCTGTTCGTCCTGTCGTTGGCCGGGCTGTCCCATCAGCGCAGCGCCAAGGCCGGCAACCTGGCCGGCAAGATCGGAATGGGCCTGGCTCTGCTGGCCACCATCGTGCTCTCGCTGCAGCTGTCCGAGCGCAACGCCGCGGTCACCGCGGTGCTGATCCTGGCCGTGCTGCTCATCGGCGCCGTCATCGGCACCGCCTTGTCCCGGCGGGTCGAGATGACGCAGATGCCGGAGATGATCGCGATCCTGCACAGCTTCGTCGGCCTGGCCGCCGTGCTGGTCGGGTTCAACTCCTACCTGACCGAGACCTCCGCGGACGCCGTGCATCTCATCGAGGTGTTCCTCGGGGTGTTCATCGGCGCGGTCACCTTCACCGGCTCGATCATCGCCTACCTGAAGCTGTCGGCGAAGATGAAGTCCGCCCCGCTGACCCTGCCGGCCCGCAACCTCATCAACCTCGCCATCGTGGTCGTCTGTCTGCTGCTGCTCGTCTGGTTCCTGGCCGCTCCCAGCCTGATCCCGCTGCTGTTGATGACCGTCCTCGCGCTGGCCCTGGGCCTGCACCTCATCGCCGCCATCGGCGGCGGCGACATGCCCGTTGTCGTGTCGATGCTCAACTCGTACTCGGGGTGGGCGGCCGCGGCGGCCGGGTTCATGCTCAGCAACAGCCTGCTCATCATCACCGGCGCCCTGGTCGGCTCGTCCGGCGCGATCCTGTCCTACATCATGTGCACCGCGATGAACCGGTCGTTCATCGCGGTCATCCTGGGCGGGTTCGGGACAGAGGCCGCCTCCGGCGGCTCCAGCGACGCGGACCTGGGGGAATACCACGAGACGACGGCCGGCGCGTTGGCCGAGCTGCTCGAGGAGTCCAACGACATCGTCATCGCCCCCGGTTACGGCATGGCCGTGGCCAAGGCCCAGGGGCAGGTGGCCGA
The DNA here is from genome assembly GCF_005298075.1 of Nakamurella flava. Lineage (NCBI taxonomy): Bacteria > Bacillati > Actinomycetota > Actinomycetes > Nakamurellales > Nakamurellaceae > Nakamurella > Nakamurella flava. The sequence goes on from NZ_SZZH01000003.1 coordinate 498,295, forward strand.
GCTGACCGCCAAGCTGCGGGCGCACGGCAAGCAGGTCCGGTTCGCGGTGCACCCGGTGGCCGGTCGGTTGCCCGGGCACATGAACGTGCTGCTGGCCGAGGCCAAGGTGCCGTACGACATCGTGCTCGAGATGGACGAGATCCAGGACGAGCTGCCCGAGGCCGACGTCGTGCTCGTGATCGGGGCCAACGACACCGTCAACCCGGCCGCCGAGGAGGACCCGGGCTCGCCGATCGCCGGGATGCCCGTGCTGCAGGTGTGGAAGGCCAAGAACGTGGTGGTGTTCAAGCGGTCCATGGCCACCGGCTACGCCGGCGTCGCCAACCCGCTGTTCTACAAGCCCAACGCGGCCATGCTCTTCGGTGACGCGAAGGACCAGGTCGAGAAGGTCGCCGCCGCCGTCGGGGCGGCCAACGCGGACTTCGCCCACTCCCGCTGATCCGGCGGGGGCCTGTTGCGACCGGCCCGGACGTCAGCCACGGATGGGGCCGACGCCCGGGCCGCGACGCGTGGCGGGTCAGCCGCGGGTGCCCAGGATCTGTCGTGCGTCGTCCTGCAGGGCCACACACAGCCCGGCGTTCGGGCACGACACCAGCACCGGTTCGCCGGGCACGGTGATCGGCGGACCGAACGGATCGGTCCAGGTCGCGCCGTCCCACACCGTGATCGCATCGCTGCGACCCGTCTGCTGACTGAACACCCCGACCGCGACGCAGAACGTCGCGTCGGTGCACGCGACCGAGGTCGGTGACTGGGGCTGCTCGAACTGGGTGCGGGCGCCCTGCCGATAGACGGCCAGCCCGGAACCGCCGCTGCCGACCACCGCGCAGAACCCGTCCACCGGGCAGGACACCGCGGTCGTGTCCGAGTTCGGCAGCACGTCCGGACCGCCCCAGCCCGACCCGGTCCAGAACCACGACCGGGTCCCCACCGCCCCGCAGAACAGATCCGACGCGCAGGACACCTCGGTCACTTCGGGCTGCTCGTCGCCGTCCCCGGTGAAGACAGGCGACCGCGCCGTCCACGAGGCCCCGGTCCACACCCAGTCCCGGCCGTCGGCGGCGACGAGGACGCAGGTCGACGCGCCGTGGCAGCTGACGTCGGTCAGGAAGTCGGCCGTGGGTGGGGTGACCGCGCGCCACGCCGACCCGTCGAACACCGACACGGCGGTGCCGCCGACAGCCATGCAGAACGTGGGCGATGTGCAGGAGAGCCCGTCCCGACCGGTCGGCGGCGGGGATCCTGCACCGGCCGTCCAGGTGGCGCCGGTCCGAACCGCCCACCCGGTGGTCCCGACGGCCAGGCAGAAGGACCCGGCCCCCGGGGTGCTCGGCGGACAGGACAGGGCGACGGCCTGGCCGAGGCCGCCGACGGTGTCAGTGGGTCCGGTCCATCGCAGATCGGTGGACTCGGCGGGACGGGTGACGTAGCCGAGCACGTCGACGACGACGTGCTGCACGCTGCTCGTCGGGTTCTCGAGTCGCGCCTGGCCGTTGCCGTCGAGGGCGACGAGCGCGGTACCGGTCCGGCTGCCGCGGGCCGGGAAGTTCACCGCCACCCCGGCCGGCGCCGGAACGGTCGACGGGGCCAGCCGCAGATATCCGTCGCGGGTCGGGTCGACCGCGGTGACCTGCACGACCACCGCGGCCACATCCTGAACCGGCACCCCGCCACGGCCGGTGAGGGTCAGATCGAGGCCGCCGGGGCCGAGCGGGCCGGAGCGTCCGGCCAGGCCCAGGCCCGACCGGGTGTCGATGATGCGAGTGGCCGGCAGGACTGCGAGGCCGCCTGCGACCGCCGCCCCCGAGGGCAGCCAGCCGACCACGTCGACCCGGAGACCGATCCGACCGCTCGACCGGTTGTCCAGTACGACCGAACCGTCGGCGGCCAGCGGGACGAGAGCCGGACCGGTGATGTCCACGCCGGCCGAGAAGTTGAGCGCTGCCGGTGGCGAGGCTCCGGCGGCCCGGTCGGTCGGGCGGGCGGTCAGCCAGCCTGCGACCCTGCTGTCGGTGACACTCACCGACAGCAGGGCAGCTCGGGCGCCGGCCGGGACGCCGCCGCGTCCGGCGACGGGGACGACGAGGGAGGCGCCGGCGGCGACCGGTGTCGCCGTCAGCTCGCTCGGGGAAACCGGGACGTAGCCGCCGGCTTCGGGCGACGTCGCCGAGGACGTCCAGCCGGTGACGTCGACGACCAGCGGAACGGCCACCGCGGCGTCGTTCCGCACTGTGACCGAACCGGCCTGCGGGCCGGTACGGGCCACGGGCACCCACACCTGCGTGCTGACGGTACGGCCGGCGGTGAAGTGGACGAGGGGCGTGGTGGCCTGCTGATCGGCGGCGAAGACGTGGAGCGCGCCGGCGGCCGACGGGGTCGGGACGGTGACCGTCAGGATGACCACCCCGGCACCTTCGGCGGGCACGTCGGCCCGGCCGGCGATCGGCAGGACGAGGGACGCGCCCGCCGGAAGCGGGCCGCGGCGGCCGAGCCCGGCGCGGGTGTCGACCACCCGCGTCGGCCCGACGGCCGCCACCAGGGGAGTCGGATCGGACTGTGCGGCACTCGAGACGACCGGAGCGGGCTCGGTGGCGCCGGCCGAGGGGGCGCTGGTCATCGCCAGGCCGATGACCAGCGCCAGCATCCCGGCGATCGCGGGGCGCGCACACACGCATCTCCTCCTGCGTGGCCGCCGGTGCGATTCAGCCTTTTCGTCCATGACGCGCCCCCCGTGTCGCCGTGCCGGAATTCAATCAGCGAACTCGGACTCTGTAGATCCCGCCAGATGGGTGAGTTCGTCGGTCGACCGGGCTGAAACGGCCGACGCCCCGACGAGAGAACTCGTCGGGGCGCGGGTACGGGACAGGTCGGGCGTGGACTACCGCCGGCCGATGACCTGCTGGCCATCACGCTGCAGGGCCACACACAGCTGCCGGGTGGGGCACGAGACGACCGCCGGCGACCCGGTCACCGTGGGCGGGAACGCCGGGTTGGTCCACGTGCTGCCGTCCCACATCGCGAGTTCGCTCCCGTCGGCCACGCCGACGCAGAAGGTGGCGTCCGGGCAGGACACCGACTGCACCGGAGAGGACCACAGCACGTCGTCCTGCTGGTAGGCGCCCCCGCGGTACGTGACCATCGCGCCGATGTCGGCGGACGCCGCCGCACAGAAGGTGGTGGTCGCGCAGTCGACGGAGGTCGCGTTGCCGTAGGGCACCAGAGGCGCCTCGGACCAGGCATTGCCGTTCCACAGCCAGCCAGCGGGGGAGCCGCTGCCGACGGCCGCGCAGAACGACGGGCCGGTGCAGGACAGCGACCGGGCGTACGGCGCGGTCGGGTCGTCCGTGCCGACGGCGGTGAAGACGGTGGGCAGGGCGGTGAACGCCGTGCCGTTCCAGCTCCAGGCCCGGCCGGTCACCCCGGCGACGACCACACAGGCGTCGGCTGCCCAGCAGCTCACGTCGCTGAGGAAGTCCGGGGTGGGTGCGGTGAGGGCCGTCCAGCCGCTTCCGGTGAACTGCCGGATCCCGTTGGTGCCGAAGGTCGCCAGGCAGGAGGTGGCCGATCCGCAGCTGACTCCCGTGCTGAAGGTCGGCTGCGCCGCCCCGGTGACGGCGGACCAGGTGCTGCCGGAGAACGTGGCCGACCGGCCCTGGGTGTCCAGGGCGAGACACGACGTGGCCGACGCGCAGTCCAAGGCAACGACCCCGCTCAGCCCCGAACTGGTGGCCGTCGCCGCGGACCACTTCATGGCCGGTTCGGTGGTGGCTGCGGCGACGTAGCCGAGTGCGTCCACGGCCACGTCCACGGCCGCCGAGCCTCCGGGGTTGGCGATGACCACGGTGCCGTTGCTGTTCACCGGCACCAGGACCGAGGCGCTGCGGGTCTGGTTCGCCCCGAACTTGACCGCGATGCCGGCCGGTCCGGCGCTGAAGTCCTGGGTGGCCAGCAGGTTCCCGGCGCCCCGCGGGTTGATGGCGACGACCTGCAGCAGGACGGCACTCACCCCGGTGGCGGGGATGCCACCCACCCCGGCCACCTTGAGGGTGATGCCGTTGGACGGAGCCAGGGGGCCACGCGGGACGGGCCAGCGCAGGCCGTTGCGGGAATCGACGATGCGCGTCGCGGGGACGGCGACGAGGCTGCCGGCCGTGGCCGAGCCGCTGCGGACGTAGCCGAGAACGTCGACCTGCAGCGTGATGCCGGCTCCGCCCCGGTTGTAGACGGTCAGCGCCCCGGCGGCGGACAGCGGCACCAGCAGTTGGCCGCTGCTGGAAGCGCCGGTCGACCAGTTCAGCTGCGAACTCGGGGAGACGACGGGCGGGGACCCGGCCGGGCGTGCGGTGAGCCAGCCGCCGGCGCTCGGGTCGATCACGGTGACCTGCACCAACGCGGCGGCGGCGCCGGAGGGGACACCGGCCTTCCCGGTCACCGGCACGTCGACCGACGCGCCGGGGGCCACCGGGCCGCGGGTGCCGAGACCGAGCTTGGAGTCCAGGAGACGGGCCGGCGCGACCGGCACGAAGCTGCCCGGACCGTCCCCCGTGCCGGCGTACCCGACGGAATCGGCCAGCAGGGCGATGGGCGCGGTGGAGTCGTTCCGGAGTGTGATCGAGCCGTCGGCGCCGACCGGGACCCAGATCTGGGTCGTGACGCCGGTGCCGGCGGTGAACCGCAGCGACGGAATCGTGGCGGCCGTGGCGCCGGACGCGGAGGCGGTGACGGTGCCCGAGGTCGAGGGCCCGGGCACCGTGACGGTCAGGACGACGCTGGTGACGCCGGAGGCCGGGATTCCCCCCAGTCCGACCACCTTGACGGTCACGGAGCGGCCGGCGCCGACCGGCCCCCGGGCGCCGAGACCGGTCCGGGTGTCGAGGATCCGCGCGGCGGCGACGGCGGTCATCGCGTCGGTCGGGGCAGCGGCGACCGTCGCCTCGGGTGTCTGGCTGGTCAACGCGTCGCCCGAAAGGGCGTCGTCGCTCCGCAGCGCCGACCGGTTCTGCTGCTCGGGTGCGGTCGACGGTGCCGAGCTCGGCGGCTCGGCGGGAGTGGTCACCGACTGGCTGGGAGCCGCCGTGGTGGCCCCGGCCGGCGTCGCACCGAGCAGACCGACGACGAGCAGGGCGACGGCCGTCAGGCCGGTGGACCGGACGAGTGACCGTCGTCGGGGTGACCCTGAACGGGTGACCGGTGAAGCGTGCGATTGCCCAGTGAACATGACAGATTTCCCCCCAGAACGACTAGATGCAATTGCATCACTGCTCTGAGTAACGACGCACCAGAGCGGCTGCCGTGTCGACAGGCGCACCCGGTTGGGTCAGGGTTCCGCCCTTCGCGGTCCGACCGCATCGGAGAGAGAGCGACCGCGCCCACGGAGGAGTGGCGCAGCACCTGGACGCCCTAGCGTTCACCAGCCACCGGAATGGACCATTCGGGTGAGAACGACGGTTCCTCCGTTCAGGCGGCCCGCCACAGCGACAGCGAGAACCAGTCCCGGCTGTCGGTCCACCACCCGGCGTCGACGAAACCGGCCGACCGGAGTTCCGCGCGCAGGGTGTCGCGATCGAACTTGGCCGAGATCTCGGTGCGGATGTCCTCGCCCCGGCGCAGTGCGACGGTCAGGTCGAGATCGCGGAAGTGGAGTCGGAGGTCGCGTCGGGCCCGCAGACGCATCTCGATCCATCGTCGGTGCGGATCCCACCGGGCCAGATGGTCGAAGTCGTCCGGGTCCGCGTCGGCGTCGAGGGCCTCGTCCAGGACGCGGAGCACGTTCTTGTTGAAGGCGGCCGTCACGCCGGTCGCGTCGTCGTAGGCCGCCACCAGGATGTCCGGGGCCTTGACGAGGTCCGCTCCCAGCAGCAGGTGTTCACCCGGCCGCAGGACTGCGCGCAGGGCGGTGAGGAAGCTGCCGCGCTCGGTGGGGTCCAGGTTGCCGATGGTGCTGCCGAGGAAGGCGACCACCCGAGGTCCGTCGGCCGGGAGGGCATCGAGCTGACTGGTGAAGTCCGCGCGGACGGCCGTGATGTCGAGATCGGGGTACTCGCTGCTCAAGCCGATGGCGGCGTCCCGCAGGGCGCTCTCGCTGACGTCCACCGAGACGTATCCGGGCCCATCGGCCAGCCCCTCGCCCGACCCCGCCCCGCGCTGGGTCAACCGGTCGAGCAGCAGCCGGGTCTTGGACGAGGAACCGGATCCCAGCTCCAGCAGCACCCGACCGTTCGCCCGGGCCATGATCTCGGCGGCGTGCGCGGACAGGATCTCGGCCTCGCACCGGGTGGGGTAGTACTCCGGGAGGCGGGTGATGTCCTCGAACAGTTCGCTGCCGGTCCGGTCGTAGAACCACCGCGGCGGCAGCCACTTGTCGGCCGCCGTCAGCCCCGACTCGACGTCGCGGCGGAGCAGGTCGTCGCTGAAGTCGGCGGGCAGGTGGTCGACGTAGCGCCAGCCCTGCGTCGGGGCGGTGGTACCGGGTGACGCGGTCCTCGTCGACCGGTCGGCCTGTGTCGTCATGACTCTCCTCGGTGAGTGTGCCGGCGACGTGCGGAAGGGAACGCCGGTGCGGACGGGGGGCCCGGTTCGGCGTTACGCCAGTGCCCGCACGTCGACGCCGTCGACGGTGGCCGTCAGCAGGCTCCCGTCGGGGACGTCGGACCAGCCGGGCCCGTCGTCGAAGGGTTCGGAGGCGACGACGACACCGTGGTCGTCAGCGCGCCAGCTCAGGCTGGCACCGACGGCGGACGCGACGATGCGGTGCCCGTCGGTGAGCAGCAGGTTGACCGTCCCGCCCCCGGCCTCGGCCACCACCCCGACGATCTCCTGCACCGCCGCGTCCGGGGCTTTGCCCGAGCGCAACAGCTCCCGCAGCCGCACCCACAGCAGGGCAGAGTCGGTCGCGGCGTCCGCGGTGGCCACCGACCCGGGATCGAGGCCCCAGGCCAGTCGGGACGCGACCTGCGGCCAGCCGGAGACGGCGCCGTTGTGGCTGAACAACCAGGTGCCGTCGCGGAAGGGGGCGGCGGCGCCGATGCCCGGCGCCATGCCCGGAGTGGCCGAGCGGACCGCGGCGAGGACCGCACTGGTCCGGACCACCCGGGCCAGATCGACGAAGGTCTCGTCCGCCCAGATGGGACCGGCCGCCCGGTGCCGGGCCGGGACGGGGTCGCCTTCCACGTACCACCCGACCCCGAAGCCGTCGGCGTTCACCACCCCACTGGTCTGCCGGCGGGGCGCCCAGGACTGCCGGTACAACGAGTGCGGTGGCCCGACCAGCAGGTCGGCCAGGCCGATGGGGGCGCCGAGGTAGGCCAGGTGGCGGCACACGGTCAGTCCTGGCCCGGAGCGGCGTCCCGGGCGGTCCGGAAACCGGCGAAGATCTGCCGACGGATGGGGTAGTCCCAGTTGCGGAAGGTCGTGCGACAGGCCACCTCGTCGGAGGCGAAGGATCCGCCGCGCAACACCTTGTACTCCGGCCCGAAGAAGACCTCGGAGTACTCGCGGTACGGCCAGGCCACGAAACCCGGGTACGGGGTGAAGTCGCTGGCGGTCCACTCCCAGACGTCCCCGATGAGCTGCTGCACGCCGGTGGGGGCCGCGCCGGCGGGGTAGGCGCCGATCGGGGCGGGTTGCAGATGGGCCTGCCCGAGGTTGGCCCGCTCCGGCGTGGGTTCGTCGTCGCCCCACGGGAAGGCCCGGTCGCGACCGGTGGCCGGGTCGTGGCGGGCCGCGTACTCCCACTCCGGCTCGGTGGGCAGGCGGCGGCCGGCCCACCGAGCGAAGGCGTCGGCCTCGTGGAAGCTGACGTGCACGACGGGCTCGTCGACCGGCACCGGTTCGACCCGGCCGAAGCGCCGCCGCAGCCATTGGTCACCGTCACGCCGCCAGAACAGCGGGGCGGACAGATTGCTCTCCTGCCGGTGCTGCCACCCCGCGGCCGACCACCAGCGGGGGTCGTCGTAGCCGCCGTCGCCGATGAAGTCGAGGTAGCGACCGTTGGACACCGGGTGGGTGTCCAGCCAGAAGGTCGGGACCGTCGTCTCGTGGGCGGGGCGTTCGTTGTCCAGCGACCACGGATGGGTCGAAGTGCCCATCCGGAACGTGCCGCCGGGCACGAGCACCTCGCCGGTGCGCACGGGGCCGGCCGGGCGGGGCGGCGGCGGTGCGTCGAGGACGGGTTCGCCCCGTCGGAGCTGATGGGTGGCCAGCATGGTCTCGCCGTGCTGCTGCTCGTGCTGGGCGATCATGCCGAACACGAAACCGTCCTGGGTCAGCCGGGTGTCGTTCAACGGGGTGCGTTCGAGCAGATCGATGACCCGCTCACGCACCTGGACGACGTACTGCCGGGACTGGGTCGGATCCAGCAGGGGCAGCGACGGGCGGTCACAGCGGGCGTGCTGGAACGCGTCGTAGAGCTGATCGACGGTCTCGGGCAGGATCGGGTCGCGTCCGCCGACGTCGCGGAGCAGCCACAGCTCCTCCTGGTTGCCGATGTGCGCCAGGTCCCAGACCAGCGGCGACATCAGCGGCGAGTGCTGACGCACCAAATCGCTGTCGTCGACGGTGGCGGTGAGGGCCTGGGTGCGGGCACGGGCACGCTCGAGGGTGCCGACGATGTGACGCTTGAGCTCGTCCTGCTCGCGCCGGTCGCCGGTGGCGGTGACGGGAGGCGTCGGACGGCTGGGGACTGGGGACGCCGGGATGGTCGTCACGGGCGGGCTCCGTTCGGGTGGCTGGCGCGTGGGCGGTCGGGCTCCGCGAAAGGCGGTGCGGCAGTGGCGGTGTCATCGGCGGGGCAGCGTCCGCGCGCTGTCCAGCGGGTGCGGTAGTCGTCCACCAGCCGGGCCAGGGACCGGGTGCCCGGTTCGTGGTCGAGGGCGGTCGCGGCGATGGCCAGCAGCCGGTCGGCGGCCGTGCGCAGCTCCGGATCGGTGAGTCCGAGCCGTCCGGCCCGGGCCCAGTGATGGACGGTCGCGCAGCAGACGTCCAGGGCCTCGTCGGCGGCCCGGGCGTCGCCGAGAAGTGCGGCGAGCACCGCGATCGGCACCGGCCACCAGTCTCCGGGGGGAACGTCCAGGTAGCGCACCTCGAGGTGACCGCGCGGCCGTACCGGCGGGAAGACGGTGGTCAGGTGGTAGGCCAGGTCGTCCAGGTCCGGCGGGGGACGGTCGCCGATGGCGGCGGTCCCGCACCGCATCCAGTCCCGGAAGGTCAGCCCGGCGGGGGCGCCCCAGTCCGGGCCCGGCCGCTGCACGACCATGAGCGGTGCGTCGAGGACCTGCTCGGCCCACCAGTCGCCCAGGTCACGGTCGGTCGGTCGCGGTGGTATCCCGGGTCCGATGCGGTCCCAGATCCACTGGCGCGCACTGCGCCATCCGGTCGAGACGCCGTGCAGGCGTGGGGAATTCGCGACGGCGGCCGACAAGGCCGGGCCGATGGTGTGCAGCAGGTCCCACCGGTCCGCGGCGGAGGCCACCGGAAATCGCCCCGACGGTGAGACCGTCACCGCCGCTTCGACGTTGGCCTGGATGGAGGCGCTCGAGCACATCATCGCCGGACCGGCCACGGCACATCCCGCGGTGCGCGCGTAGTAAGCGGCCATCGCCTCGTAGCGAGGGGTGCGCAGCAGGCGGCGGGGTGCGCGATCCGGATCGGTGGACAGGCTGGTCAGCCGGGCACCGTGGAGAAGGGCGGTGGACCGCAGCACGGCCAGGTCGGCGGCGGTGCGGGCGATGGCGGTGGGCAGGTCGGGGGCGGGCGCGGAACTGAGTTCCAGCTGGCCGCCGGGCTCGACGGTGATACGGCCGGAGAATTCGCGGGCGGCCAGATCGTCCAGCAGGGCGGGATAGCGGTCTTCGGGGAGATGGTCACCCGGGCGGCAGGCGGGGCTGCCGTCGGCCGACGACACCAGCTGCTCGATCTCGATACCGAGGTGGTCCGGCGGGCCGTTCTTGAAACAGGTCCGGGGTATCCAAGCGGCGGCCGCCGCTTCGGACAGTGGCCCTTCGAGAAGCCCGAGTCCAGCCTCCGACCGCATCCAGGTCTCCTCCGAGTCCGCTGTCAGGCGTCGGCCGGGGCCGACGAGCTATGGAGTACCCACTGTGCACCCCGTCACCGACAGCGGGTTTCGTCGGGGGTCCGCCCTTCGTGTGCGCAGGTCGCTCAGTCCGCGTCGGCCGGCTGCCGGGATTGGCCCCCGCGGTGCCCGGGCACGATGGGCCAGTGGGATTCGTACTCGGTTTCGGCGGGTTGCTGCTGCTCGCCCACCTCTACCTGTACTGGCGGCTGGTGCTGTCGACCGGGACGTCCCGGTCGTGGCGGATCGGCGGCGGGGTCGTGCTGGCCCTGCTCTTCGTCGTTCTGCTCACCGCCTTCGCCACCCAGCGGTCCGGACCATGGCAGCAGGTCACGGCGCTGCACGTGGTCGGCAACCTCTGGGTCGCGATGGTCCTCTACCTGACGCTGACCCTGCTCCTGGCCGAGCTCGTGCGCGGGGTGCTGCTGATCGTGCGCCGGTCCCGCGGGCGCGACGCCCCGCCGCCGCGGCCTCGCGCCTACGCCCGTGGCGCCGCCGCCACTGCGGTGGTGGTGGCCGCCGGCACCGTCGGCTACGGCGTGACCCAGGCCTTCGCGCCCATCACGGTCGTCCAGGCCACCGTCGCGCTACCCGGTCTGCCCGCCGAGTTCGACGGCTACCGCATCGCCCTGGCCACCGACCTACACCTGGGGGCGATCAGCGGGGCGGGACGGACCCGGGAGGTGGTCGACATCATCGCGGCCCAGGACGTCGACGTCGCGACATTCGTCGGCGACCTGGTCGACGGCGTCCCGGAGCAGCTGGCCACGGCCGTCGATCCGATCGGTGAACTGACCGGGCCCGGCGGCCCGCCGGACGGAGTCCTGTTCACGACGGGCAATCACGAGTACTACTCCGACGCCCCCGCCTGGGAGGCCGCTCTGGCCGACCGGGGTCTGACAGTGCTGGCCAACGCCGGGATGCCGGTGACCCGGGGCGACGCCCGGCTCTGGATCGCCGGCATCAACGACTGGACCGGTTCCGACTTCGGTGATCCGGCCGACCTGACCGCGGCCCTGCAGGGTCGGCAAGACGGGGACGTGACCGTACTGATGGCCCATCAGCCGCGTCAGGTCGACATGGCGGCCGCGGCCGGGGTGGACCTCCAGCTGGCCGGACACACCCACGGCGGGCAGATCTGGCCGTTCCACTACGCCGTCCTGGCCCAGCAGGGCTCGTTGGCCGGGCTCAGCCGGGTGGGCGACACCCAGCTCTGGACCAGTCGCGGCGCCGGGTTCTGGGGCCCGCCGGTGCGGGTCGGAGCGCCCAGTGACGTGAGCATCCTGACCCTGACCCCGGCCTGAGCGCGATGTCGGTTCCGACGGGCCCGCGGAGGCTCCCCGGGCGCTAGAATGGTGGGGCAGGGCCTGCTCCGGCAGGTCCTGATGCATGTCCGCGCTGCGTTCCACGCGGCTCGGCGCCCTGCCTGCAGTCCCCGAATTACCCCTCCCAGCGCTGTGGCTCGACCCGCCGACGGATCCGTGTGATCCCCGGGAGTCGGGCCGGCTCCATCGACCACCGTTCCGGCACTCCGTCGGCGCGGCGCCGCCGGTCGACGGGAGCTCAGCCACGGACCGCCGCATTTGCCAGGCCACTGCACCCCGAGTAGCCTGGTCGATCGGCCCGGTCATGCTGGGCGATTGTCGCGTGCGCTCACGCCGGCAGTCGACTCCAGCCGGTCCGTGCAGCTTCGTTCGGTGTCGACGGTGCAGATCGTCGGTGGCTTCCGGGAAACCCGGGGTGAGCGGAGTACGGCCACCCTGGTGAGGGCGCATCGTCGCCCGCACCACCTGGAACACACCGAGAGTTCACGCATCACCCCGGCAAGCGACCGGACCGGTCACACAGCGAAGGAAGAAGTCGCCAGCACATGCCCACAATCCAGCAGTTGGTCCGCAAGGGCCGCACCGACAAGGTCGGCAAGACGAAGACCCCCGCCCTCAAGGGCAGCCCCCAGCGGCGTGGCGTGTGCACCCGCGTCTACACCACGACCCCGAAGAAGCCGAACTCGGCGCTGCGCAAGGTCGCCCGTGTGAAGCTCACCAGCCAGGTCGAGGTCACCGCCTACATCCCCGGTGAGGGCCACAACCTGCAGGAGCACTCCATCGTGCTCGTCCGCGGCGGTCGGGTGAAGGACCTCCCGGGTGTCCGTTACAAGATCATCCGTGGCTCGCTGGACACGCAGGGCGTGAAGAACCGCAAGCAGGCCCGCAGCCGTTACGGCGCGAAGAAGGAGAAGAGCTGACATGCCCCGCAAGGGACCCGCTCCGCGTCGGCCGCTGACCGCCGACCCCGTGTACAACTCGCCGCTGGTCACCCAGCTGGTGAACAAGGTGCTGCTGGACGGCAAGCGCTCCATCGCGCAGTCGATCGTCTACGGCGCGCTCGAGGGCTGCCGCGAGAAGACCGGCGGCGACCCGGTCGTCACGCTCAAGCGTGCGCTGGACAACGTCAAGCCGACCCTCGAGGTCAAGAGCCGGCGAGTCGGTGGCGCCACCTACCAGGTGCCGATCGAGGTCAAGCCCGGCCGTTCCACCACCCTGGCCCTGCGCTGGCTGGTCGGTTACTCCAAGGCCCGTCGCGAGAAGACGATGACCGAGCGTCTGATGAACGAGCTGCTCGACGCGAGCAACGGTCTGGGCGCCTCCGTCAAGCGTCGTGAGGACACCCACAAGATGGCCGAGTCGAACAAGGCCTTCGCGCACTACCGCTGGTAAGAACGCAGTCGCCCGGTCGATCCGTCGACCGGGCGACGCGCCGCAGCGTCCGAACGGAACATCGCACGTCCGTTCGGCGTTGCACCCCGTGTCGGCACCGACACGATCGGCCTTCATGAGAGGCCGGCGGCCGGATCCCGGCACCACTCCCATCTCGGAAAGAGGAACAAGCCACCGTGGCATCCAACGCCCTCGACAAGGTCCGCAACATCGGGATCATGGCGCACATCGATGCGGGCAAGACCACGACGACCGAGCGCATCCTGTTCTACACCGGCATCACGTACAAGATCGGCGAGGTCCACGAGGGCGCCGCGGTCATGGACTGGATGGAGCAGGAGCAGGAGCGGGGGATCACCATCACCTCCGCCGCCACGACGACGTCGTGGAAGGGTCACAAGATCAACATCATCGACACCCCCGGGCACGTCGACTTCACCGTCGAGGTGGAGCGGTCCCTGCGGGTGCTCGACGGCGCGGTCGCGGTGTACGACGGAGTGGCCGGGGTCGAGCCGCAGACCGAACAGGTCTGGCGGCAGGCCGACAAGTACCACGTCCCGCGCATGTGCTTCGTCAACAAGCTCGACCGCACCGGGGCGAACTTCTTCCGTTGCGTCGACATGATGATCGAGCGCCTCGGGGCCACCCCGGCGGTGCTGCAGATCCCGATCGGGGCCGAGGCCGACTTCATCGGCGTCGTCGACCTGCTGCAGATGCGGGCCCTCACCTGGCGCGGCGAGACCGTCAAGGGTGAGGACTACGCGGTTGAAGAGATCCCCGCGGAGCTGGCCGAGCAGGCTGCCGAGTGGCGCGAGAAGCTCCTCGAGACCATCGCCGATGCCGATGACGACGTCATGGAGCTGTACCTGGCCGGCGAGGAGATCCCGCTGGACCTGCTCAACGCCGCCATCCGCCGGGCGACCATCGCCGGCAAGGTCAACCCGGTCGTCACCGGTTCCGCGTTCAAGAACAAGGGCGTCCAGCCCATGCTCGACGCGGTCGTGAACTACCTGCCGTCCCCGCTCGACGTCCCGTCGATCGAGGGCACCCTGCAGGACGGCGAGACCGTCGTCGTGCGCAAGCCCGATGCCTCCGAGCCGTTCTCCGGCCTAGCGTTCAAGGTCGCCACCGACCCGCACCTGGGCAAGCTGACCTTCGTCCGCGTCTACTCCGGGACCTTGCAGTCCGGCACCCAGGTGCTGAACGCGACCAAGGACCGCAAGGAGCGGATCGGCAAGATCTACCAGATGCACGCGAACAAGCGTGAGGAGCTGAGCAGCGTGGCTGCCGGCGACATCTGCGCGGTCATGGGTCTGAAGCAGACCACCACCGGTGAGACGCTGGCCGACCCGGCGAACCCGATCGTGCTGGAGTCGATGAGCTTCCCGGAGCCCGTCATCTCGGTCGCGATCGAGCCGAAGACCAAGAGCGACCAGGAGAAGCTGGGCACGGCCATCCAGAAGCTGGCCGAGGAGGACCCGACCTTCCGCGTCAAGAACGACGAGGAGACCGGTCAGACGGTCATCTCCGGCATGGGCGAGCTCCACCTGGACATCCTGGTCGACCGCATGCGTCGCGAGTTCAACGTCGAGGCCAACATCGGCAAGCCGCAGGTCGCGTACCGCGAGACCATCCGCGGGACCGTCGAGAAGTACGGCTACACCCACAAGAAGCAGACGGGTGGATCCGGACAGTTCGCGAAGATCCTCATCACGGTCGAGCCGCTGGACATGGCCGAGTCCGAGGGTGCGACGTACGAGTTCGTCAACGCGGTGACCGGTGGTCGTATCCCCAAGGAGTACATCCCCTCGGTGGACGCCGGCGCCCAGGACTCGCTGCAGTACGGCGTGCTGGCCGGTTACCCGATGCTCGGGGTCAAGCTGACCCTGATCGACGGTGCCTACCACGAGGTCGACTCCTCCGAAATGGCGTTCAAGATCGCTGGTTCGATCGCCATGAAGGAAGCCGCGCGGATGGCCAAGCCGGTTCTGCTCGAGCCGATGATGAACGTCGAGGTCGTGACGCCCGAGGACAACATGGGCGACGTGATCGGCGACCTGAACTCCCGTCGCGGCCAGATCCAGGGCATGACCGAGCGCTCCGGCGCCCGCGTCGTCACCGCCCTGGTCCCGCTGTCGGAGATGTTCGGCTACGTCGGTGACCTGCGGTCCAAGACCGCCGGGCGCGCCTCGTACTCGATGGTCTTCGACTCCTACGCGGAGGTCCCGGCCGGTGTGGCCAAGGAGATCATCGCGAAGGCCACGGGCGAGTAATCCCTCTCGGGGTACGGGGGTCGATGCGGCCCCCGTACCCTGCACAGTCGGGACGGTGCGTCACAGCATCGTCACGGGTCCGGGCCATACGGTTCGGTCCAGATCCATCCACCACGCCTGACGTCTCTGCTCAACGGAGTCGCGTGGCGCAACGGAATCAGTCCTGAGGAGGACACAGCAGTGGCGAAGGCGAAGTTCGACCGGAGCAAGCCGCACGTCAACATCGGCACCATCGGTCACGTTGACCATGGCAAGACGACGCTGACCGCGGCCATCTCCAAGGTCTTGGCCGACAAGTACCCGGACGTCAACAAGGCTGCCGCGTTCGACGAGATCGACAAGGCGCCGGAAGAGCGCCAGCGCGGTATCACCATCAACATCTCGCACCAGGAGTACCAGACCGACAAGCGGCACTACGCCCACGTCGACGCTCCCGGTCACGCCGACTACATCAAGAACATGATCACCGGCGCGGCGCAGATGGACGGCGCGATCCTGGTCGTGGCGGCCACCGACGGCCCGATGCCGCAGACCAAGGAGCACGTGCTCCTTGCCCGCCAGGTCGGCGTCCCCTACATCCTGGTCGCCCTGAACAAGGCCGACATGGTCGACGACGAAGAGATCCTGGAGCTCGTCGAGCTCGAGGTCCGCGAGCTGCTGGCCAGCCAGGACTTCGACGAGGACGCCCCCGTCGTGCGTACCTCCGGCCTGAAGGCCCTCGAGGGTGACCCGGAGTGGGTCAAGACCGTCGAGGAGCTCATGGACGCGGTCGACGCCTCCATCCCGGATCCGCAGCGGGACACCGACAAGCCGTTCCTGATGCCGATCGAGGACGTCTTCACGATCACCGGTCGTGGCACCGTCGTCACCGGCAAGATCGAGCGCGGCACGCTGAACATCAACGAGACCGTCGAGATCGTCGGCATCAAGCCGAAGTCGTTCCAGACCACGGTCACGGGCATCGAGATGTTCCGCAAGCTGCTCGACTCGGCTCAGGCGGGCGATAACGCCGGTCTGCTGCTGCGTGGCACCAAGCGCGACGAGGTCGAGCGTGGCCAGGTCGTCGTCAAGCCGGGCTCGATCACCCCGCACACGGAGTTCGAGGCGCAGGTCTACATCCTGGGCAAGGACGAGGGTGGCCGTCACACCCCGTTCTTCAACAACTACCGCCCGCAGTTCTTCTTCCGTACCACGGACGTCACCGGCGTCGTCTCGCTGCCCGAGGGCACCGAGATGGTCATGCCGGGCGACACCACCGAGATGACCGTTCAGCTGATCCAGCCGATCGCCATCGAGGAGGGCCTCCGGTTCGCCATCCGTG
This sequence comes from Nakamurella flava, assembly GCF_005298075.1. Classification (NCBI taxonomy): domain Bacteria; kingdom Bacillati; phylum Actinomycetota; class Actinomycetes; order Nakamurellales; family Nakamurellaceae; genus Nakamurella; species Nakamurella flava. Next base: position 514,675 of record NZ_SZZH01000003.1, read on the forward strand.
AGGGTGGCCGCACCGTGGGTGCCGGTTCCGTCATCAAGATCATCAAGTAATTGCTGATCTGAGCTGTCCCGAAGAGGCCCGTCACGCACTGCGTGGCGGGCCTCTTCGTCGTCCTGGACCGTCCCGGTCGACGTGGGAATCCGCCGAGGATGTCACGATGGACCCATGAGCGGGCTCTTTGCACTCCTGGACGACGTCGCCGCGCTGGTCAAGCTCTCCGCGTCGTCCCTCGACGACGTCGCGGCGGGTGCCGGGCGAGCCTCGGTGAAGGCCGCCGGTGTCGTGGTCGACGACGCGGCGGTCACCCCCCGGTACGTCCAGGGTCTGAAGCCCGAGCGGGAGCTGTCCATCATCTGGCGTATCGCCAAGGGATCGCTGCGCAACAAGCTGCTGATCATCCTGCCGGTGGCGCTGCTGCTCAGCCAGTTCGCGCCGTTTCTGCTGACCCCGATCCTGATGATCGGCGGCACCTACCTCTGCTACGAGGGTGCCGAGAAGCTGTGGGAGAAGATTTCCGGCCACGGCGCGGCCGCGGAGGACCAGGACGCGGCGGCCGCTCAGGACCCGGAGGGCCACGAGAAGCGGGTGGTCGCCTCCGCGATCCGTACGGACTTCATCCTCTCGGCCGAGATCATGGTGATCGCGCTGAACGAGGTCGCCTCCGAGGGCATTGTCGCCCGGGCGATCATCCTGATCATCGTCGCCATCGTGATCACCGCGCTGGTCTATGGCGCGGTCGGCCTGATCGTAAAAATGGACGACGCCGGCCTGGCCCTGTCCCGTCGGTCCGGGAAGTTCGTGCCGTCGTTCGGTCGCGGTCTGGTCAAGGCCATGCCGATCGTGCTGGCCACGCTGTCCTGGGTCGGCATGGTGGCCATGCTCTGGGTCGGCGGGCACATCCTGCTGGTCGGGATGGACGAGCTGGGTCTGCACGCGCCGTATGCGGTGGTGCACCACCTGGAGGAAGCCGTCCACGATGCCACCGGTGGTTTCGGGGCCATCCTGGGATGGATCACCAACACGTTCTTCTCCGCCGTCTTCGGCGCGGTTGTCGGCGCGCTCGCCGTGGTGGTGATGCACTTGCTGCCGTTCGGCAAGAAGGGACACGGCGCTACGGCCGGACACGGTTCCGCGGGGTCGGCCACCGACGCCGCGGCGGCCGAGCCGACGCACGCCGCCGGGGCGAACCACCCTGAGCCGGCGACACCGCTGGACCCTCCCGTGCCGCCGCGGCAGCCGGACGGCGGCCCCACCGGCCGGTGAGCCCGTTGTCAGGGCCGGGCCGCAAGCCCCGCCTGATGCCTGGTCACCGATAAGAAATTGCTCTGTCGGTGGTCTGTTCTAGCGTGACCGATATGACCGCCATCATCGAGATCGACGGCTTGATCAAACGCTTCGGGGAGAAGACCGCGCTGGCCGGGGTCGACCTGCAGGTGCAGGAGGGAACCGTCCTCGGCCTGCTGGGGCCCAACGGGGCGGGTAAGACGACCGTCGTCCGCATCCTGTCCACCCTGCTCAAGCCGGACGGCGGTTCGGCCCGGGTGGCCGGTCTGGACGTCGTCCGGGACGCCAACGCCGTCCGCTCGACGATCGGCCTGACCGGCCAGTACGCGGCGGTCGACGAGTACCTCACCGGCACCGAGAACCTCGAGATGGTCGGGCGGCTCTACCATCTCGGCCGGTCGGTGTCCCGGGACCGGGCGCGGGAGCTGCTGGAGCGCTTCGACCTCGTCGATGCGGCCGACCGCCCCGCGAAGACCTACTCCGGAGGTATGCGGCGTCGCCTCGACATCGCCGCCTCGCTGATCGCGCACCCCAAGGTGCTGTTTCTGGACGAGCCGACGACCGGGTTGGATCCCCGCAGCCGGCAGGGCATGTGGGCGTTCATCGCCGATCTCGTCCGCGACGGCACCACCATCCTGCTGACCACGCAGTACCTGGAGGAGGCCGATCGGCTGGCTGACCGCATGGTGGTCATCGACCACGGCAAGGTCATCGCGCGCGGCACCGCAGACGAGCTGAAGGCCCAGGTCGGCGGTCAGCGTCTGGAGCTCACCGTGGCCCAGCACAGCTCGATCGACGTCGTCCGCAACCGGCTGGCCGGGCTGGCCGATCCCGACGGAGGCGAGATCCGCGTCGACGAGGCGGTCCGGATGGTCATCGTCCCCGTCCGCAACGGGGTGGAGAGCCTGGCCGAGGCCATCCGGCTACTGGACGGCGAGGTCGAGCTGGTCGACCTCGGCCTGCGCCGACCGGACCTGGACGACGTGTTCCTCACCCTGACCGGGCGCCCCGCCGAAGAGGTGGAGGGCACCGGGGAGGGGTCCGAAGGGCCCGCCGGTCAGTCGAGCCCTCAGGGCCGGCATGGCGGCGGCCCGGCCGCACCGGCCGCGAACGCCGGTTCGCCGGTCGGCACCGGCCGGCACGCCGCCGGACAGGACATCGCCGCCGACGATCGCGCTTCGGCCCATCCGAGTGGTACCGACAGTGAGGACGTCCGATGAGCTCCGTGGCCTACGCCGTCTCCGACGGTCTCACCATCACCAAGCGGAACCTGCTGAAGATCAAGCGGGTCCCGGACCTGATCGTCTTCGCGATTCTCTCGCCGATCATGTTCGTCCTGCTCTTCGTGTACGTCTTCGGGGCCGCCATCCCGTTGGACGGCATCAGTTACGCCGAGTTCCTGTTGCCCGGCATCTTCGCCCAGACGATCATCTTCGGGGCGTCCTTCAGCGGGCTCAGCCTGGCCGAGGACCTGCAGAAGGGGCTCATCGACCGGTTCCGGTCGTTGCCGATGGCCAGGTCCGCGGTGCTGGTCGGGCGGACGGTGGCCGACATCTTCATCAACGTCATCTCGGTCGTCGTCATGTCGATCACCGGGCTGATCGTGGGGTGGCGGATCACGTCCTCGGTGGGGGAGGCGATCCTGGGATACGTCCTGCTGCTGCTGTTCGGGTTCGCGATCTCCTGGCTGATGGCGGTGTTCGGGATGCTGGTGCGGACCCCGGAGGCGTTCAACAACGCCAGTTTCATCGTGATCTTCCCGCTGACGTTCATCGCCAACACGTTCGTTCCCACGCAGGGCTTTCCGGCCGTCCTGAAAGCGATCGCCGACTGGAACCCCATCTCGTCCCTGGTGCAGGCCACCCGCAACCTGTTCGGCAACACCGCCCCGGGCCTTCCGGTGCCCGACGTCTGGTCCCTGCAGAACCCGGTGACGTACACACTGATCTGGCTCGTCGGCTTCCTCCTGGTCTTCATCCCGCTGGCGGTGCGGGTGTACCTGAAGACGTCCACCCGCTGAACCGACCACACCGGCGCGGAGGCCGGCCTAGATCCCGGTGTCGACACCGAGATCGCTGATGAACGGGGCGATTTCGCTGTCGTAGCGGGCGGTGAAATCGGCGGTGGAGCAGACGACGGACACCGCGAAACCCTGGCCGCCGCCCTGCGTGACGAACGAGTAGGTCTGGTCAGTCACCCCGATGGTCGGGAACTCGAAGCGGAATCCACTGAGCTGCAGATGGACCGCGGGTGGCTCGACCCTGGTCGGATCGCTGACCCGCAAGGGATCGGTCTCCTGGCCCCGGGCCTCGCCCGTTTCCGTCATCGTCGGGTCCACTTCGGCGGCGAACGCGGTGAAGCTGTACTTCGCGTGGGCCCGGGCGAAGCGTTCGTCGGTCATCTCCGGGAGATTCTGCGGGGCCGACACCACGACGACGCAGTTGCCGGAGTGCCAGCCCCAGGAGATGTCGTCGCCGGGGATCGCGTCCCAGGACTGCAGGCCGGCCGGCGCGACGATCGACCACCCGGCGGGAGCCGGGGCGGATCCGGGCGTGGTTCCGGCGCCGAGCACCTCGGACGAGGCGGGGGTGGACGGGCGGGCCGTCGTGGTGGGGGTCCGGGTCGTGGCCGAGCCGCGGGAGCTGCTCGGGGCCGAGCTGGCCACCGACGGCGCCGAGGTCGTGAGCGTGTCGTCGGCGCGGGACGCCGATGTCACCTCGACAGAACTGCCGGGTGTCGCCAGACCGGAAACGGTCGGCGCGCAGGCCGAGAGGAGGGCGCCGCCCAGGAGGGCCGAGGCGGCCGCGCGGCCGGTCCGGACCCGGTGCGGGCGGCGAGGACGGTCGGCCGGGTGGCGGGGGCCGGGGAACGGGCGCACAAGAGGTCTCCTTCGCTGGACCGGCCGGTTCGACGGGGCCCGCGGGGGGCGGGCCTGCCGGTCGGGCTGAAGGTAGGAAGTCGACGGCCGGGCTCGCCAGCCGCCGGCGGGCGTTGTGGACAACACGCCGGGCCGGTCGGTGGAGTGGCCCACATCAAGATCGCCGGGTTGAACAGTCCCCCCGTCGTCTGGCACACTTGTCGGGTTGCCCTGACCGGGGTCGTACTGTGTTGCGGCCTGAACCAGGGTGAGTACAACCGAATTGATCGCGCTCCACACGAGCGCGGCCGGCTTTCCTCTGCCAGGTTCCGGGGCGGAGGCATGCGGAAATAGGGCGACACACCCGACCGCGTGGACCGGTGGACCCGGACAGATGAACAGCGGCGACGGAGAGATCCGTCCGATCGGCGGCGCCTGCGAGGCAGGTGGCGTGGATCGTCATGAAGGACTTCAGGCACGGGCCATCCCGTGACCTGTGACATGGCGCGGGGTGACCCGCGACTAGCGAGAGGGACGGCAAGCGTGGCGGGACAGAAGATCCGCATCCGGCTCAAGGCCTACGACCATGAGGCGATCGACGCGTCGGCGCGCAAGATCGTGGAAACGGTGACCCGTACGGGCGCCCGGGTGGTCGGCCCGGTGCCGCTGCCCACCGAGAAGAACGTGTACTGCGTGATTCGTTCGCCGCACAAGTACAAGGATTCGCGGGAGCACTTCGAGATGCGGACGCACAAGCGGCTGATCGACATCCTCGATCCGACCCCGAAGACCGTGGATGCGCTCATGCGCATCGACCTGCCGGCGTCCGTGGACGTCAACATCCAGTAGTCCGGGATCCGCGGGCCGACTGCAGCAACCGGAGACGGTGCGCTCGCCGGCCCAGCGAGAACGTCCACAGACATCGCAAGAGGAGATGGGTAGTTCCACCATGGCAAACACGATCAAGGGGATCCTGGGCCACAAGCTCGGGATGACCCAGGTCTTCGACGAAACGAACCGGGTCGTCCCGGTCACCGTCGTCGCCGCCGGGCCGGTCGTCGTCACCGCCGTCCGCACTCCCGAGACCGACGGTTACACGGCGGTCCAGTTCGCGTTCGGCGCGATCGACCCGCGCAAGGTCACCAAGCCGGTGGCCGGTCACTTCGCCAAGGCTGGCGTCACGCCGCGCCGGCACATCGCCGAGCTGCGGACCGAGGACGTCTCCGGCTACACCGTCGGCCAGGAGCTGACCGTGTCCGAGGTCTTCGATGCCGGCGTCGTCGTCGACGTCACCGGGACCTCGCGCGGCAAGGGCTACGCCGGCGTCATGAAGCGGCACGGCTTCGCCGGTCTCGGCGCCGGTCACGGCGTGCAGCGCAAGCACCGTTCGCCGGGTTCCATCGGCGGTTGTTCCACCCCGGGCCGCGTGTTCAAGGGCATGCGGATGGCCGGCCGGATGGGCAACGACAAGGTCACCACGCAGAATCTCACCGTCCACGCGGTGGACGCCGACTCCGGCCTCGTGCTCATCAAGGGTGCGGTCCCCGGCCCCAAGGGCGGCGTCGTCTTCATCAAGTCCGCGGTCAAGAAGAGCGGAGCGAACGCCTGATGAGCACCGTCACCATCACCACTCCCGCGGGCGCCTCCGACGGCACCGTCGAGCTGCCGGCCCACCTGTTCGACGTCACGGCCAACGTGCCGCTGATGCACCAGGTGGTCGTCGCTCAGCTGGCCGCCGCTCGACAGGGCACCCACAAGGTCAAGACCCGTGGCGAGGTCCGCGGCGGCGGCAAGAAGCCGTACCGCCAGAAGGGCACCGGTCGCGCCCGCCAGGGCTCGACCCGCGCGCCGCAGTTCGCCGGCGGTGGCGTCGTCCACGGGCCGGTCCCGCGTGACTACAGCCAGCGGACCCCCAAGAAGATGAAGGCCGCCGCCCTGCGCGGTGCGCTGTCCGACCGGGCCCGTGGCGGCAACGTCCACGTCCTGTCCGGTCTGGTGGAGGGCGACAAGCCGTCGACCCGCACCGCCGTCAAGGCGCTCGCCGCCGTCAGCACCGCCCGGAACATCCTGGTCGTGCTGCCGGACCACGACGAGGCCGGTTGGCTGAGCCTGCGCAACGTGCCCACCGTGCACCTGCTGACGGTCGGCCAGCTGAACACCTACGACGTGCTGATCAGCGACGACGTGGTGTTCACCAAGGACGCGTTCGCCGAGTTCGTCCACCGTTCGGCCCCGCTGGGCGCCGGTGCGGAGGAGTCCGCGGTGGACGTCAGCAAGCCGGGTCGGCACGCCGCTCCCGAGCAGACCGCTACCGAGCAGGAGGCCGGGGAATGATCGCCGATCCGCGGGACATCATCCTGCGTCCGATCGTGTCGGAAAAGAGCTACGCACTGCTGGAGTCGGGCAGCTACACCTTCGAGGTGCGCCCCGACGCCAACAAGACCCAGGTGAAGATCGCCATCGAGCAGATCTTCGACGGGGTCAAGGTCGACTCGGTCAACACGCTCAACCGGCAGGGCAAGCGCAAGCGCACCCGTTCCGGTTTCGGACGTCGTAAGTCCACCAAGCGCGCCATCGTCACGCTGGCCAAGGACAGCAAGCCGATCGACGTCTTCTCGGGCGCCTGAGCCGGTAAGGGATCGAAGAACAATGGGTATTCGTAAGTACAAGCCGACGACCCCCGGTCGTCGTGGCGCCTCCGTGGCGGACTTCGCGGAACTGACCCGGGACACCCCGGAGAAGTCGCTGCTGCGTCCGCTGCACTCCAAGGGCGGCCGTAACGTCCACGGTCGGGTCACCACCCGGCATCAGGGCGGCGGGCACAAGCGTGCCTACCGGCTGATCGATTTCAAGCGGGCCGAGAAGGACGGTGTGCCGGCCAAGGTCGCGCACATCGAATACGACCCGAACCGCACCGCGCGCATCGCGCTCCTGCACTTCGCGGACGGCGACAAGCGCTACATCATCGCGCCGAACAAGCTCAGCCAGGGCGACACCGTCGAGACCGGCCCCCGCGCCGACATCAAGCCGGGTAACAACCTGCCGCTGCGCAACATCCCGGTCGGCACGGTCATCCACGCGATCGAGCTCCGCCCCGGCGGCGGCGCGAAGATCGCCCGGTCGGCGGGCACCAAGGTGCAGCTGGTCGCCAAGGACGGTCCCTACGCCCAGCTGCGTATGCCGTCCGGCGAGATCCGCAACGTCGACGTGCGTTGCCGCGCCTCCATCGGCGAGGTCGGCAACGCCGAGCAGGCCAACATCAACTGGGGCAAGGCCGGCCGCATGCGCTGGAAGGGCAAGCGCCCGACCGTTCGTGGTGTGGCGATGAACCCGGTCGACCACCCGCACGGTGGTGGCGAGGGCAAGACGTCCGGCGGTCGTCACCCGGTCAACCCGGCCGGTAAGCCCGAGGGCCGCACCCGCCGGCCGAACAAGGCCAGCGACAAGCTGATCGTCCGCCGTCGTCGCAAGTCCGGAAAGAAGCGCTGATAACCGATGCCACGCAGCCTGAAGAAGGGCCCGTTCGTCGACGACCACCTGCTCAAGAAGGTGGACGTCGCCAACGACAAGAACTCCAAGGCCGTCATCAAGACCTGGTCGCGCCGGTCGACGATCATCCCCGACATGCTCGGGCACACGATCGCCGTCCACGACGGCCGCAAGCACGTCCCGGTCTTCGTGACCGAGTCGATGGTCGGACACAAGCTCGGCGAATTCGCTCCGACGCGGACCTTCAAGGGTCACGTGAAGGAAGACCGCCGCAGCCGGCGGGGCTGAGGAATCAGACCGTGACGAAGATGCAGAAGAAGCAGAAGGAGGCGCAGCGATGAACGCCAAGGCAGAGGCGGCAGTACTGCCGCGCGCCCGGGCGAGCGCCAAGTACGTCCGGATGACGCCCATGAAGGCCCGCCGGGTCGTCGACCTGATCCGCGGCCGCGACGTGGCCTCGGCGGCCGCGATCCTGCAGTACGCCCCGCAGGCGGCCAGCGAGCCGGTCGGCAAGCTCCTCGCGTCGGCCGTGGCCAACGCCGAGAACAACCTCGGCCTGGACCCGGCGACCCTGGTGATCGACACGGCGTACGTGGACGAGGGCCCGACCCTGAAGCGGTTCCAGCCGCGCGCCCAGGGCCGTGCCTTCCGGATCCGCAAGCGGACGTGCCACATCACGCTCGAGGTGGTCTCCGTGAACACCGAGAACAAGGGCCGGTCCACCGGTCGTCGGCAGAGTGCGAAGGGAAGTGCCCGCTAGTGGGTCAGAAGATCAACCCGCACGGGTTCCGCCTCGGCATCACGACCGACTGGAACTCGCGCTGGTACGCAGACAAGGCGTACGCGGACTACGTGGCCGAGGACGTCGCGATCCGCAAGCTCATGAGCAAGGGCATGGAGCGCGCCGGCATCGCCAAGGTCGAGATCGAGCGCACCCGTGACCGGGTCCGCGTCGACATCCACACCGCCCGGCCGGGCATCGTCATCGGCCGTCGTGGTGCGGAGGCCGATCGCATCCGTGGGCAGCTCGAGAAGCTCACCGGCAAGCAGGTCCAGCTGAACATCCTCGAGGTCCGCAACCCCGAGTCCGATGCCCAGCTGGTCGCGCAGGGTGTCGCCGAGCAGCTGTCCAACCGGGTCAGCTTCCGTCGCGCGATGCGCAAGTCGATGCAGTCGGCGCTGCGCTCGCCGGCCGTCAAGGGCATCCGGGTGCAGTGCTCCGGTCGTCTGGGCGGCGCCGAGATGAGCCGTTCGGAGTTCTACCGCGAGGGTCGTGTGCCGCTGCACACCCTGCGGGCGGACATCGACTACGGCTTCTTCGAGGCCAAGACCACCTTCGGTCGCATCGGCGTGAAGGTGTGGATCTACAAGGGCGACAAGAGCGGCACCCTGGCCGAGCAGCGGGCGGCCGACGCCGCCGCGCAGCAGCGCAGCCAGCGGGATCGTGGCGCCGACCGTCCGGATCGTGGCCGCGGTGGCCGTCGTTCCGGTGCGTCGGGCACGACGCCGACCTCCACCGAGGCCGGTCGCGCCGCCGTCGAGGAGAACCCGGAAGCCGTCGCGGCTGCCCCGGGTGAGGGCACGGGAGTCTGAGACATGTTGATCCCCCGCAAGGTCAAGCACCGGAAGCAGCACCGTCCGCATCGGACGGGGCTGGCCACGGGCGGCACCGCGGTCACCTTCGGTGAGTACGGCATCCAGGCTCTCGAGCCCGCCTACGTCACCAACCGGCAGATCGAGTCCGCTCGTATTGCCATCAACCGGCACATCCGCCGTGGCGGCAAGGTCTGGATCAACATCTACCCGGACCGTCCGCTCACCAAGAAGCCGGCCGAGACCCGTATGGGTTCCGGCAAGGGTTCGCCGGAATGGTGGGTCGCCAACGTCAAGCCCGGTCGGGTCGTCTTCGAGATGAGCTTCCCGAACGAGCAGATCGCCCGCGAGGCGCTGCGCCGCGCGATCCACAAGCTGCCGATGAAGTGCCGGATCGTCACCCGTGAAGGAGGGGAGAGCTGATGGCAACCACCGATGTGAGCAAGGCCAACGAGCTGCGCGAGCTGGGAGGCGAGGAGCTCGTCGCCCGCCTGCGTGAGGCCAAGGAGGAGCTGTTCAACCTCCGCTTCCAGATGGCGACCGGACAGATGGACAACAACCGGCGACTGCGGACCGTCAAGCACGACATCGCCCGCATCTACACCGTCATGCGCGAGCGCGAGCTCGGCCTGTCGGTCGGACCGGACGAACTGGCGAAGCAGGGAGGTGCCGCGTGAGCGAGCAGCCTGAGGTTGGAACCTCGAACGAGGCCGTCGATTCGCGTGGCGAGCGCAAGCAGCGCGAGGGCCTGGTCGTCTCCGACAAGATGGAGAAGACCATCGTCGTCGAGCTGGAGGACCGGGTGAAGCACCCGCGGTACTCCAAGGTCATCCGCCGGACCACCAAGGTCAAGGCGCACGACGAGGAGGGCGTTGCCGGTATCGGCGACCGCGTCCTGCTCGCCGAGACCCGCCCGCAGTCCGCCACCAAGCGGTGGCGCCTGGTGCGGGTGCTGGAGAAGGCCCAGTAAGCACCTGACGTACGGCTCGGCCCCGGTCCGCACCACGGACCGGGGCCGTTGCCGTTCCCGGGGTGTGACCTGCGACGATTGGCTTTCGCGGCACCTTTGCCGTAGAGTGAAACATTGGTGTGGGCCGCTCTGCAGTCTGGAGCGTGTGATCACCACTCTGGCCTGGCGAGGTCGGAAATCTCGCCAGGGCTCCGTCACTTTCTGCGTGAACCCGCCCGGATCCGTCCGGACGGGATCTGTGCGGCCGTGCGCCACGGGCAAGAGCGAAAAGGCGAGCAGATGCTCGTTCTTCCTCTTGTCTTTTCGTGTGTGCGGGGTCGGACGGTGCGGACCGTGTCAGAACCAGAAGACCGCGACCCGGCGCTCCCGGGTTGCCAGGAGAAGGTGGACTGCAGTGATTCAGCAGGAGTCCCGTCTCCGCGTCGCCGACAACACCGGCGCCAAGGAGATCCTGTGCATTCGCGTTCTCGGCGGCTCCGGCCGTCGGTACGCGGGCATCGGCGACATCATCGTCGCCACCGTCAAGGACGCCATTCCCGGCGGCGCCGTGAAGAAGGGTGACGTCGTCAAGGCCGTCATCGTTCGCACCGCCAAGGAACGTCGTCGTCCGGACGGCTCGTACATCAAGTTCGACGAGAACGCCGCGGTGCTGCTTCGCACCGACGGTGACCCGCGCGGTACCCGCATCTTCGGGCCGGTCGGGCGCGAGCTGCGCGACAAGCGCTACATGAAGATCATTTCGCTGGCTCCGGAGGTGCTGTAGCCATGGCCATGAAGGTTCGCAAGGGCGATACCGTCCTGGTCATCGCCGGCAAGGACAAGGGCGCGAAGGGCAAGGTCATCCAGGCCTACCCCGAGAGCGACCGCGTCCTCGTCGAGGGTGTCAACCGCATTAAGAAGCACACCAAGGTCTCGACGACGCAGCGGGGCGCCCAGTCCGGCGGCATCGTGACCCAGGAGGCCCCCATCCACGTGTCCAACGTGCAGGTGGTGGACGGCGACAACAAGCCGACCCGGCTGGGCAAGCGGCTCGACTCTGAGGGCCGGCGGGTGCGTTTCTCCCGTCGTACCGGTAAGGACCTGTGATGACGACGGTGGAGACCGTGGCCGAGAAGGTCACGCCGCGTCTGCGGACGCGCTACGACGACGAGATCAAGGCTGCCCTGCGTGAGCAGTTCGGCATCCAGAACGTCATGCAGATCCCGAAGGTCACCAAGGTCGTCGTCAACATGGGCGTCGGCGAGGCGGCCCGTGACGCGAAGCTGATCGAGGGCGCGGTCCGTGACCTCACCCTGATCACCGGCCAGAAGCCGATCGTCCGTCGGGCGACCAAGTCCATCGCACAGTTCAAGCTGCGTGAGGGCATGCCAATCGGCGCGAAGGTCACCCTCCGCGGCGATCGCATGTGGGAGTTCCTGGACCGGCTGCTCACCATCGCGCTGCCCCGTATCCGCGACTTCCGCGGTCTGTCGGCCAAGCAGTTCGACGGGCACGGCAACTACACCTTCGGTCTGACCGAGCAGTCGATGTTCCACGAGATCGACATCGACCGCATCGATCGGCCGCGCGGCATGGACATCACCCTGGTGACCACCGCGACGACGGACGACCAGGGGCGCGCGCTGCTGCGGCAGCTGGGCTTCCCGTTCAAGGAGAGCTGAGATGGCCAAGACCGCCCTCATCAACAAGGCGAAGCGCAAGCCCAAGTTCGCGGTGCGCGCCTACACCCGCTGCAACCGGTGCGGTCGCCCGCACTCGGTGTACCGCAAGTTCGGCCTGTGCCGGATCTGCGTCCGCGAGATGGCGCACGCGGGCGAGCTGCCCGGCGTGACCAAGTCCAGCTGGTAACCACCAGCTCACTCGAATTGCCGGGTGGCGGTCCTGCGGGACCGCCACCGGCACCGATTCGCCCAGGCCCGTCACCCGCAACCGATCGGTTCGTCCCGATCGGGACGGTGGTGCGGGAACCAGGCGAGGAAGGCACGACACACCCATGACCATGACCGACCCGATCGCGGATTTCCTCACCCGGATCCGCAACGCCTCCTCGGCGTACCACGACGAGGTCGTCATGCCCTTCTCGAAGCTGAAGGGCAACATCGCCGACATCCTCGTCAAAGAGGGTTACATCGGCTCCTGGACCACCACTGACGCCGCCGTCGGCAAGTCGCTGGTCGTCAAGCTGAAGTACGGCCCGAACCGTGAGCGCTCCATCGCGGGCATCCGGCGCGTCTCCAAGCCCGGCCTCCGCGTCTACGCGAAGTCGACCGAGCTGCCCAAGGTCCTCGGTGGCCTGGGTGTCGCGATCATCTCCACGTCGACCGGTCTGCTGACCGATCGACAGGCGCACAAGAACAAGGTGGGCGGGGAAGTCCTCGCCTACGTCTGGTAAGGGGGAGCGGACATGTCCCGTATCGGAAGACTGCCCATCCCTGTGCCGTCGGGTGTCGACGTCGCGATCGATGGTGCCAACGTCACGGTGAAGGGCCCCAAGGGCGCCCTGAGCCACTCGGTCGTCGAGCCCATCTCGATCGCGAAGGAGGACGGCCAGCTGGTCGTCACCCGTCCCGACGACGAGCGTGACTCGCGGGCCCGTCACGGCCTGACGCGTTCACTGGTCAACAACATGGTCGTGGGTGTCACCCAGGGCTACAGCAAGTCGATGGAGATCGTCGGCGTCGGTTACCGCGTCGTCGCCAAGGGCAAGGACATCGAGTTCGCCCTCGGCTACTCCCATCCGGTTCCCGTCGTGGCTCCGGAGGGCATCACGTTCGTCGTGGAGTCCCCGATCAAGTTCCGCGTCGAGGGCATCGACAAGCAGCTGGTCGGCGAGGTCGCCGCCAACATCCGCAAGCTCCGCAAGCTCGACCCTTACAAGGGCAAGGGTGTGCGGTACGCCGGCGAGGTCGTCCGGCGCAAGGTCGGGAAGACGGGGAAGTAAGTCATGGCGTACAAGGCAACCGGAACCTCCGGCGTGCGGCGTGCCGCCCGGACACGGCGGCACGAGCGACTGCGCAAGAAGGTCGTCGGCAGCGCGGTTCGTCCGCGTCTGGTCGTCACCCGTTCGGCTCGGCACATCGGCGTTCAGCTGGTGGACGACGCGCTGGGTCGCACCCTGGCCTCGGCGTCGACCCTCGAGGTCGATCTGCGGCAGGGCGAGGGCGACAAGACGGCGAAGGCCCGCAAGGTCGGCGAACTCGTGGGCGAGCGGGCCAAGGCCCTCGGCGTCTCCGCGGCGGTGTTCGACCGTGGGGGCGACAAGTACCACGGCCGTATCGCGGCCCTGGCCGAAGGCGCTCGCAGCGCCGGGCTGGAGTTCTGACCATGAACAGCAAGCGATCTGAGAGGGACATCTGATGCCCGGACCCCAGCGAGGCGGAGGGTTCGGCGGCAACGACCGCGGCGATCGGCGGGACGGCCGTCGGGACCGCCGCGACGGCGGCCGTCGGGACGCACCCGTCGAGAAGAACCCGCTCCTCGAGCGCATCGTCGTCACCAACCGCGTGGCCAAGGTCGTCAAGGGCGGCCGCCGCTTCTCCTTCACCGCCCTCGTGGTGGTCGGTGACGGCGACGGCAGCGTCGGTGTCGGCTACGGCAAGGCCAAGGAGATCCCCGCGGCGATCGCCAAGGGTGTCGAAGAGGCCAAGAAGTACATGTTCAAGGTGCCGCGCATCGCGTCGACCATCCCCCACCCGGTTCAGGGTGAGGCGGCCGCCGGTGTCGTGCTGCTCCGTCCGGCCTCCCCGGGTACCGGTGTCATCGCCGGTGGTCCGGTGCGCGCCGTGCTGGAGTGCGCCGGCATCCACGACGTGCTGTCCAAGTCGCTCGGCTCGGACAACCCGATCAACATCGTGCACGCCACCATCCAGGCGCTGAAGAACCTGCAGCGTCCGGAGGCCGTGGCCGCCCGTCGTGGACTGCCCATCGAGGACGTCGCGCCGGCGGCCATGCTGCGGGCGCGGGCCGGACAGGGGGTCTGACCATGGCTGCTCTCAAGGTGACCCAGGTCAAGTCCACCATCGGCAACAAGCGTCCGGCTCGGGAGTCGGTGCGCTCGCTCGGCCTCAAGCGGATCAACGATTCCGTGGTGGTCGAGGACAACGCGGTGAACCGCGGCTACATCCGGACGGCGACGCACCTGCTGTCGGTCGTTCCGGCGGACGCCGCCGACACCGCTGACTCAGGGAAGTAGTGATCGACCGTGACCATCAAGGTGCATCATCTGCGCCCCGCGCCGGGGGCCAAGCGGGACAAGATCCGCGTGGGCCGTGGCGAGGGCTCCAAGGGTAAGACCGCGGGCCGCGGCACCAAGGGGACCGGCGCTCGCAAGAACGTCTCCCCGGGCTTCGAGGGTGGACAGCTGCCGCTGCACATGCGGCTGCCCAAGCTCAAGGGCTTCAAGAACCGGTTCAAGGTGACCTTCCAGGTCGTCAACGTCGGCCAGCTCGCCGAGCTGTTCCCGTCGGGCGGAACCGTGGGTGCCGCCGAGCTGGTGGCTGCCGGTGCCGTGCGCGCCGGACACCCGATCAAGGTCCTCGGCGACGGCGACGTGAACGGGGTGGCCCTGCAGGTCACCGCGACCGCGTTCTCCGGTTCCGCCAAGGAGAAGTTGGCCGCCGCCGGCGGCAGCGTCACCGTCGGCTGATCACGCCGACCACGACCGAGCGCCCGGGCCGATCCACTGGATCGGCCCGGGCGTCGTCGTTTCGGCCCCCTGTGCGGCAGGGCACCCGCGGGCACGCCGCTTTCGAGTGGCGCGGTGGGGCGACCCGCCTCGTCGGACGGGGTGGTGGGGGCGTGGCTTGCGTTAGAGTCGAAGGCTGCGATCGGTGGTCGTCCGGCGTGCCGTGCTGCCTGCGCGGATCTGCCTCGTCCGCGCGTCCCGGGTGACCGGGGCGCGATCCGACCGCCGCACAGCAACCGAAATTCAGCAGCGGGGGGAACCGGTTCGGTCCGGGTCCCGTCGCCACCGTCCGGCCCGGCAGGGCGGTGAAGCCAGGAGGACCATTGCTCGCCGCCTTCGCTTCGGCGTTGAAGACACCGGATCTGCGCAAGAAGATCCTCTTCACGCTGGCCATGGTCGCCGTCTACCGCTTGGGCGCGACCATTCCGTCGCCCGGTGTCTCGTACCCCAACATCCAGGTCTGCATCGACGAGACCGCGGGTGGGGGAGCGGACCTGTTCACGGTCCTCAACCTGTTCTCCGGTGGCGCGCTGCTGCAGCTGTCGGTCTTCGCGCTCGGCATCATGCCGTACATCACGGCGTCGATCATCGTGCAGTTGCTGACGGTCGTCATCCCGCGGTTCGAGCAGCTGAAGAAGCAGGGCCAGGCCGGCCAGGCCAAGCTGACGCAGTACACCCGCTACCTGACCATCGGTCTGGGCGTCCTGCAGTCCACCGCCTTCCTCGCCCTGGCCATCAACGGCCAGATGTTCCCCGGCTGCAGCGTCAACGACCGGATCATCCCGGACCAGTCGCCGTTCGCGCTCATCGTGCTGGTGCTGACGATGACGGCCGGCACCGCGTTCATCATGTGGATGGGTGAGCTGGTCACCGACCGCGGCATCGGCAACGGCATGTCGATCCTGATCTTCTCCTCGATCGCCGCCCGCATCCCGGCCGAGGGCAACAACATCCTGCAGAACCAGGGTGGCGTGGTCTTCACCGTGGTCCTGTTCATCGCGCTCGGCATCATCGCCGCGGTGGTGTTCGTCGAGCAGGGCCAGCGGCGGCTGCCCGTGCAGTACGCCAAGCGGATGATCGGCCGGAAGATGTACGGCGGCACGTCGACCTATCTGCCGCTCAAGGTCAACCAGGCCGGCGTCATCCCGGTCATCTTCGCGACGTCCCTGCTGTACCTGCCGCTGCTGCTGGTGCAGCTGGTCAGCCCGACCACCGTGGACGCCGAAGGCAACACCCAGGTCAGTGGCTGGGTCTCGTTCATCAGCACCTACATCGTCGATCAGGGCACCTGGTCGCACATCCTGCTGTACTTCGCCCTGATCATCTTCTTCACGTACTTCTACGTCGGCATCACGTTCAACCCGACGGAGCGGGCCGACGAGCTGAAGAAGTACGGCGGCTTCATCCCGGGGATCCGCCCGGGCCGCCCGACCGCCGAGTACCTGCAATATGTGTTGTCCAGGATCACACTGCCCGGATCCATCTACCTCGGTATCGTGGCGATCCTTCCCAACCTGTTCCTCGAGCTCACGGGTGGCGGCCAGAATCAGAACTTCCCCTTCGGCGGCACTGCGGTCCTGATCATGGTCGGGGTCGGCCTCGACACGGTGAAGCAGATCGAGACGCAGCTCATGCAGCGCAACTATGAAGGGTTCCTTCGCTGATGAAGATCCTGATCGTCGGTCCGCAGGGCGCCGGCAAGGGCACTCAGGCAGAAAAACTGCAGGAGAACCTCGGTATCCCGCACATCTCGACCGGCGATCTCTTCCGGGCCAACATCGCGCAGCAGACCGAGCTCGGCACCTTGGTGCAGAAGTACACCGAGGCCGGTGAGCTCGTCCCCGACGAGGTGACCCAGGCGATGGTGGCCGCCCGGCTGTCCGAGCCCGACGCCGAGAAGGGCTTCCTGCTCGACGGCTTCCCGCGGACGACCGGCCAGGCCCAGTGGTTGGCCGATCTGCTGCGCACCCGTGATCAGCAGCTCGACGCCGTGGTGCTGCTGGAGGTCTCCGACGACGTGCTGATGGAACGGCTGCTGTCGCGCGGTCGTTCGGACGACACCGCTGAGGCGATCTCCCGCCGCCTGTCGCTGTACCACGACCAGACCCGTCCGCTGCTGGAGCACTACTCCGACATCCTGCTCGCGGTCGACGGCGTCGGCGCCGTCGACGAGGTGCAGCAGCGCATCCTCAAGGCGTTGGACGCCAGCCAGGCGAACACGCCCACCGACCGACGGAGCTGAGCTTTCCTGCATGAGCGACCGTGACATCGAACTGAAGACCCGGGGCGAGCTGCAGGCCATGCGCGCGTCCGGCGTCCTGCTCGCGCAGGCGCTGGACGCAGCGCGGGCCGCGACCCGACCCGGGGTCAGCACCCGTGACATCGACGAGGTGGTGGCCACCGTCATCCGGGACGCCGGCGCGGTCAGCAGCTTCCTGGGCTACGGGGCGGCCAAGGATGGCACCGGCGGGTTCGACGGCGTCATCTGCGCCTCCGTCAACGACGAGGTGGTGCACGGGATCCCCGGTCCCCGGGTCCTGCAGCAGGGCGACCTCATCAGCATCGACGCCGGGTGCATCCTCGACGGCTGGCATGCCGACTCTGCGATCTCCCTGCATGTGGGTGAGCCCCCGGAGGACGAGCAGGGTGCCGCCGAGGTCGATCTCATCCAGGCCTGCGAGACCGCCATGTGGGCCGGTATCGCCGCGGCGCACGACGGCGGCCGCCTGGGCGACGTCTCGGCGGCGATCGGTGGCTCGGTGGCCCGGTCGGCCAAGCTGGACGGCCGCCGGTACGGCTCGGTCTCCGGGTACGGGGGCCACGGGATCGGCACGCAGATGCACATGGCGCCGTTCGTGCCCAACGAGGGCAAGAAGGGCAAGGGGCCGCGTCTGGTTGCGGGGATGGCCCTGGCCATCGAACCGATGGTGACCCTCGGCAAGTCCGCCACCCGTGTGCTGGACGACGATTGGACTGTTGTCACCAAAGACGGCAGTCGGGCCGCCCACACCGAACATTCCATGGCCATCACCGCCGACGGCATCTGTGTGCTGACCGCGGCCGACGGCGGGGTGGCCGGTCTGCGTCCGTACGGCGTCACCCCCATCTCCCTGGACTGAGGTGGCGATCGCCCCGGCAACGGAGCAGCCGGCCGTCCGTCGGTGGGGCGTACTCCGGGCCGGATCGCTGGTCTTCGTCCTGCTGACCACCGTCCTCTGCGGCGTGACGCTGGTCTTGGGGTTCGCGAACAAGGAACGCTGCGTCGGTCCGACCTACGACGCGTCGGGTCGGTCCACTCCGGACTACAGCACCCGGGTCGCGCGGGACGTCTGCTACTCCGACATCCAGCAGTTGTGGATCGGTCGGGGCATCGACGACCACGTCTTCCCGTACGTCTCGGGCGGCTTCCGACCGCCGAGCCAGCTCTACGGCGGCTCCCTCGAGTATCCGGTGCTGACCGGGGTCGTCATCTGGCTGTCGGCCCTGCCGGCCGACACCGACGGGCAGTTCCTGGCCTGGTCGGCGATCCCGCTCGCCGTCGCGGGTCTGCTCTCGGCGGCGCTGTTGGCCTGGCTGGCCGGTCTGCGGTCGTGGTGGTTCGCGCTGGCGCCGCCGTTGGTGCTGTACGCCTTTCACAACTGGGACCTGCTGGCCGTGGCCAGCACGGTGGTGGCCTGCTGGGCTCTCCTGCGGCTGCCGCCTCCGGTTCCGGGCGGATCGGACGGTGGACCAGGGCCGGGCGGACCCGGCGTGGACGATGGGTCGGCGGTGCGCCGTCGGCGGCTGGTCGTCGCCGCGGTCGCCCTCGGACTGGGTGGCGCGTTCAAGCTCTACCCCTTGATGTTCGTCCTACCGGTCGCCCTGTTCCTCGTCCTCGGGGAGGGGGCCGCGGACCGGGCTGTCCGGTCGGCGGCCGCGCGGTGGCGGTCGGGACTGGCGTTCGCCGCCGGGGCGTTCGGGGTGTGCCTGGCGGCCAACCTGCCCTTCATGGTGGTCGGGTTCCGGGGCTGGTGGGCGTCGTTCCAGTTCCAGTGGAGCCGGCCCATCGATCTGACGACGAATTCGATCTGGTTCTGGGCGTTCCGGCCGGAGAGCAATTCCGACAATGCCGCCACCCAGGCGCTGATGGCGCAATGGGCGACGGTCACCACGTTCGCCGGGCTCCTGCTGGCCGTGGGCCTGGGCTTCATTCGGTACCGGCGGGAGGGTGTCTATCCGTGGCTTGCCGTCGCCGCGGCGATGCTCTGCGCGTATCTGCTGTTCAACAAGGTGCACAGCCCGCAATTCACCCTGTGGTTGTTGCCGTTCTTCGTCCTGCTCCGCATTCCGGTGGGCTGGATTCTGGCGTACTTCACGGTCGACGCTGCGATGGGTGTCGGTTTCTTCCGGTGGATGTATCTGCTGGGAACGGGTGCGCCGGCCGGGGTCTACGACGCGATCTCACCTCAGCTGGTGCTCATCGGCGTCTGGGGGCGGGCCGGCCTGCTCGTTGCGCTGTTCGTGGCGTTCCTGCGGGCCCGCGCCGTACCGACGGCGACGGCAAACGGACAAGCGGGGCGAACGAAAATCACCGCTGATTCATCCGGGTGAGTCGCCGGCCGGGAGTGGTGCGGATATCAGGTGAATTCCACCCCGCCATTGTCAGGGAATCAGACGGTGTTCCCGATTGGCAATATGAGAAATGGCATGGTGTCGAAAGGCAACCTGCTCGCTAGCGTTTTGCCGGTCGGACCGCGTCGGTCAGGCACTGTCCTGTCGCCGACCGATCGGAGTCCGTCGTGCTCTCTCCCGGTTCCCGCCCTGGCCACCGCCGCGGGCGATCGGCCCCGCTCGCCGGCACCGTCCGGATGCGGGGTGCCGCCGGCCGGTGCTCACGTCCCCGGCGGATGCTGCTTGTTCTGCTGCTGGCTCTCGCCGCGACGACCGTGTCGGTCACGCCGGCGGGGGCGGCCCCGGTGGCGCCGGCCGGGACATCGTTCCCGGGTCTGGGCACGCTGGGCACCAATCCGTCGCGGGCCGCCGGCGAGGCGGCCGCCGGGGTGCGCACGGCCATGATGGAAGTCAGCTGGCGTGAGTGGGAGCCGCGGTCCGGCCAGTTCGACGCCGGCTATGAGCGGCAGATGCGCGCCCGGCTGGCGCAGCTGCGCGCGTCCGGCATGAAGGTCACCCTGGGTCTGGGCCTGCACTTCACACCGGACTGGGTCAAGGCGTTGCCGGACGCCCGGTTGGTCGATCAGAACGGCCGGGTCTCGGCCGGCGCGGACTTCGTCTTCTCGGGGGCCGTCCGGGAGCGCGCCTGGGACTACCTGCAGCGGCTGGGGACGGTGCTCGACCTCGGTCAGGTCGCCGCCGTGCGGGTGACCTCCGGGGTGCGGTCGGAACTGCTCTACCCGGAGGGCGGTACGTACTGGGCGTTCGACGCCAACGCCCGGACCGGGCGGGGCCTACCCGAGGGCGTCGCCCGCAACCCCTATCCGGACTGGCGACCGGGCGGGGGCGGGCTCACGACCGCCCAGATGCAGCAGTGGGCACTGTGGTACGTCGATTCCCTCGCCGAGGCCGGTGCTTTCCAGATGCGGGCCCTGCGCAAGATGGGTTTCGGTGGCGCGTTCGAGATCCTCACCCCGGGGGTCGGGGTCTACGCGAACAAGCTGGACAACCTGGCCGAGCAGAACCTGCCGGAGGGTGCGCTGGGGGTCGGGGCGTACTGGTCGCGGATCTACCCCCGGCTGCTGCAGACCGACCGGCGGATCGTGGCCAACATCAGTTCGCTGGCCGACGGCTCGGGCGGCGACGACTCGTGTTCGTCGGAGGACCGGTCCGTCGCCCTCACCTCGCCCACGACGAACTGGTGGGGCGGGGCCCGGTGGATCAGCCGCATCGCCGATGAGTACGGGATCGCCAAGGTCGGCGAGAACCCGGGGTACAGCAGCTCGACCCGCTCCGACTACGTCGACCTGTCGTCGTCGGGGGCGATGGCCACCGCGATGCGCCAGGGCGCGACGTGTGGTCTGCGCACCGTGTACTGGGCCCACGACGACCAGTTCTGGGACGGCACCGTCGCGTTCTCCCGGTGGGCCGCCTACGCCTGACCCGGCGCGCGGACGACGAACATCCCGATCGCGGGACATCCCTGGTGCAGCAGCCGGGGGTGCCCTGATGCAGCTGACCCAGGCGCCGGCCAGGTGCCCCAGGCGTTCCGATGCATTCTGACCAGCGCAATTGCGGTCGAACGCACGATGTGCGGAGGGTAGGCGGCTCGTTACTTTCGGTTGGTCAGTTGGACGGTCACCGCCATCTCCGTCCAGACGCCCGCCCCTTCCCGGAGTTGACGATGATCACAAGCCGCCTGTCCAGCGCCCCCGCCGGACCGTCGTTACGCTCCCCGCGCCGGTGGGTCCGGGCCACCGCGACCGCTCTGGTCGCCGCCCTCGGCATCAGCCTGGCCGCACTGACCGGGACCGGCGTGGCCGCCGCGGCGACCGTGGCCCCGCCGCCCGCCGGGACCTCCTACCCGGCGCTGGGCACGCTCGGCACCACGCCGGAGAAGGCGCCGACCGAGTACTCGGCGGGCGTCCGCTCGGCGATGCTCGAGATCAGCTGGCGCTCCTGGGAACCGCAGGACGGGGTGTTCAACGCCGCCTACGAGAGCTACATCAAGAGCCGGCTCGCCCAGCTGCGGGCCTCGGGCATGAAGGTCAGTCTCGGCCTCGGGCTGCATTTCACGCCGGACTGGGTCAAGAACATGCCCAACGGCCGGTTCGTGAACCAGAACGGTCAGGTGTCCGCCGAGGCCAACCTGGTGTTCAACAGCAAGATCCGCAGCCAGGGCTGGGGTTTCCTGCAGCGGGTCGGTCAGGTCCTGGACCTGTCGCAGGTGGACTCCATCCGCATCACCTCCGGGGCGCGGTCCGAGCTGCTGTACCCGTCCGGCAACACCTACTGGGCTTTCGACACCAACGCCCAGAACGGGGCCGATCTGCCCGCCACGATCGACAAGAACCCGTTCCCCGGCTGGAAGCCCGGCACCCCGGGCCTCACTGCGGCTCAGGCCAAGCAGTGGGCGTTGTGGTACGTCGACGCGCTCTCGGACGTCGGCCAGTGGCAGATGCGGGCCATGCGCAAGGTGGGCTTCACCGGAACCTTCCAGATCCTCACCCCGGGGGTCGGGGTCTACGCCCGCAAGATCGACGTGCTGGCCGCCCAGAACCTGCCGTCCAGCCCGCTCGGGGTCGGGGCCCTGTGGGACCGGGTCTACGCCGACATGTACTCCACCGACCGGAACATCGCGGCGATGGTCAGCTCGATGGCCGACGGCTCGGGTGGCAACGACCTGTGCACCACGAGTGACCGCAGCCTGCCGCTCACCGACATGGGCGTCACCACCTGGGGCGGCACCCGCTGGATCTCCCGGATCGCCGACGAGTACGGCATCGCCAAGGTCGGCGAGAACCCGGGATACAGCGCGGCCACCGCGGCCAAGTACACCGACCTGTCGGAGAACGGCTACATGGCCACCGCGATGCGACAGGGCGCCAGTTGCGGCTTCTCGACGGTCTACTGGGCCCATGACAACAAGTTCTGGGACGGCACCATCGACTTGTCCAACTGGGCGGCGTACGCGGCCCCGACCACCTGACCCCACCGCCCGGCCGCACTCGAGGTCCCTTCCCGCTCGCGGGAGGGGGCCTCGAGTCGTTCCTGCCGGCTCCCGCACGAACCCACCGGGCTGTTGCGTACATGGCGGGCCGTCCGCTCGTCGGGCGCCCGCAGGCCGCTCGGCTCCGGGTGTCCCCGCAGGTCAGTAGGGCTGCCGGCACCTCACCCGTCGTCGGCATGTCAAGGGCCTGTGAGCGCGGTCGGTTTTCCTTATGTACGTATCGGTGACCCAGATCGCAATCCCGAGCAATCTCTGTGGTGTCCCGCAGAGCTGATCCCCGGTTCGACCGCCAGCCCGCCGGACCACTGACGGTCCGAGACCCGGGGCGCCAGCCCACAGACCCGCAGGAGATGGCAATGACGCTCAACGCTCCCGGAACCCCCATGGGGGATCCCGCCGGCCCCGCCGCGCCGGCCACGCCCGCCAAGAAGAAGGGCCTGGGCACCCACTGGCTCTACATCCTGGTGATCGCCGCCGTGGTGGCCGGCACGATCGTCGGCCTGATCTTCGGCAAGGACGCCGTCTGGCTCGGCGACATCGGCAAGGCGTTCGTCAACCTCATCAAGATGATCATCGGCCCGGTCATCTTCTGCACCATCGTCCTGGGCATCGGCTCCATCCGGAAGGCCTCCCAGGTCGGCAAGGTCGGCGGCCTGGCCCTCGGCTATTTCATCGCCATGTCGACCCTGGCGCTGATCATCGGTCTGGTCGTCGGCAACTTCCTGCCGGTCGGTGACGGTCTGGCTGCCGCCGCGAGCGCCTCGAAGTACGAGGTCCCCGCGGTCGCCGGCACCGGCAACTTCTTCCTCGACATCATCCCGACCACGCTGTTCTCGGCCCTGACCGTCGGTTCCGTGCTGCAGGCCCTGTTCGTCGCCCTCATCGTCGGTTTCGCGGTGCAGTCCCTCGGCAAGCGCGGCGAGCCGATCATCAACGCGGTCTCCGTCCTGCAGCGTCTGGTCTTCAAGATCCTGGCCGGCATCATGTGGCTGGCCCCGATCGGCGCCTTCGGTGCCATCGCCGGTGTCGTCGGTGCGACCGGCTGGTCCGCGATCACCTCGCTGGCCCTGTTCATGGGCACCTTCTACCTGACCTGCGCCGTCTTCATCTTCGTCATCCTGGGCGGGATCCTGAAGGCCGTGACCGGCTTCTCGATCTTCAAGCTGCTGGCCTACCTGAAGCAGGAGCTGCTGCTGATCGTCGCCACGTCGTCCTCGGAAACCGTGCTGCCCCGCCTCATCGCCAAGATGGAGCACGCCGGTGTCTCCAAGCCCGTCGTCGGCGTCGTCGTCCCCACCGGGTACTCGTTCAACCTGGACGGCACCGCGATCTACCTGACCATGGCCTCGCTGTTCATCGGTCACGCCATGGGCACCCCGCTGAGCATCCCCGAGCAGATCTCGCTGCTGGTCTTCATGATCGTCGCCAGCAAGGGCGCCGCCGGGGTCACCGGTGCCGGCCTGGCCACCCTGGGTGGCGGCCTCGCCGCTCACCGCCCGGACCTGCTGAACGGTGTCGGCCTCATCGTGGCCATCGACCGATTCATGTCCGAGGCCCGCGCCGTCACCAACTTCTCCGGCAACGCCGTGGCCACCGTCCTGGTCGGCAAGTGGACCAGGGAGATCGACAAGCAGCGCATGGCCGACACCCTGAACGGCAAGAACCCGTTCGACGAGTCGGACATGCTCGACGAGCACGGTGGAGCCCCCGAGGCCGAGAGCTCCGAGCGCAAGGCGGCGCTGTCCCACTGACCGCTCCACCGGCGCACTCCGCCCCAGACACCGAGGCCCTCTTCCCCAGCCGGGAAGGGGGTCTCGGTCTGTCGGCGGGCCAACGCGGGCGACAACCGCACGACACCGCGGGGGCTGACACCCCCGCGGTGTCGCGGTGTGGCCCGGCAGGATGATCCGATGACCGACGAACCGAGCGCCGAACCGACCGTGGACGCGGTGACCGGCTACCTGGCCGCGAACCGGGCCAACTGGGACGAGCGGGCCGAACTGCACGCCAGCCGTACCGGCACCGGGTACGGCGTCATGCGATACGTGCAGGACCCCGCACTGCTGTCGGACGTGGTGCGGTTCGACCGGGAGCGGCTCGGCGACATCGCCGGGCAGCGGACGGTGCACCTGCAGTGCCACATCGGCACCGACACCCTGTCACTGGCCCGGCTGGGAGCCCGGGTCACCGGCCTGGACTTCTCGCCGACCGCGGTCGCCGAGGCCCGCCGTCTGGTCGGCGAGACCGGTGACGCCGTGGACTTCGTCGAGTCCGATGTGCTGCATGCTCTCACCGCGCTCGAACCGGGTTCCTTCGACCTGGTCTACACGGGCATCGGGGCGATCGGATGGTTGCCGAGCGTGCGGCAGTGGGCCGAGGTGGTGGCCGGGCTGCTGGCCCCGGGTGGGCGGCTGTTCATCCGGGAGGGACACCCCATCCTGTGGACCGTCGACGAGGAACAGACCGACGACCTGCACCTGCGGTACCCGTACTTCGAGCACGACGAGCCGCTGGTGTTCGACGGGAGCAGTTCCTACGTACCGACCGACCGGCCGTTGCGGGCCACCCGCACCTACGAGTGGAACCGCGGTCTGGGCGAGATCGTCACCGCCGTCCTGGACGCGGGTCTGGTGCTCACCGGCCTGACCGAACACGACAGCGTGCCGTGGGAGGCGTTGCCTGGTCAGATGGTCGAACGCCCGGACGGTGAGTACGCGCTCGACGCCCGGGCCGGGGTCATGCCGTTGTCCTTCACCCTGCAGGCGGTCCGCCCCCGCTGATCGCGCCGCCCCGGGTCGCTGGGCTGCCGGACGGTGGGGAACGGTGGGCTCGTGCTGATATCCCCGCTCCCGACGGATGTGGCCTGGACTCCACTGCGTCGTTTCCTGGCCGCGCATCAGGTGCCGGGGCGGGAATGGGTGGACCCGGACGACGGGGCCCACATCCGGGTGATCGACACCCCCGCCGGGCCGGTGCTCGCCCGGGTGTCCTGGCCCGGCCCGGACGGCGCGCCGCCGGTGGTGACCGTCGACGGGCTGCCGTCCGACGAACTCTTCCCGCAGGTGGACGGGGTCGTGCGGCGGTGGCTCGGCCTGGACCTCGACCCGGCGGGGGCGGTCGCCCACCTCGGCGCCGACCCCCTACTGGGTCCGCTGGTGGCCGCCCGGCCGGGGCTGCGGATCCCCGGATCGGTCGACGGGGCGGAAACGGCGCTCTTCACCGTCCTCGGGCAACAGGTGTCGCTCGCGGCGGCCCGCACCTTCGCGGGGCGGCTCGTCCAGCACTGGTCGACCCCGGTCGAGGCCGGCCGGGTCGACTCAGCGGTGGCCGGGCCCCTGGACCTGCGACGGATCGCCGGTGCGGCGGCCGAGGAGTTCCGGGCGTCGCTCGGGGTCACCGGGGCCCGGGCCCGGACCCTGCAGGCCCTGGCCGGGGCGCTCGCCGACGGGTTGACCGTCGCGCCGGGTCCGGCCGATCAGCGGGCGGCGGTGCGGGCGGGGCTGCTGGCTCTGCCGGGTATCGGGCCGTGGACCGTCGAGTACCTGACCCTGCGGTGCCTGCGGGATCCGGACGGCTACCCGGCCGGCGATCTGGTGCTGCGGCGGATGCTGGCCGGGGAGAGCCCGCCGTCCGGTGTGGTGGGGGAGAGACCGACCGTGCCGGGGGAGCGAGCGGCCCGGGTGCGGGCGGAGCCGTGGCGGCCGTGGCGCGGGTTCGCCCTGTTGCACCTGTGGACGGCCGCGGTGTTCCTCTGACCCCGGCCGAGCGCGGTCGGCCGCCCCTTCCGCGCAGGTCGGGCATCGTGGATCCGGCTCGTCCGCGCGCCGGCCGGTAGATTCCTGCCGCGGCGGAGCGGGTTCCCGGGGGCGGTCCTGGCGGCCCGGGAGCAGAGCGGATCGGGGACGAGATGTACGACGCATCGACCGTGACGGTGGCCCTGGCGTTGCCGGTGGTCCTGCTGGCCGCGTACCTGATCGGGCTGGCCGCTCGCTGGGTGCTCCGTGGCCGGGTGCGGTTGTCGACGTCGACGACCATCGTGCTGTCGGTCATCGGCATCTCCGTCGGGCTGCTCGTCGGTGGACTGACGCTGGATGCCCACCGGCCGTGGAACGTGGGCGTCATCCTCATCGCGGTCGGGGTGACGGCCCTGCTGCTGGCCGGGTTCGCAGCGGTCGCCGCGCGCCTGCAGCCACCGCCAGCCCGGGAGTCGGTGCCCGACCTCATCGCCCGCGGTGAATCGGACCGGCTCGAGTTCAAGTCCTCCGCCCGGTACAACCTGCACACCGGGACCCGCGACGAGAAGATCGAGGCGGTGATCGCCAAGACGGTCGCCGCGTTCGCCAACGCCGACGGCGGCACGCTGCTCATCGGTGTGGCCGACGACGGCGAGATCCTCGGCCTGGCCAACGATCTGGCCATCATGAAGGCCCCGGACCCAGACCGGTTCGAGCTGTGGCTGCGGGACTTCCTGTCCACCGTGCTGGGTCCGAACGCGGCCGCGCTGCCGGCGGTCGACTTCGCCCGCGTCACGGCCGACGACGGGTCGGCGACCGGCGAGCGGATCGTCTGCCGGGTGACGTGCCCGGCGTCGCCGCGGCCCGTGTACCTGCGACCGGCCAAGGGCAACGGTCCGACCGACTTCTTCGTCCGGACGGGCAATTCCACCCGTGCCCTCCGGGTCGACGAGGCCACCGAGTACGCCATGGTGCGCTGGCCGCTCGGTATCGGCCGGACGGTGTCGGCCCAGTTGCGGGCGGCGGCCCGCGGGGCGGGACGCTGACGACCGTGGATGCCGTCGAGGACCAGAACCGGCGGTTGCTGCGGGCCCGCGACGCGATGGACGCGGCCTACGCCGAGCCGTTGGACATCGCGAGGCTGGCGGCCATCGCGATGGTGTCGAGCGCCCACTTCATCCGGATCTTCAAGGCCACGTTCGGCGAGACGCCCCACCGCTACCTGCAACGCCGTCGGATCGAACGGGCCAGTGCTCTGCTGCGGGACACCGACCTCCCGGTCACCGAGATCTGTCTGGCGGTCGGGTTCACCAGTCTGTCCACGTTCACCCGGACCTTCGGGGCGGTGGTCGGGGAGACCCCGACCGCCCACCGGCGGCGCGCCGCCACCCCGGGCCCGGTCCCGACCTGCTTCGTCAAGGCCTGGCGCCGGCCGGCGTGACCCGGTCGGGGATCGAGCAGTTTCGGACAAGCGCGCCGGCTGCTCCGGGACCTAGCGTTCGGACCATGACGAGCGCCTCTGCGACCACGATCCGCCAATCCTCGATCTTCGTCCTCGACCAGGACCAGGCCCTCGACTTCTACGTCGGCACCCTCGGTTTCGAGGTGCACACCGATGTCGATCTCGGCTTCATGCGCTGGCTGACCGTGTGCCTGCCGGGCCAGCGCGACCGTGAGGTCCTGCTGGAGGTGCCGGGGCCGCCGTCGATGAGCCCGGACACGGCCGCCCAGGTGCGGGACGCCCTGACCAAGGGCGCGGCCGGCGGCTGGCTGGCCCTGGTCACCGACGACGCCCGCGCGACGGCGGCCGAGTTGAAGGCCAAGGGCGTCGACTTCACCGACGAGGTGTCGGAGAAGCCCTACGGCGTCGACTTCGGCATCCGGGACCCGTTCGGCAACCGCATCCGCATCGGCAGCCTGGCCGCGCCCGGGGAGTCCGCGTGAGCGCGCCCCTGGAGGTGACGACCCGGCTGGAGCCGCGGGGACCGGCGGCGGCCGTGGTGCTCACCGACGAGCAGGTCGCCGGACTGGGCGCCGGCAGGACGCCCGCGGTGCGCTTCACCGTGGGCGGCACCACCATCGACGGCCGGATCGGGCGGATGGGCGGCGAGAACCTGCTCGGCTTCAACAAGGCCGTGCGGGATCGGCTCGGGGTGGCGGCGGGGGACGAGATCACCGTCGTCATCGAACTGGCCGACGGGCCGCCGCCGGTCGACGTCCCGGCCGATCTGGCGGCCGCGCTGGACGCCGACCCGGCGGTGCGGGCCGCGTTCGACGCGCTGGCCCCGTCCCGCCGCAAGGAGCACGCCCGCTCGGTGGCCGACGCCAAGCGCCCGGAGACCCGCGAGCGGCGGATCGCCGCAGTGGTCGCGTCGCTGAGCCGGGGCTGACGCCGATCGTCGTGGGCGACGCGGCGCAAGTGGGTCGACGGTGATCATGTGTGCGGCAACACGCTGTTTCGGCCTCCGAAGTGCCTTCTTGGTCAGCGTCGACCGACGTGGTCGACGTCGGCCGTCGCCCCCGGCGCCGTGGACAGCCGCTGCCGCCACCACTGCACCGTGGCCCGGACGCCTTCACCCAGTGGGGTGGCGGCCAGACCGAGAATCCGCTCGCTGGAACGGGAGTCGAGGACGAAGGGCGCGGTGAACTGGTACCCCAGCTCGGCCAGCTCGCGGCTGCCTCCGTGGACGACACCGACCGCGCGGAGCAACCCGACCGGAAGCCGACCCACCCGGGGGGCGGCCACGTCGGCCGCCGCCGCGAACAGCCCGACCAACGCGCGCTGAGTGATCGCGGGTGCCGTCGGCGCGAGCAGGAACTCGTCGTCCGGGCCGGGGCGGCCGGCGGCGGCGATCATGGCCGCGGCGAGATCGGGGACGTAGGTGAAGGAATGCGGCTGATCGGCCGACCCGATGACCTGCACCGATCGGCCGGCCAGTACCCGGGCCACCATCCGCTCGCCGGCGTGGGCGGTCAGCACCTCCGGTCCGTAGAAGTCGGAGGCGGCCACGCTGATGGTGCGGGTCGGTGAGGCGGCCCGGGCATGCAGCAGCTCGACCCGGATCCCGGGCTTGCCGGTGGTCGCGGCCAGCGGCGTGCGTTCGGTCATCGGGCCGTCGACGGGCCCGAACCCGTACAGGCTCTCGGGGAAGACGGCGGTCGCGCCGACCCGGCCGGCGGCGGTGAGCACGGCGGCGTCGGCGGCCGGCAGTTCGGCGCGCCAGGTGGCGGCGGCGTACCGGCTGGCGTGGATGCAGCTGAAGATGGCGGCCGACCCGTCCAGCTGGGCGGTCAGGTCGTCGACCCGGCTGATGTCCGTCGCGACCCGCTCGATCGACGGATGGTCCGGGCCGCGTCCGGACCGGGTGAGCAACCGGACGTGGTGGCCGGCGGTGGCGAGCTGCCGGGCCACGGTGGTGCCGACCGGGCCGGCTCCGGCGACGACATACTGGGTCATGTCCATCCTCCAAGTGTGAGCAGTGCTCTCTGTTGGCTCCACGATGCGCTCTGATGTCGGTCTCTGTCAAGAGCAGTGCTCTCGTTTGCGGCACCCGAGTCCGACGACCGGCGGGACCGTGTGTCACAGTCGGACCCATGAGCGCCCCGCTCGCCGGCCTCGTCGTGGTCGCCGTCCTGCTGGTGATCGGTGCCGTCGTGCTGCTCGGCGGGCGGTGGGTGCGGCATCGGATGGTGGAACCACCCGGGGTGCGAGCCGCCGCACTGGCCCTGCAGACGGCCGGACAGGCCGGCCCGCCGTTGCGGGCCGGGCTCACCGCCCGGGCCGCGGGGGAGGCGCTGCCCTGGTTGCGCACCCTGCTCGACACCCCGGGGGTGGCGCTCACCGACGCCGACGGCCGGGTGCTCGGCGAACACGGCCCGGGCGGGCACCACGCGGCCGACGCCCTGCCCGCCGCCCACGAGGCGGTGCGGGTCGGTCGGCGACAACTCGTCCCGGTGGCCGAGTGCGGACGGTCGGACTGTCCGGTCAGCCGGGCGGTGGTCGCCCCGCTGATCGTCGGCGAGCGCGCGGTCGGAGCCCTCGTGGTGCTGGCCGGCTCGGCCGTCGGACCGTTCCTCATCCGGGCCACCGACGAGACCGCCCGGTTCATCGGAACCCAGTTGGAACTGGCAGATCTCGACGAGTCGCGGGCCGACCTGGCCCGGGCCGAGGTGCGCGCGCTGCGGGCGCAGATCTCCCCGCACTTCATCTACAACGCGCTGACCACCATCGCCTCGTTCGTCCGCAGCGACCCGGACCGGGCCCGCGAACTGCTGCTGGAGTTCGCCGACTTCACCCGGTACTCCTTCCGGCAGGCCGGGGAGTTCACCACCCTGGCCGACGAGATGGCCAACATCGACAAGTACCTCACCCTAGAGCGGGCCCGCTTCGGCGACCGCCTGCAGGTCCGGTGGCGGGTCGCCCCCGAGGTGCTGGGCGTCGTCGTCCCGTTCCTGGCCGTGCAACCGCTGGTCGAGAACGCCGTCCGGCACGGGCTGGCCGGACGACCGTCCGGCGGCACGGTCACCGTCGCCGCCGAGGACGCCGGGCCGGACTGCGTGATCAGCGTCGAGGACGACGGGGCCGGTATGGACCCGGCGACGGTCGGACAGGTCGTCGACGCCGACGAGCTGACCGAAAGTCTGGGTACCGCAGGTGATCTCGGTGGCAACCACGTCGGTCTGCGAAACGTGCACGACCGGCTCCGCGCGGCCTTCGGGGCCGACTACGGACTGGTGGTGGAGACCGCGCCCGGGGCCGGCACCAAGGTCATCGTGCGGCTGCCGAAATTCGCTCCCGGGGTCACCGCGGATTCCTGAGCGCCGCCGGTCGTGTTGCCTCCCGTGCCGGCATTGACGAGACTCGAACCACCCCTGCGCCTGCCCGCCGACCACGATGAGGTGGACCGATGACCACCCTGCCGCCGACCGCGGAACCGGCCCGTTCCGGCCTGGTCGTGCTCGCCGTCGACGACGAGGCTCCCGCGCTCGACGAGATCAGCTACCTGCTGGGCCGCGACCCGCGGGTCGGCGAGGTCCGCACCGCGGCCAACGCCACCGCCGCGCTGGCCGCCCTGCAACCGGACGCCGACGGCCCGGTCCCGGACGCCGTGCTGCTCGACATCGCGATGCCGGGGTGGGACGGCATCGACCTGGCCCGCATGCTGTCCGGC
This sequence comes from Nakamurella flava, assembly GCF_005298075.1. Classification (NCBI taxonomy): domain Bacteria; kingdom Bacillati; phylum Actinomycetota; class Actinomycetes; order Nakamurellales; family Nakamurellaceae; genus Nakamurella; species Nakamurella flava. Next base: position 546,117 of record NZ_SZZH01000003.1, read on the forward strand.
CTGCCGCACCGCCCGGCGGTGGCGTTCCTGTCCGCGCACGACGATCGGGCGGTCGACGCCTACGAGATCGGTGCCGTGGACTACCTGCTCAAACCGGTGCGGCCGGCCCGCCTCGCCGAGGCGGTCGGCCGGCTGTGCGCCGCCCGCGATCGGGCCGACGAGGGCCGCGAGCCGGCGGCCGCCGCCCCCTCGACAGCGACGACGAACGGTGGCGGGACGGGTCGCCCGGTCCCGGCCGACGATCGCGGGGCGACCATCGCGGTCGACCTCGCCGGGACGACGACGCTGGTGCCGCGGTCGGCGGTGTGCTGGGCCGAGGCGCAGGGCGACTACGCGCGACTGCAGATGGCCGGCGGAGCGAGTCACCTGCTGCGGACACCGTTGTCCGTGCTGCAGGAGGAATGGGAACCGGCCGGATTCGTGCGCGTGCATCGCAGCTACCTGGTGGCGTTGGACCGCATCGTCGAGTTGCGCTCGGGGGAGGGCGGGCACCGGATCCGGGTGACCGGGCAGGCCCGTCCGGCCGATCTGCCGGTCAGTCGTCGGCACCTGCGGGAATTGAAGGAGCGGCTGCTGGCCGGCCGTCGCCCGGGGCGGCGGACCGGCCCGTGAACGGTGGAGCGATGACGAGGTCCGCGAGTGAGTGAACGGCACGGCGGGGTCGAGCGCGGGGCCCGCGACCGCCAGTCCGGACGGCGGGTCCGCATCGTGCTGGCCGACCACCGGCCGGGACCGGCGCCGGTGCGCCGCGGCGTCGAGGTCGCCGAACAGACCGCGATCGGACGGGAGCTGGTCCGGGGCCTGATGCGCGCGCAGCTCGCCGCGTCCCTGCGGATCGCTGCGGTCGCGGTGCTGCTCTTCGCGCCGTTGCCGCTGTTGTTCGCCGCGCTGCCGGTCGTGTCCTCGCTCGCGCCGTGGGGAGTGCCGCTGCCGTGGTGGGTGCTGGCCGTCCTGTCGTACCCGGCACTGCTGGGGCTGGCCCGGCTGCACCGTCGCCAGGCCGAACGCATCGAGCGGGAGTTCGCCGACCTGCTCGACCGGGGCTGAGGCGACAGGGTGAACCTCGGCCAACCGACGCTGTCCCTCGTCGCCATCGCCCTGGTGGTGCTGGCGACCGGGGTCGTCGGCGCGTTCGGCGGCCGGTTCGCCCGCACCACCGGCGACTTCCTCGTGGCCTCCCGCACCGTCCGTCCGGCCTGGAACGCGGCCGCGATCAGCGGCGAGTACCTCTCCGCCGCATCGTTTCTCGGCGTCGCCGGGCTGGTCGCCGTCTACGGACCGGACGCCCTGTGGTTCCCGGTCGGATTCACGGCGGGGTTCCTGGCGCTGCAACTGTTCGTCGCCGCACCGCTGCGGCGGTCGGGCGCGTACACGGTCCCCGACTTCGCCCAGATCCGTTGGGGGTCACAGCGGCTGCGGTCGCTGGTCACCGCCCTGGTACTGGTCATCGCCTGGGTCTACCTCGTCCCGCAACTGCAGGGCGCCGGCCTGGTGCTGTCCGAGGTGACCGGGTTGCCCCGCTGGGTCGGCGTGGTGACGGTGGCGCTGGTCGTCACGATCAACGTGGTCGCCGGCGGGATGCGGTCGATCACCCTGGTGCAGGCGGTGCAGTACTGGGTGAAGCTGGTGGCCATCGCCGCGCCGGTGCTGATCGTGGTGGTGCTGCTCCGCCCGGACGTCGCCGGCCTGTTCGCGGATCCGTGGGCGCAGCCGGGCGGCGGGCTCGGCGGCGGGCACCCCACCGCCGAGGTGTACTCGCTGATGCTGGCGACGTTCCTCGGCACCATGGGGCTGCCGCACGTGCTGGTCCGCTTCTACACCAACGTCGACGGCGGGTCGGCCCGGGCGACCACTGTGCGGGTCATCGCCCTGCTCGGCGTCTTCTACGTGTTCCCCGGGGTGGCCGGTGTGCTGATGCACTCGCTGCTGCCGACGCCCGCGCCCGGCGACTCCGACACGCTGCTGCTGGCCCTGCCGGCCGTGACACTGGGCGGCACCCTCGGGGCCGTGCTGTCCGCGCTGGTCGCCGCGGGCGCGATCGCGGCGTTCCTGGCCACCTCGTCGGGTCTGGTGGTCGCGGCCGCCGGGGTGCTGTCCACCGACGTGCTCCGCGGCCGGGTCCGCGACTTCCGGCTCGCCGCGGTGGCCGCCGGGCTGATCCCCCTGGCCCTGGCCCTGCCGGTCACCGGCGTGGACATCTCCCGGGTGGTCGGGATGGCGTTCGCGGTGGCCGCGTCGACGTTCTGTCCGCTGCTGGTGCTCGGGATCTGGTGGCGCGGACTGACCGTGGCCGGAGCGATGGCCGGGCTCATCGTGGGCGGCGCGACATCGCTGACCGCACTGGTGGTCTCGGTCGGGTTCGGCGACCGGCTGATCGACCCGGTGGGGTCACTGCTCGCCCAGCCGGCCGTCGCCACGGTGCCGCTGGCCTTCGCGACGATGATCGGGGTGTCGCTGGTGACCCGGTCGACCATCCCGCCGACCGTGGACGCCGTGCTGACCACGTTGCACGTCCCGGCGGCTGCGCGCCGGGCCTTCCGGGAGGAGGGCCGCGCGAGGTGACGGCGACGGGGCGCGCCGGGCGTCGATGGCCGCCGGCCGCCACCGGACCGGCGAGACTGCCAGGCATGACAGCGACGCCGCGCGCACTGGCCCGGGAGCGGACGATGGCCGACATCCTGCGGATCGGCCGCGAGCACCTGGCCGCGCACGGGGCGGCGGCACTGTCGCTGCGGGCGGTGGCCCGAGATCTCGGCGTGGTGTCGTCCGCGGTCTACCGCTACGTGGCCAGCCGGGACGAGCTGCTGACCCTGCTGGTCGTCCAGGGCTACACCGAGTTGGGAGACGCGGTCGACGCGGCCGTGGATCGTGTCACCGTGGACGGTGGGGGCGCTCATCGCGCGCAGTTCGGGGCCCTGGCGACCGCGGTGCGCGACTTCGCGCACCGGGAGCCCGCGTTGTACGCCCTACTGTTCGGCGCGCCGGTCCCCGGGTACGCCGCACCGGCCGAGCGGACGACCGTCCCCGGTACCCGTGTGGTGGTCCGGCTCGTGCGGCTGGTGGCGGACGCCTACCGGGCCGGCGAGCTACGGGAACCGCCGAGCATCCCCCTGGGGGCCGGCCTGGCTGCCGACGTCGAGCGCATCATGGCCGATCCGACGGTACGACCGGCGGAACCCGCCGGGGCGCGACCGCTCCCGCCGGAGCTCGCCGCCCGGGTGCTCCTGGTCTGGCCGGCGCTGTTCGGAGCGGTGAGCTGGGAGGTGTTCGGCCAGTTCGGCGCCGGGACCCTCACGGATCCGGCGGCGCTGTTCGACCACTCGGTGGAGTTGCTGGCCCACCAGCTCGGTTTCGCCCCCGCCGCCTGAGGGCCGGGACCGACCGGCCCACCCCCCGGGCGGCCGGTCGGTCCCGTCGGGGAGATCAACGGTGGGTGACGCTGCGGCGACCACCGACCCGGGTCCAGATGAGCAGCACGATGACGGCGCCGATGATCGACCCGATGATGCCGGCCGGCTGCAGGAAGCCCTCGGCGGCGTCCTTGTGGAACAGCAGGTAGCCGAGGAACCCGCCGACGAACGAGCCGATGATGCCGATGACGATCGTCATCGGGATCGACAGGTTCTGCTTGCCGGGAACGAGCAGGCGGGCGACGGCGCCGGCGATGAGCCCGACGACGATGAAGCTGATGATGAGTCCGATCCAGTGCATGGCTGCCTCCGTGGGCGGGATGGGACCGGGGAGAGGAATCTCCGGTCGGGTCGTCCGTCGGAACGAGGGATGACCCGTCCGAACGACACAACCACCCCCAGGGAGGGTCCGGCACACCCCTAGGGAGGTTTACGGTCCGTGACATGTCCCCACCTGACGGCGGTCCCATCACGGTGGCCCTGGTCGACGACTACGACGTCGTCCTCATCGGGGTGGCCAGCATCCTGGACCAGTACCGGGAGCGGGTGGTCATCGCCGAGATCGACGCCAACAGCTCGTTGCACGACGCGGTGGACGTCGTGCTCTACGACTCGTTCGCCCAGCCGGAGGCCGACCACGACGAGATCGAAGTACTGGTCGCCAACCCGCGGGCCCGGCGGGTCGTCGTCTACACCTGGAACTTCCACCCGGATCTGATCCGCAGTGCCCGCGCGAAGGGTGCCGACGGCTACCTGTCCAAGGCGCTGCCGGCCCGCGACCTGGTCGCCGCGCTCGAGAGGGTGCACGCGGGCGAGATGGTCGTCAGCGACCCACCGCGGGGGACGCGCACCGTCACCGGGCTGGACTGGCCCGGCCGGCGGGAGGGGCTGACGGACCGGGAGGCCGAGATCCTCGCCCTGATCACCCAGGGCAAGAGCAACGCCGAGGTCGCCGCCCTGACGTTCCTCAGCCCCAACACGGTGAAGTCCTACATCCGCACCGTCTACCGCAAGATCGGCGTGGCCAGCCGGACGCAGGCCGTGCTGTGGGGGATCGACAACGGTTTCGCCCCCGACCACCACCGCATCGACCATTGGCGCGGCGGGCCCTAGTTGGAGGTTGATAGATTGCGTGAACTTCAATTGTCAAAGATTGCGTTAGCTGAAACGGTGAGTATCGTCGAGCTGTAACCCGGAGCTAGCCGAGTGTTGGGGGTGTTCACAAAGAAATGAGTCGGCTGTCGACTATCGCTCTTAGTTCTGGGCAAATGCAGTTGCTGCGGACAATCTTCTGGTTTGCAACGCATGAGTCATTCCGTGGCCCTGTCACATCTTGGCCGTCCTGGGATGCCGTAGTTGGTCAGACTGACCTTGATGAATCTATAGACCTAGACGCAGAGGTGCAGTCCCTCCCCTCAATATCGCTGCCTTCAAGTACCTATACGTTGCTGTGGCGGAGTGCTCCGCGCGCCGGGCTTAGTATTCAGGAAAGCGAGACAGTGGGATTAACCCTGGCCGGACTTTGCCGCATCAACGAGCAGGCTGCGACCCTGGTTTCTCGATTCCTCGGTTCCTGTGCTGAAGAAGAACGCGCGCTGCCCATCGATCCGAATGGGGTGCGACGGGGCTTCATTGAACTTGAGCCTCGCCTGATGTCCCAAATTCGGGACTTGGATGGGCTCGTTGGGCATGTCAGTATGACGGAGCGTGCTGTTGGCGAGATGCTCATTCACGAGTTCATGCCTCTGGCGGAGGAGCATTCGAGCTTCAAGTATCGAGTTCCTTTGGGCGGGAGACGCCTGCGACCCCTGCGGGGCGTTGATTCGGTGAGTGAGTACCTGGGTAGAATCGAAGGCCTCCAGTCGAACGGCCAAGAAGAGCCACGGGTGGCAGGAGTCGAGGTTATAAGCAGACGCGTGGAACGCTCGGAGAAGCTCACCAACAGAGGAGGTGGCACGATGTCAAAGAGACACTCGAAGGTTTTCATAGCCTCCTCGACGGAGGGTTTACGGGTGGCTAATGCTATCAAAAATGGTCTCGAGTATGGGTTCGAGTCGACCATATGGACGCAGGGTGTCTTTGACCCCGGTTCTTACGTGCTGGAGCAGCTTATCGCCCAGACGAAGCAGAAGGATTTTGCTATCTTTGTGGTCGATGCCGACGACGTAACGCGAAGTAGGGACCAGGACAAGAGAACTACGCGTGATAACGTCATACTAGAGCTAGGTCTGTTCATTGGAGCTCTTGGGCTAAGTCGGTGTTTCATGGTTTTTGACCGCGAGAGACGGCCGGACCTGCCCACCGATCTATTAGGGGTCACGCCCGTCGACTACAGGGTATATAGCGACGAGAACTATGATGCCTCCGTGGGTTCGGCAGTCTCAAGATTGTCGGAGGCGATGTCTAAGCTGGGGCCGCTTAGCAAGGACTCCGCGGCTACGGATTTTGTTGGGCGCGATTCGAGAGTTTCGATATCAGTTCGAGACCCGAATTCACTTCATTCGCCAGGACCAATTCTGAGTAATACTCAGAGCGGTGCCCTCTATAGGAATCTAGCCAAATCTTGGAGTTTCATGGTGGAATTTAGTTACATTAAACGAGTTCCTGATCCTGGTTCTGGAAATGTCATTGGTTCAGTAAAAGCAGAGATTCCAACAACCTGGACGGAGCTCCTGGTTGAGGCGGGGCGCTTCTTGTATCAAGGAGTGAGTGCACCAGGTCTTGTTGTGCCAATGGCCCGCCTTGCAAACCGCGTGATTGTCGAAGATGGGTCGTATTTCCCTCCCGACTTTGAGCGCTCCAACGGCGTTTCGGTGGGACTGGAGCCCATCACAGACGTGCTCGCAATGTTTGAGGGCCTGGGGCTGGTGCGACGGCAGGAGCTTGGAACGTCTTTCAGTGAGCGGCAATGGGAGTTCACCGATCTCGGCATTCGTACGTATTCGGAATTGATTGGTAGTGAAGGGGCGAAGCGTTAGCTTGTCCGCCTGCGTCGGTCCGGACGTTTGGTCCGCGACTGAGGGGCGTTGCCGGGTCGACCGTTCGTCGTGCTGCGGCGACCGTTCGTCGCATAGACGGTGGCGCTGCCCGAACGGGTGGCGCGAACCGGACACCACGGACCTAGCGTGCGCTGCATCACACCGCCGGTGCAGCCGGCGGAGATGCCCTGCGACAAGGAGGTCCCATGGCCGAACCGCCCACCCCCGCCGCCGCGATCACCGCGGCCGAGTGGGAGTCCATCCAGGCCGGCGCCGAATTCGGCCGGCTGCGCCGCGCCGTCCGGTCCTTCATCTTCCCCACCACGGTCGCCTTCCTGACCTGGTACCTGCTGTACGTGCTGATGGCGGCCTTCGCCCGGCCGATCATGAACACGCAGGTGTTCGGCAACATCACGTTCGGGCTGATCTTCGGGCTGCTGCAGTTCGTCACCACCTTCGGCATCGCGGTGCTGTACGCCCGGTACGCGAACCGGAAGATGGATCCGCTGGCCGACGAGCTCCGGGACGACATCGAATCCGGCGTCACCACCGGCAGTGCCCGGGGCGCCACGGGAGGCGCACGATGAGCACGCAGGTGCTGGCCGACACCGTGCAGGTCGCCGCGGAGGCCGAGAGCAACCACCAGACCCTGACGATCGGGCTGTTCGCCGTGTTCGTCGCCGCCACCCTCGGCATCACCATCTGGGCCAGCCGGCAGACCCGCACCGCGGCCGACTTCTACGCCGGGGGAAGGTCTTTCACCGGTTGGCAGAACGGCCTGGCCATCGGCGGCGACTACATGTCGGCCGCCTCGTTCCTCGGCATCGCCGGGACCATCGCGCTCTACGGCTACGACGGGTTCCTCTACTCCATCGGCTTCCTCGTCGCCTGGCTGGTCGCACTGCTGCTGGTCGCCGAGCTGATGCGCAACACCGGCAAGTTCACGATGGCCGACGTGCTCTCGTTCCGGATGCGGCAGCGCCCGGTGCGGACGGCGGCGTCGCTGTCCACCGTGGTCGTGTCGATCTTTTACCTGCTGGCCCAGATGGTCGGCGCCGGAACGCTTGTCGCGCTGCTGCTCGGCATCACCTCGCCGACCGCCAAGAACCTGGTGGTCGTCGGCGTCGGCATCCTGATGATCGTCTACGTGGTCTTCGGCGGCATGAAGGGCACCACCTGGGTGCAGATCATCAAGGCCGTCCTGCTCATCACCGGCGCCGGCATCATGACGATCTGGGTGCTCGCCAAGTACGGCTTCAACGTCTCCTCGCTGCTCGGTGCCGCGGCCGAGAACTCCGGCAAGGAGGGCTTCCTGCAGCCCGGCCTGTACTACGGCAAGGAGGGCGCGACCACCTGGGCGACGATCGTCTCCAAGCTCGACTTCATCTCGCTGGCCCTGGCTCTCGTCCTCGGCACCGCCGGACTGCCGCACATCCTGATCCGCTTCTACACGGTGCCGGACTCCAAGACCGCGCGGAAGTCGGTCAACTGGGCCATCGCGATCATCGGCCTCTTCTACCTGATGACCCTGGTCATCGGCTTCGGCGCGGCCGCGCTGCTCAGCCAGAAGGAGATCACCGACCGAAACCCGGCCGGCAACACCGCGGCACCGCAGTTGGCGGAGGCGCTGGGCGGGGTGGGCACCGGGCTCGGCGCGGTGATGCTGTCGGTGATCGCCGCGGTCGCGTTCGCCACCATCCTGGCGGTCGTCGCCGGCCTGACCCTGGCGTCGTCGTCGTCGATGGCGCACGACTTCTACGCCAACGTCATCCGTAAGGGAAAGGCGACGGAGAAGGAGGAGGTCAAGGTCGGGCGGATCTCCGCGGTCATCATCGGGGCCGTCTCCATCGCCCTGGCCATCCCGGCGCAGAGCCTGAACGTCGCGTTCCTGGTCGCCCTGGCCTTCGCCATCGCCGCGTCGGCCAACCTCCCGTCGATCCTGCTGTCGCTGTTCTGGAAGCGGTTCAACACCCGCGGCGCGACCTGGGGCATCTACGGCGGTCTGGGCTCGGCGTTGTTCCTGCTGCTGTTCTCACCGGTCGTGTCGGGCAAGCCGGCCAATCCGACGACCGGGAAGTCGGCCAGCCTGTTCACCGACCCGTCCATCGACTTCCACTGGTTCCCGCTGGACAACCCCGGGCTCGTCTCGATCCCGCTCGGCTTCCTGTTCGCGATCGTCGGGACGCTCACCAGTCGTGAGCTGGACAAGGCCAAGTGGGCCGAGATGGAGGTGCGTTCGCTGACCGGGGCGCACGCCGAGAAGGCGGCCAACCACTGACCGCGCGCTGAGGCACACATCGACGGGACGCTGGTGCCGCTCCGGGACGCCCCCGGAGCGGCACCAGCGTCTTTCCGCGGTCGGACCGTTCCCCGGTCATCGGAACATCTGGGCAGATGACCAGACGACGGCTAGGCTCCCGCTGTCCGAGCGCAGGAGGTCCGATGCACATCCCCGACGGGTTCATCAACGCCCCGGTGTCCATCGCCGGGGGTGTGGTGGCGGCCGGACTCATCGCCATCTCGATCCGCAAGGCCGGCACCGCCCTGGACGACCGGGACCTCCCGCTGGCCGGCCTGGTCGCCGCGTTCGTCTTCGCGGTGCAGATGCTGAACTTCCCGGTGGCCGGCGGCACCAGCGGGCACCTGCTCGGCGGGTGCCTGGCCGCCGTCCTCGTGGGGCCGTGGGTCGGTGGTCTGGCCCTGTCCGTGGTCTTCATCGTGCAGGCCCTGGTCTTCGCCGACGGCGGGCTGACCGCACTCGGGCTGAACATCATCGTGATGGGCTACGCCACCTGCTTCGTCGGGTACGGCATCTTCCGTCTGCTCCGGCTGGCCCTGCCCCGGACGAAGGCGGCGGTCGGGGTGGCCTCCGGGCTGGCCGCCTGGTGCGGCGTGGTCGCCGCGTCGCTGGTCTTCACCGCGTTCTACGCGCTCGGCGGAGCCGGCGGGGCGCCGGTCGGCACGGTGGCCCTGGCGATGGTCGGTGTGCACATGCTCATCGGCATCGGTGAGGGCGTCATCACCGCGCTGACCGTCGGCGCCGTCCTGGCCACCCGGCCCGATCTGGTCCACGGAGCCCGCGACCTGGTGCCCGCCCTGGTCGTCGCCCCGCCGGCGACCGTGCCGACCGGGGACGCCCGGTGAGCCGCCGCTCCGGTGTCGGTCTGTTCGTCGGCCTCGGCCTCGCCGTCGCCCTGCTGCTGGCCCTGGTCGTGAGCCACTGGGCCAGCTCGGAACCGGACGGCCTGGAACGGGTCGCACTCGACCAGGGATTCGCCGGGCATGCCGCCGACTCGGCCGCGGCGGGCAGTCCGCTGGCCGACTACACCACCGCCGGCGTCGACTCGCCGTGGCTGTCGACCGGGCTGTCCGGGGTGATCGGGGTGCTGCTGTGCTTCGCGCTCGCCGCCGGGCTGACCGCGCTGCTCCGGCGCTCGCGTCGCCGCCGAGCGACCGGGACCGGTCGATCCTGAACGCCTTCCTCCCGACGACGAGCCCGGTCGTCCTCCTTCCGGCCCGTTCGAGAATGCCGTCGCCCGCCGGCGGGTGGGCGGCGAACCCTGCGGACACACCCGTGCACCGGTTGCCACCGGCGGTCCGGGTCCTGGCCACGGTGCTGTACGTCCTGGCCGTCGTGGCCACCCCCCGCGAGGCGATCTGGGCGTTCGCCGTCCACGCTCTGCTGCTCGTGGTGGTCGCCCGGGTCGCCGGAGTCCCGGCGGGTCGCTGGCTGCGGCGCTGTGTGGTCGAGGTGCCGTTCCTGGCGTTCGCGGTCTTCCTGCCGCTGGTCGGCTCCGCGCCGTACGTCGAGGTCGGGCCGGTGACGCTGTCCGAACCCGGACTGTGGGCGGCATGGGGGATCGCGGTGAAGGGCACCCTCGGGGTCGCCGCCTCCGCCCTGCTCGCCCTGACCACCACCGTGCCGCAGCTGCTGCAGGCCCTCGAACGTCTGCGGGTGCCCCGGGCCCTGGTCGCCATCGCCACCTTCATGGTGCGGTACGGCGAGGTGCTCGCCGACGACCTGCGCCGCATGCGGATCGCCCGGGTGTCCCGCGGCGACGACCCCCGGTTCCTCTGGCAGATCCGGGCGACGGCTGCGACCGCCGGGGCGCTCTTCGTCCGGGCCTACGAACGGGGCGAGCGCGTCTACGTGGCCATGCTGGCCCGCGGATACGGGTCGACCGCCGACGATCGGCCCGACCGGAGCGCCGTCCCCCGACGGGCCTGGCTCGCCGGCCTGACCCTGCCGGTCACGGCCGCCCTGGTCTGCCTGCTCGCCGCCGTGACCACGTGACGGGGCCGACCGGGTCGACCCGCGGCACCCTCGAGGTGCGCGGGCTGGCCTTCGCCTATCCCGACGGGCGGCAGGCCCTCTTCGGGGTCGACCTGACCGTCACCCCCGGGGAACGGGTCGCCGTCCTCGGACCCAACGGCGCCGGCAAGACGACGTTCGTCCTGCACCTCAACGGCACCCTCACCGCCGGGGCCGGCCAGGTCATCGTGGACGGCATCCCCGTCGCCAGGGACACCCTCAAGGAGATCCGCCGCCGGGTCGGCATCGTCTTCCAGGACCCCGACGACCAGCTGTTCATGGCCAGCGTCCGCGACGACGTCGCCTTCGGGCCCCGCAACCTCGGACTCCGCGGGACCGAGCTGACCACCCGGGTCGAGCAGGCGCTGCAGGCCACCGGGATGCTCGGCGCCGCCGACCGCCCGCCGCACCACCTGTCGTTCGGTCAACGCCGCCGGGTCGCCGCCAGCACCGTGCTGGCCATGGATCCCACCGTGCTGGTCCTGGACGAACCGTCGTCCAACCTGGACCCGCAGGCCCGCCGCGAGTTCGCCGACATCGTGACCTCGCTGGGGCTGACCACCCTGGTCGTCACCCACGACCTGCTGTACGCGCTGCAACTGTGCCCGCGGTCCGTCATCCTGGACGGCGGGCGGATCGTCGCCGACGGACCGACCGACCGGATCCTGCGCGACCAGCAGTTGCTGGCCGCCCACCGCCTGGAACTACCCTTCGGGTTCACCTGGCCCTGACGGCCCGTGATCACCGCCCCGGCGTCCGCCGGGAACCCGACGAGGAGGTCGACCGTGGCTCGGCTGCCGTTCCGCAGCGGTTCCAGCTGGTCCCTCGCCCGGCGGATCCTGGTGCTCCAGGCGGTCGTCCTGGTCGGGCTGGTCGCCGTCGCTCTCGCGCTGCTGCTGTGGGACGCCAACCAGGAAGCCGAACGGGCCACCGGGGACCGGGTCACCGCCATCGCCGAGACCGTCGCCGCCGACCCGACCGTCCGCCAGCAGATCCAGGACCGGACCGCCGGAACCGCCGGTCCGTCGGGCGTGCTCGAGCCGTACGCCGAACAGGTGCGGGCCAACACCGGGACCGACTTCGTCGTCATCATGTGGCCCGACGGAACCCGGCTGACCCACCCCGACCGCAACCAGATCGGCAAGCAGTACCTGGGAACCCGCGACGCCGCCCTCGCCGGGGGGATCGGCGTCGAGACGTACGTCGGCACCCTCGGCCCTTCGGTCCGGGCCATCGTGCCGATCACCGCCGCGGACGGGCAGGTGCAGGGGATGGTCGCCGTCGGCGTCACCGTCGAGCGGGTCGATTCGCTGACCGCCCGGCGACTCTGGCTGCTGGCCGCGTTCGCGGCGGGCGCGATCATCGTCGGCGTCATCGGGTCGGTGCTCATCGCCCGCTGGGTCAGGCGCCAGACCCTGGGCCTCGGGCCGCGGGAACTCGCCCGCACCTTCACCTACTACGACGCCGTGCTGGCCTCGGTGCACGAGGGCATGCTGATGCTCGACCGCAACGGCCGCATCGTCAGCGTCAACGCCCAGGCCCAGCGACTGCTCGGACTGGATCGGTCGGCGATCGGTCGCACCCCGACCGAGGCCGGGCTGCCGTCGCACATCACGGCGATCGTCGAGGCCGACGCCGGGTCGACGAGCGGCGCCGAGGAACTCGGGGGCACGACCACGTCCGACGAGCTGGCCCTGCTCGACGACCGGACGCTGGTCATCAGCCGCCGTCCGGTGCGGGTGAACGGCCGTCCGGCGGGGGCGGTGGTGAGCATGCGCGACCACACCGAACTGACCGAGCTGAGCGGTGAACTGGATCGCGTCTCCAGCTTCTCGGAGGCGCTGCGCGCGCAGGCCCACGAGTCGGCCAACCGCCTGCACACCGTGGTGTCGTTGATCGAGCTGGGGGAGACCGAGCACGCCGTCGAATTCGCGCTGGAGGAACTCGAGATGGCCCAGGCCCTGGCCGACCGGGTGCTGGACGGCGGTGGCAACCGCGCGGTGGAGGCGCTGCTGCTGGCCAAGTCGGCCCAGGCGGCCGAGCGCGGCATCGAGTTGGTCGTGCGAACCCGGGTGCTGCCGGCCGACCTCGCGCCCGACCAGGACCTGGTGACCATCATGGGCAACCTGCTCGACAACGCGATGGACGTCCTGGCCGGACAACCGGCCGGCCAGGACCGCCGCATCGAGGTCGCCGCGTCCGGGGTCGACGATCCGGCCGCCGGCTACCGCATCACCGTCAGCGACACCGGTCCGGGGATGAGCGCCGGCCAGGCTGCCGCCGTCTTCCGTCGCGGCTGGTCGACCAAGCAGGCCCGCGGCCCGGCCGGGGCCCGGGGACTCGGATTGGCCCTGGTCGCACAGGCCGTCCGCCGCTGCGGCGGCACCGTCGTCGCCCACCCGGGCCCGGGCGCGGTGTTCGACGTGTGGCTGCCGTACGACCGGGCCACGGCGGATCCGAACACCGTCCCTGGTTCCGCCGGATCGGATCAGCCCGTGGGAGGTCACCGGTGATCCGGGTGCTGGTCGTCGAGGACGAGCCCATCGCGGCCCGGGCGCACCGGGCTTACGTCGAACGGGTCCGGGGCTTCGAGGTGGTCGGGCTGGCGGCGTCGCGGTTGGAGGCCGAACGGGTCCTGGCCCGCGGCGGGGTCGACCTGGTGCTGCTCGACCTGCACCTGCCGGACGGCAGCGGCCTCGACCTGTTCCGACGGGTGCGGGCGGCTGGGTCGACGGTCGACGTCATGGTGGTCTCGTCGGCACGGGACGCCGACATCGTGCGGTCCGCGGTCGCCCAGGGCGCCGTGCAGTACGTCATCAAACCCTTCGCGTTCACCACGCTGCGCGACCGGCTGCTGGCCTACCAGGATTTCCGGCAGCAGGTCGACGACACCGGCGCCGTCGACCAGCTGGCCGTCGACCGGGCGTTGTCCCTACTGCGGGCGCCGTCGGCCGGGTCGCTGCCCAAGGGGATGACCAAGGAGACCCTCGCGGTGGTGGTCGGCGCGCTCCGGGAGTTCGGGGAGGCCTCGTCCGCGCAGGTCGCCGAGGTCCTGGGCGTCTCCCGGATCACCGCGCGCCGCTACCTGGAGCACCTGGCCGACACCGGGGCGGCCGATCGCAGTCTGCGGTACGGGCAGGTCGGCCGGCCGGAGACCCGCTACGGGTTGCGCCGGCCGGACGGACCGGACGGGGCCGACTGACCCGCCGGTGACGGGGCGGACCCGGCGGACGCGGCGGTCACCTCGGCCCGATGACGGCGGGACCGGCGCCACACCCGCCGCACCGTCAGGCACAGCAGCAGCCAGGCGATGCCGATCAGCCAGCCGGCCAGCACGTCGGTCGACCAGTGCACCCCCAGGTAGACGCGGGACAGGCCGACGACCAGCACGACCAGACCGGCGGCCGTGACGAACAGCGGCAGCCGCCGCGGATAGTGCAGCCACCCGATGTAGACGAGCACGCCCAGGGTGGCCGCGACCCCCAGGGCGTGCCCGGACGGGAACGACTCGCCCAACGCCTCGATGGCGTGGTCGACCACCGGCGGGCGCTGGCGACCGACGGTGGCCTTGCCCAGCCGGACCAGCAGGCCACCGCCACCGGCGGCCACCGCGACCAGGATCGCCTGGCCCCAGTGCCGTTTGACCAGCAGCAGGACGCCCACTCCGACGGCCAGCGCCGTCATCCCGATCGGCCCGCCGACCTCGGTGATCACGATCATCACGCTGGTCAGTGCCGGGCTGCGGTGGGCCACCATCCAGTCGAGCACCGGCTGGTCGATGGCCGAGAGCCCGTTGCGGTCGGTGGCGCCGTCGGCCAAGCCGAGGATGACCGCGGCCACCACGGCGAGCACGGCCCCGCTGATCAGCAACAACTCGGTGGTCCGGGGCGAGGACTGCCGCCAGCGGAACGCCGACACGGCGCCCAGGGCGATGAGGACGACGGCCCCGATGGCGTACGGCAGCCAGACGTAGCCGTACTCGAAGAAGACGTCGTCGTTGGCCGACTGGTGCACGTCGGCCAGCTGCTGCACGGCAAGCTGGTTCACCGACCCAGAGTGCCCCAACGGGCGGGTGGGGACTCGCCGGATCGCGGGTGTCGTCCGCCTCCGAGTGGTTTCCCGCGCCGTGCTCACGAAGTCCGGCCCGAGGTCTGGTCAGGATGGCGCCGGCCCGGTGACCACCGTGATCGCCCCGACCGGGCACTGGTCCGCGGCGTCGAGGACCGCGGCGGCGTCCTCGGCGTCCAGCGGTGCCCCGGTGGGGCGGGCCCGGACACCCACGAAGTCGAAGTGGCCGGGCGCGATGGCCAGGCAGAGGCCGGCGGAGATGCAGCGTTGTGACACGTCGACACGCCATTCCGCCGGGTCGCCCGTGCGCTGGTGCGCACCCATGTGGGGTCCCCGTCCGCGAGTCAGTGGGTGGCGGCGGCGTTGCGGGGAGCCGGCCAGTGCACACCGACGCTCGCCATGCCGGCCAGCACGTCCATCTCCGGGTTGGCGATGAGGACGTCCTTGAAGGACGGGCTGCCGACCACGACGTCCTTGAAGGAGCGGAGGAAGTCGTCGATCTCCCGCACCTCGCGCTCGGGCAGACCGAACTCGGCGTAGGCGGGCGTCACGATGTCGTCGAACAGCGCGTTCCAGTACTCCTCGGTGACCCCCATCCCGCGGTGCGCGGTGGCCATGTCGGGGCCGGTGTAGGTCTGCGGTCCACCCCAGTGCTCGCCGAGGAAGTCGATGAAGCCGTTGATCTCCTCCTGGACCTCGGCCTGGCTCTTGTGGTTCCAGATGTGGCCGATGGTGGGGTTGAGCATGGCCCTTTGCACGAGGGTCTTGGCCAGGAACGTGACGACGGGCAGGCCTCCCAGGCGGTCGTAGAGCGGGCGGTCGTCGGTGGCGGCGGGGACTGCTGCTTCGGTCATGGCCGAGACCCTCGGACCAGGACCGGCAACGCGTCAATGTGAGTCGACGCATTGGCAAGACATGTGACGTGGCGGCAATCCCATCGCGCTCCGGTCGGTGGTCCACTGGACGCCGTGGACGTCGACACCAGGGCCGTCCCCGCCCGCCAACGCCTCGAGTACTGGCACGAGAACGTCCGCGACCGTTTCGTCCCGCTACTGGTCGCCCCGTCCGATCCGCAGGTACAGGGGCGGATCCGGCACCGTGAGATCGCCGGCACCAAGGTGCGGCGTATCGCCGGCACGGAGCACGTGTTCCGTCGTCGCGAGGACGACATCCGGCTGGGTGGGGACCCGGACGAGCTCAACCTCCTGTTCGTCAACCGCGGCACCACGGTCGTCGAACAGGACGATCGGACGGCCGTCCTGACGCCCGGGGACTTCCTGCTCTACGACAGTGCGCGGCCCTTCGAGTTCCGGACGCGGGGCTCCTTCGACTACACCATCGTGCTCATGCCCAAGGGGCCGCTCGGGCTGTCCCGTGGCGGCGACACCGCCTGCACGGTCCGGCCGGGGTCGGCCCGCGACGGTCTGGCTGCGTCGGTGCGCCGGCTGGTGGAGTCCCTGGTCGTGGCCGAGGAGCCCGATGGCGAGCTCCGCACCGACCTGCGTCTGCAGGAATCGCTGCTGGGGGCGGTGTCCTGTCTGGTGCCCGCCGCCCGGTCCGGCGAGCCGCCCCGGGTTCCCGTCGCCCTGGTCCGGGCTCTCGTCCGGCGCCACTTCCGGGACCCGCGCCTGTCCCCGGCGACCATCGCCGCGGCGTGTGGCATCTCCGTCAGCTATCTGCACCGGGCGTTCGCCGGTGAGGAAACCACGGTCGCCGGCCTGATTCGGGAGGAGCGGCTGCAGGCCGCGTTGCGACTGCTGGTGTCGCCCGGGAGCCGCCGCGAGTCGATCGCCGCCATCGGTCGCCGGTGCGGATTGCCCGACGCGGCGCACTTCAGCCGCGCGTTCCACCGGCGGTTCGGCCTCTCGCCCCGCGACGTCCGGGACCGGTTCGCCCGAGCCTGAACGGTGCCCCGCCGGCGAGGGCGGGCGCCGGTCCGCAGCGCGGCCCCGCCGGGTGCGCGGGGTGCCCGTTACCCGAACAGGCCCTCCACGAACGACTTCTTGCCCTTCTTCTTCCCGGACTTGCCGCTGTGCTTGGCGTACTCGCGAGCTGCCGTCTTCAGCAGCTGCGCCCCGTCCCGCAGCAGGTCGTTCTTCCCGCCCGGGGCGGCGCCGCCACTGCCGGGCAGCAGCCCGGCCAGCGGGGACGACGACGCCGGGGCCGGCATGGGGGAGGGGGCCGCCGGCGCGGGATGCGGAGCCGGCGCAGCCGGGGGGCCGCCGGCCGCGAACCGGGCTTCGGCGGCCACCAAATACTCCAGCTCGCCGCGGTCGAGGAAGATCCCGCGGCACTCCTGGCACTGGTCGACCGTGACCCCGTTGCGTTCGTACTGGCGCATCACGTCGTGGCACTTCGGGCAGATCATGGTCATGCCCGACCAACGACCGGGGCGTCCGGGCGGTTCCGGACCGCACATCGTGCCTCAGGTTGGTTCGGGCCGCAAACAAGCGTAGAGTGGAACGTCGGCGCGCGTGTCGTGCCGTTGGGTGCTGCCCGGGTTCCCCCGGTTGTGGCGCCAGACCCTGTCGATTCGTCGGCTCGGCCGGATTCATCCGGTCGGCTGGCCGCGGCGTGGTCACGACGGCTTTCCCCTCGGGGAACGGAGCGGGTGCCGGTACTGAGACGAAGCGAAGTCTGCGGATTGCGGAGGACATGGGCAAGAAAGACGGGGCCATCGAGGTCGAGGGTCGCGTGGTCGAGCCGCTCCCCAACGCCATGTTCCGCGTGGAGTTGGAGAACGGGCACCGCGTGCTCGCGCACATCAGCGGCAAGATGCGGCAGCACTACATCCGCATCCTGCCCGAGGACCGCGTGGTCGTGGAGCTTTCTCCCTATGACCTCACCCGCGGTCGCATCGTCTACCGGTACAAGTGAGCCGCTGACCCCGGTCGGCAGCCAGTACCGCGCAGGACATCCGCCCCCACTCAAGGGCGGACCTGGGACTCGTCTCCACGACGGTCCCGGGTCGACCGGCTCCAGTTCCCAGGGAGACCGGTAGGGAGCACCACCGGAACCGGTGGTGCGTGGTCCGGCCCGTTCGGGCCGGTACTAGAGACAGGAACAGCAGCATGAAGGTCAACCCGAGCGTCAAGAAGATCTGCGACAAGTGCAAGGTGATCCGCCGGCACGGTCGCGTCATGGTCATCTGCGACAACGTTCGGCACAAGCAGCGCCAGGGCTGATTCAGCCCGGCGGCTGCCGCCGCAGCCCTGACCGGCCCGGGTCCGCCCGCCGGTCAGCCGGTCTCCACCGAGGTCCATCTCGGCGGGACCACATCACCATCGTGTCGCCACGGCCCGCCCCGGTTCACCCGGGACCGGGCCACCACCCCCGGTCCGCAGGCCGGGGCCCCGCCAACGGGGACGGCCCACGACCGACACCTGCGGGCGACACGAAGGAGAACGCGCCAGATGGCACGTCTCGTCGGCGTCGACCTCCCCCGCGACAAGCGGATGGAGATCGCGCTCACCTACGTTTTCGGGATCGGACGTACCCGAGCCCTGGAACTGCTCAAGGCCACGGGCATCAGCCCGGACCTCCGCTCGAAGGACCTCACGGACGAGGACGTCCTCGCCCTGCGTGACGCCATCGACGCCGCCGACATCAAGGTCGAGGGCGATCTGCGTCGCGAGGTCCAGGCCGACATCCGCCGGAAGATGGAGATCGGCTCCTACCAGGGTCTGCGTCACCGCCGTCACCTGCCGGTCCGTGGCCAGCGCACGAAGACCAACGCGCGCACCCGCAAGGGCCCGAAGAAGACCATCGCCGGCAAGAAGAAGGCCAGGTAATCCGATGCCTCCCAAGTCCCGTCAGGGTGCGGCCGCGGTCAAGAAGATCCGCCGCAAGGAAAAGAAGAACGTCTCCCACGGCCACGCGCACATCAAGAGCACGTTCAACAACACGATCGTCTCGATCACCGACCCGACCGGTGCGGTGATCTCGTGGGCCTCCGCCGGCCACGTCGGCTTCAAGGGCTCGCGCAAGTCGACCCCGTTCGCCGCGCAGATGGCGGCCGAGAACGCCGCCCGCCAGGCCATCGAGCACGGCATGCGCAAGGTCGACGTGTTCGTCAAGGGCCCGGGTTCGGGCCGCGAGACGGCCATCCGCTCCCTGCAGGCCGCCGGCCTGGAGGTCGGGGCCATCTCCGACGTCACCCCGCAGGCTCACAACGGCACCCGTCCGCCCAAGCGGCGCCGGGTCTGACGAGTCAGGAAAGGAAACCACTCTCATGGCTCGTTACACCGGCCCTGTCACCAAGAAGTCCCGTCGTCTGAAGGTCGACCTCGTCGGCGGCGACCAGGCCTTCGAGCGTCGCCCCTTCCCGCCCGGCCAGCACGGTCGCGCGCGGACGAAGGAGAAGGAATACCTGACGCAGCTGCAGGAGAAGCAGAAGGCCCGCTTCACCTACGGCGTCATGGAGAAGCAGTTCCGTCGCTACTACGCCGAGGCCGCCTCGCGGACCGGCAAGACCGGCGACACCCTGCTGCAGATCCTCGAATCGCGTCTGGACAACGTCGTCTACCGTGCCGGCCTGGCCCGCACGCGTCGGGCGGCCCGTCAGCTCGTGACCCACGGCCACTTCGAGGTCAACGGTCAGCGCGTCGACGTCCCGTCCTACCGCGTCGAGCAGTACGACATCATCACCGTGCGCAAGCAGTCGGCTGAGTCGTTCCCGTTCGAGCTGGCCCGCGCCACCTTCGGCGACCGTCCGATCCCGGCCTGGATGAAGGTGCTCCCCGAGTCCCTGACCATCCTGATCCACTCGCTCCCGGTCCGGGCGCAGATCGACTCGCAGATCACCGAGCAGCTGATCGTCGAGTTCTACTCGAAGTAAGGCTCCACCCGCGCGGATCCACGTCCACCCGACGTGGGTCCGCGCGGTCGTGCTCCACCCCCTGTGTGGCGTCATATGGCGGTCGCCACCTGATCGACCGGAGGTCGTTCCATGCTGATCTCTCAGCGCCCGTCCCTGACCGAAGAGGTCGTCTCCGAGAACCGTTCGCGGTTCGTCATCGAGCCCCTGGAGCCCGGTTTCGGGTACACCCTGGGCAACTCCCTGCGTCGCACCCTGCTGTCCTCGATCCCCGGTGCCTCGGTCACCAGCATCCGCATCGACGGCGTGCTGCACGAGTTCACCACCGTCCCCGGGGTCAAGGAGGATGTCACCGAGCTCATCCTGAACCTCAAAGAACTGGTCGTCTCCTCCGAGGACGACGAGCCCGTCACCATGTACCTGCGCAAGCAGGGACCGGGTGAGGTCACCGCGGCCGACATCGCGCCGCCGGCCGGGGTCGCCGTGCACAACCCGGATCTGCAGCTGGCCACGCTGACCAAGAAGGGCAAGCTCGAGATCGAGCTGGTCGTCGAGCGTGGCCGCGGCTACGTCCCGGCCTCGTCCAACAAGGCCGTCGGGGCCGAGATCGGCCGCATCCCGGTCGACTCGATCTACTCGCCGGTCCTCAAGGTCACCTACCGCGTCGAGGCGACCCGTGTCGAGCAGCGGACCGACTTCGACCGGCTGGTCCTGGACGTCGAGACCAAGCCGTCGATCACCCCGCGGGACGCGCTGGCCTCGGCCGGCACCACCCTGGTCGAGCTGTTCGGCCTGGCCCGCGAGCTGAACGTCGACGCCGAGGGCATCGAGATCGGGCCCAGCCCGGCCGAGGCCGATCACATCGCCGCGTTCGCGCTGCCGATCGAGGAGATGGACCTCACCGTCCGCTCCTACAACTGCCTCAAGCGTGAGGGCATCCACACCGTCGGCGAACTGGTCTCCCGGACCGAGGCCGACCTGCTGGACATCCGCAACTTCGGGCAGAAGTCGATCGACGAGGTCAAGATCAAGCTCGCCGGCATGGGCCTCGGCCTGAAGGACTCGCCGGCCGGGTTCGATCCCAGCGTCGCCGCCCTGGCCTCGTACGACGATCCGCAGTGGAGCGACGACGAGACCCCGAACTACGCCCCCGCCGCCGGCGAGGGCGAGCAGGACTACGCGGAGACCGAGCAGATCTGATCCGCCGGCCGGCGGGCAGCGGTTCCGTACCGCCGCCCGCCGGCCGTCTCCGTCCGCATTACGGGTCCACCCGCGCCGTCGGGTGGGCGGGACCACCGTCCCGAACTCGCACAGGAAGCACGTCGGCACCCGGGGGTTCGCCCCCGGGCCGCCGCCTTCACCCGCCCGGCCTCGCCGTTGGCGGACCACGACACAGACAAGGAAGACACCATGCCCCAGCCTGCCAAGGGCCCTCGCCTCGGCGGATCGCCGTCCCACGAGCGGCTGATCCTGGCCAACCTGGCCACCGCGCTCTTCGAGCACGGCCGGATCTCCACCACCGAGACCAAGGCCAAGCGGCTGCGCCCCTACGCGGAGAAGCTCATCACCACGGCCAAGCAGGACACCCTGCACGCCCGTCGTGAGATCCTCAAGACCGTCCGCGACAAGGACGTGGTGCACAAGCTGTTCGCCGAGATCGGGCCGTCCTTCGCGACCCGCGACGGTGGATACACCCGCATCATCAAGACCGCCCCGCGCAAGGGCGACAACGCTCCCATGGCGATCATCGAGCTGATCGGCGAGGAGACGGTGTCCGCCGCCGCCGGCAAGGTCGCCCGTCGTGCCGCCGCCTCCGGTGGGGACCGCTCGGCGCGCGTCGCCGCCTCCTCGGGCGCGGCCGCTGCCGGTACTCCGGCTGACGTCGTCGATCCCGACGCCGATCCCGCCTCCACCTCGGCCCAGACCGCGGCCGCCGGTGCCGAGGCTCCGGCCGAAGGCGCTCCGGAGGCCGCTGCGGCCCCCGTCGAGGCGGACGCCGACCAGGACGGCAGCTCGACCCAGGCCCTCGAGGCCTCGGCCGAGGACCCGGCCGAAGGTGCCGACAAGTCGGCCAAGGCCTGATCCCACGGTCATGCCGTACGACGAACCGACGGCCCGGTCTCTCCCCGAGACCGGGCCGTCGGCCTTTTCTGCTCACCCCCGCACCGCCCCGGCCGTCGGCGATCCGGTGACGCCGCTGCGCCTGCGGCTCGACATCTCCTACCAGGGCACCGACTTCGTGGGCTGGGCCGAACAGCCCGGTCGCCGCACGGTGGCCGGCGAGCTGCAGGGCGCGCTGGCCACGCTGCTGCGAACCCCGGGTCGGCTGGTGGTCGCGGGCCGCACGGATTCCGGCGTGCACGCCACCGGTCAGGTCGCCCACGTCGACGTGGATCCGTCCGCTCTGCTGGGTCTGACGCCCCGTGACCGGGCACCGGCCCACCTGGCGGGCGCGCTCGTCGGGTTGGTCCGCCGGCTGGCTGGTCTGCTGCCCGGCGACGTGCGGGTGCGCGCGGCCGCCCCGGCCCCCGACGGGTTCGACGCGCGCTTCTCGGCCCTCCGCCGGCACTACCGCTACCGCATCGGCACCGCCGACTGGGGCGTCGAACCGGCCGACCGCGCATTCGTCCTGGCCGTCCGGCGCGAGCTCGATGTCGATGCCATGGCGGCGGCGGGTGTCCGACTGCTCGGCCTGCATGACTTCGCCGCCTATTGCAAGCCCCGTGACGGGGCGACCACGATCCGCGAACTGCAGTCGCTCGTCGTCCGCCGGGCCCCGCTGGACCCGGCCGAAGTGGTGGTGGAGGTTTCCGCCGACGCGTTCTGCCACTCCATGGTGCGGTCGGTGGTCGGTGCGCTGCTCGCCGTCGGGCTCGGGCGGGACGACGTCGACGGCCCCCGACGCCGCTTGGTCTTAGCCGACCGGACGGCGTTCCCGGTGGCCGCGGCCCATGGGCTGACGCTGGTCGGGGTGGACTATCCGGCGGTGGGGGAGCTGTCGGTCCGGGCCGAACGCACCCGAGCGGTGCGGACGGTCGTCGCCGGCGAGTGATCGCCCGTTCGCCGGGTGAGATGTCCGAAGTGTCTCACTCGTCCGAGTGACGTCGATCGACAGCCAGTCATAGCGAGCGGTCAGGGTCGTACCCGCTTAGCGGACGAGCCCGCGGTCGGACGACGGATAGCCTGAACGGGTCTGGAAATTCACGCTATGACGACCGGCGAGCGGCGTCGTCCAGGGCGTCGGGCGGAGGGGAGACCGGGGTCGCCATGTCGCAGGAACCCTCGGTGGTGGACGTCGACCGGCAGAACGCGTTGATCGACGAGGCCGCG
This sequence comes from Nakamurella flava, assembly GCF_005298075.1. Lineage (NCBI taxonomy): Bacteria > Bacillati > Actinomycetota > Actinomycetes > Nakamurellales > Nakamurellaceae > Nakamurella > Nakamurella flava. Next base: position 569,031 of record NZ_SZZH01000003.1, read on the forward strand.
CACCAGGTGGTCGACCGGCAGATCGACATCCGGCGGGTCGACGACCGCGAGGAGATCGTCGAGGTCCTCACCGATCTTGCGGCCACCGCGCAGCACGAGGTCTGCAGCATGTTGCCGGGCGGACCCTATGAACTGGACTACCTGCGGAGTTCCTGGTCGACGGATGTCGCGACGCTGCACCGCGGGGTGGCGCTGAACGCGCTGTACCAGGGAAACGCCGTCCGTTCGCCGGCCGTGTTGCGCTACCTCACCGATTTCGCGAAAGCCGGAGCCCAGGTGCGGGTCTCCGCCCGTCTGGCCCACCGCACGATCATCGTCGACCGGGCCGTCGCCGTCGTGGGCGTGCAGGAGGACAGTCTGAGTGTGCCGTTCCTCGTCGTGCGGGAGCCGGCGATGGTGCGGAGCTTCCATGCGCAGTTCGTCGCCCAGTGGCGGGTGTCGCCGTCGGTGGGTGTGGGTCCCGAGGACGCGTTGGCCTCCGAGACCGTGCGCGAGACGCTCGAGATCCTGCAGCTCGGGGTGACCGACGAGGTGGCGGCCCGGCGGCTGGGCATCTCGGTGCGGACCGTCCGGCGTCGGGTGGCCGCGGTCATGGAACTGCTCGGGGCCGGCAGTCGCTTCGAGGCGGGGGTACGAGCCGCTCAGGCCGGCTGGCTCTGAATCCCGGTCCCGCGTGGAACGGAAGGCCGCGGAGCAGGTACCCGGTACGGGTTCGCCGGGTACCCGCTCCGTTCGCCGCTACTTGACGCAGAACCCGCAGGTGATCTTGCCCTGCGGAGCGGGCTTGGCGGCGGCCTCGCCGGCGATCGGGACGATCAGCAGACCGGCCGTGAGGGCGCCGGCGGTGAGCAACCGGGCGACGCGGCGGAACGGGCCGGACGTGGTCGGACGGGCGGTGGTGCTGACCGGTGCTGCGTTGAGCTCAGACATGACATTTCCTCCCCCGGCGGACCCCACCGACCCGCCTTGTCTCACTATGCGTGGTTGATTGGTTGCTGTGAGCAATATGGCAGGAAGTTGTCACCGAACGAGGTTGAATCACCACTCTCTGTCAGGAACCGGCCACCCGGTCGCCGTCAGGACGCTGGTGTGCGACAACTGGGCGGGCAGCAAGTGGTGGCGACAAGCGGAACGGTGAGACCGTCCGAAGCCCGTCGGGGGTGGAGTGCGTGAGGATTGAGGGAACGGACGACATGCCCTGGGTGCAGGGCTGTCCACCGTCCTCCGGATCGTGGTTCACCGATCCGCGCTGGGAACAGTGGGCGACGGGGGTGGGAGCCGGGTCCGTCGACCACCCGAGCTCGTCCCCCTCCGGAGCCGAGCGGCAACCGGGCGGACGCACCCTGGTCTTCCAGGACGTCGGCCTCGTCGGCGTGGCCGCCCGGTCGGGATGGATCGGAGCCCTCGACACGGTGCTCGTGGGTTCGGACACCGGTGTGCCCGGTTGGCTCGAGCAGCCCTACGGCATGGCCGGGTGGTCAGCGGACCCCCCGGAACCGCCGTCGAACGGGTTGCCCGCGGCATCCGGTGCCGAGGGGGATCGCCGGCCCGGTCACGGTGGCGGTGCTCCCGGCTCCGGTCCGGGGATCGTGCTGCGGGTCGGGGACGACCACGACCTCTCCGCCTTTCTCCGCGACGCCGACCGGGCGATGGACACCGGGTGTTTCGCCGGGCACCTCCTGCGTCCCGACACCCTGGTCGGCGACCTGTCGTCGTTGGGTGCCGACTTCACGGCGGCCGGACCCGACCACCGACTCTGGGTCGCCGCCGACGGGCGCGTCAGCACCTCGCAGTCCGGTGCCGACCTGGGACGGATCGAGGAGTCACCGGCCACGGTGACCGCACGCTGGCGGGCGCGCAACGACGGCGGGACGCGGCCCTGCGCGGTGGGCCTGGCGAAGGTGCTGGACGAGGGCGAACGGACCGAGGCGCTGGCCGACCGGCCCTGGCTGTCCCGATACCACGCGACCGTCCGCGCGATGCGCCGGCTGCGGGCGCGGGGTCTGCTGCCGATCGCCGCGTCCGGCTTCGGGCGTCGCCTGGACCGTCGAGTGGCCGCCGCACAGCCCGGCCCGGTCGTCGACGACGCCACGGCGCCGTTGCTGCTCGTGACCCGTCAGCAGGGACGCAATCGATACTGGGTCGCCGACCCCGTCACCACCCGTGGCTGCGGCATCGACGCCGCCGATGCGCTCCGGCTCGAGTACCTGCTGGCGTTCCGGTCCCGGTCGGGGGCCGGCATGGTCGACCCGTCGCCGGGCGCCCCCGGGCGATCCCCCCGAATAGCGCTGGACGATCTGATCGACCGTCTCGTCGACGACGAGATCTGCGCGCAATGGTTCTCGGCGCTCGAGCAGGGGGCCCGGCCCCTGCCGGTCGGCCGCCCGGTCTTCGGCTGACAGCGCGGCTGGCAGCATCCGGACATCCACCGGACGCGACCCGCCCCGCTCCCTAGTGTCGTTGTCGGAGGCCGGATCTCGCCGTGAGGGGTGGCGAGACGAAAGTCGCCGCGACACGGGACGGGGCCGTCCGGGCCCGCCGAAGATCTGACGGGAGTCGCGTCATGAGGTGGCCGTTCTTCCCGCGGGTCCCCGCGGACGCGGATGGTCCCGCCGCGACCGGTGATCCCGCCGAACCGACCGGTCGGTCCGGGGTGGTCCTTCCCGGTCACCACGACCCCACGACGCCCCGCCGGGGCGTCATCCCGGCGCAGGCGCAGGCGCAGGCGCGGGCCGAGCCGGACGCCGTGAGCGTGCTGGCGGATGCGGTGGTCGATGCCCTTGCGAGCGATGCGGACGGGCGAAGCGGCCCGTGGGGTGCATCGGCGGTGGCCGTCCTGGTGGATGCCCCGTCGGTTCCGTCGGGACCGCCCCTCTGCGGGGTGAGGGCGCCCCACGTCCGCCCCGCGGCCCGGCCGGTGGTGGACGAGCTGCTCGCCCGTCTCGCCCAGCGGGTACCGGTCCGTCGGGTGGTGACGGTCTGCACCGGGGCCGGCCCGGTGGACGTGCACGAACTCGACGCGCTCGCCGATCGCCTGGGCGGGGTCGACGCGGTGGTCGCCATCGGTGGGGGCCGGACGATCGACGCCGCGCGGGTACTGGCCGCGGGTGGTCGTTCGCTGGTCCCGCTCTACGCCGGTCGGGGGGGAAGCCAGTGCCTGCTACCGCTGGCCGCCGCGGTACCGCTGGTGACCGTCCCGGTCGATCTCCTGGCCGCATCCGCCGCCGGGGCGGTCGTCGTGGGGACGGACGTCGGCCGGCTGGTCCTGACCGGCGACGCCCTGCAACCCCGTCGGCGTCTCCCGCTGCCCGGAGCGTCCAGCGACCCGGAGCCGCGTGCAGCGGCGATGCTGACGACGGTGGGTCGTCTGCTGGGTCCCTGGCACGGCGCCGGACTGCCGGCCCCGCAGCGGGCCGTGTTCGACGTCCGGGCGCTGTTCGGTGCCGGTCTGGACCTGTCGCTGGACCCGGCGGCGGCCGCCGCGTCGGGAGCGCTCGCCCGGCTGGAGGAGTTGGGTCAGCGGGCCGCCCGGGTCGGTGGGCCGCCCGGCCGGCCGTGTTCCTGGTGGCTGTGGCCCGTCGCGCACGAGTGGGCGACGATCACCGACCAGTCGTTCGCCGTCGCGCTGGGGGCCTTGCTGCCACCCTGGTTGGCCGAGGGGTCGGCCGCCGGTCTACCGGGCGAGCAGCTCGACCTGTGGCATGAAGCTGCCATTCCGCTCCGGCCGTCCCGGCCGCCGGTCACACTGACCGCGGCCGACCTGCGGGTCGTCCTCCAGCGGGTCGACCGCTGGTGGCGCCCCATCGGCCCCGGCATCCCGGATGCCGATCAGGTGCACAGGATCTTCGGTCTCCGTCGGTGTTCGACCGCGTGAGTTCCGCAACGGGCCCGCAGGTAGGGGGGATGGGCCCGCTGGGGACGCGCCGGGCGCACCACCTGCCGTGGGGGCGGCAGGACGGGGACCGGGCATCGAAGTGACGTCGGCCCGACGCGGGGTGCGGGCCGACGTCCTCGGTGTGCTGTCATGAAGAACGCCCCGCGTCCCGGCCGGAGCCGGCTGGCCGGCGGTGACGACGAGTTTTGACCCCGCCCCGGTTCGGCGGGTAGTCTGATCAGTCGGTGTGCCGCGCGGCTGCTTGCCGCCTCGATGTGTTACCTGCTCCGGTAGGTGGCGTCCATCGAAATGGCGGCGTCGAGCAGCTCGATGGTCGAGTCGGTCCGTTCTGCGGATCGTCACGGTTCGGTCTGTGCGGCGCGGGATCGAGACATTCGGTCAGCACCCGGCAGGAACCAGGACAAAACAGCGAAAAGGCAGACTTCTGTGCGCACGTACAGCCCCAAGCCCGGCGACATCACCCATGCCTGGCACGTCATCGACGCCACCGACGTCGTGCTCGGCCGGCTCGCCAGCCAGTCGGCACGACTGCTCCGCGGCAAGCACAAGGCGATCTACGCGCCGCACATGGACACCGGCGACTACGTCGTGATCGTCAACGCGGCCAAGGTCGCGGTGTCCGGGAGCAAGCGCGAGAACGAGTTCCACTACCGGCACTCGGGCCACCCGGGCGGTCTGCGCAAGGAATCCGTCGGCCAGATGCTCGAGTCCAAGCCGGAGAAGCTGGTCGAGAAGGCCATCCTGGGCATGCTGCCGCACAACTCGCTGGGCAAGTCCATGGGCCGCAAGCTGAAGGTCTACGCCGGTGCCGAGCACCCGCACACGGCCCAGCAGCCGCAGCCGTTCACGATCGATCAGATCGCCCAGTAAGCGCCCCCGGAACAGACGAGAGAGAACCGTGAGCATCAATCCCGAAGAGTCCGCTCCGCAGGACGCCGACGTCGCCGAGACCGAACTGGTCGATGAGCTGGTCGAGCTGGTCCAGGCCGAGTCCGAGGCCGAGGTCGGCGACGAGGCCGTGTACGAGGAGTACCCCGAGATCGTGCCGACCGCCGTCGTGGTCGACCGCCCGATCCAGACCGTCGGTCGCCGCAAGGAGGCCGTGGTCCGCGTCCGTCTCGTCGCCGGTACCGGCAACTTCACGCTGAACGGCCGCACGCTGGACAGCTACTTCCCCAACAAGGTGCACCAGCAGCTCATCAAAGAGCCGCTGGTCCAGCTGGAGAAGGGCGAGACCTTTGACATCCACGCCAGCCTCGTCGGTGGCGGCGTCACCGGGCAGGCCGGTGCGCTGCGTCTCGCTATCGCCCGCGCCCTCATCGAGCTGGACGAGAACGACCGTCCCTCGCTGAAGAAGGCCGGCTTCCTCACCCGTGACGCGCGGGCCAAGGAGCGCAAGAAGTACGGCCTGAAGAAGGCCCGTAAGGCCCCGCAGTACTCGAAGCGGTAATTCGCTTCCCCGGACGGCGCGCACCTCGGTGCGCGCCGTCTTGGCATTTCTGGGCAATGATGCGGATCGACTGTCGGGCGCGGTGACCGACGCGAAAGGAAGTGCCATGGGGGGACGTCTGTTCGGGACCGACGGCGTGCGGGGGCTCGCCAACGCCGACCTGACCCCGTTGCTCGCCATGCGGCTGGCGACGGCCGCCGCACGGGTGCTGACCGAGGGCCGGGGGCCCGCGGTCTCCCGGGCCGTCTCCGTCGGCGCCACGGTGTCCGGGCGGACCGGTCGGGTGGCCGGCGTCCGGGTCGAGGAGGACCTGCAGCAGCCCCCGCAGCGCCGACGCCCGCTCGCCGTCGTCGGCCGTGACCCGCGGGCCAGCGGCGAGATGCTCGAGGCGGCGGTCGCTGCCGGACTGGCGTCGGCCGGAGTCGACGTGGTGCTCCTCGGCGTGCTCCCCACCCCCGCCGTGGCCTTCCTGACCGGGGACATGCGCGCCGACCTCGGCATCGTCATCTCCGCGTCCCACAACGCCATGCCCGACAACGGCATCAAGATCTTCGCCGCCGGCGGGCTCAAGCTCGAGGACGCCGTCGAGGACGCCATCGAGGCCCGCCTGGACGACCCGGGGGCGCTGCCCACCGGTGAGGGGGTCGGGCGGGTCACCCGGGCCGTCGACGCCGACCGGCGCTACCTGGACCACCTGCTGGTCGCCACGCCCAACCCGCTGACCGGCCTCAAGGTCGTCGTCGACTGCGCGCACGGCGCGTCGTACATCCTGGCTCCCGAGGTCTACCGGCGGGCCGGGGCCGAGGTGGTCGTCATCGGCGGCGATCCGGACGGGCTGAACATCAACGCCGGGGTGGGGTCCACCTACCTCACCGGCCTGCGCGAGAAGGTCGTCGCCGAGGGGGCCGACCTGGGCATCGCGCACGACGGCGACGCCGACCGCTGCCTGGCCGTGGACGCCAAGGGCCGGACCGTGGACGGGGACACGATCCTCGCGCTGCTGGCCATCTCCCTGCGTCGCCGCGGCAAGCTGGCGAAGGACACCGTGGTCGCGACCGTGATGGCCAACATCGGCTTCCACCAGGCCATGGCCAAGGAGGGCATCGCCGTCCGGACCACCGGGGTGGGCGACCGGTACGTCCTCGAGGAGATGCGGGCCGGCGGGTTCACGGCCGGCGGCGAGCAGTCCGGGCACCTGATCCTGTCCGACCATGCCACCACCGGCGACGGGCTGCTGTCGGCGCTGCACCTGATGGCCGCGGTCGCCGAGTCCGGTCGCACCCTGGCCGACCTGGCCACGGTGGTGACCAAGTTCCCCCAGGTGCTCATCAACGTCCGCGTCTCGGACAAGAACGCCGTGGCCGCCGACCCGGCCGTGGTCGCCGCCGTCAAGGCCGCCGAAGCCGAGCTGGGCGCCGACGGTCGCGTGTTGCTCCGCCCGTCCGGCACGGAACCGGTGGTGCGGGTGATGGTCGAGGCGGCCACCGACGAGCAGGCGCAGCGGGTGGCCGACGATGTCGCGGCGGTCGTCGGGAAGGTCTGAGCGAGGCGGCTCAGCGCAGGTCGACCCGGATGATGCGGTTGCCGCCCGAGTTGGTGGTGGTCAGCCACAGGTCGCCGCCGGTCGCCGGTTCGACCGTCCGCAGGCGGCCGAACGTTCCCACGAAGTACTGCTGAGGGTTTACCAGGCTGCTGCCGGAGATCTCGGCCCGGTAGAGCCGCTGACCGCGGGCGCAGGCCACGTAGACGGCCGAGCCGACCACGGCCAGGCCGCTGCACGACCCCTCGGAGGTCGGGTACGTCAGCTTCGGGGCGACGAGCCCGGCGTTGCCGCAGCCGCCGCCGGTGGCGACAGAGAGCATGCCGTCCGGGCCGAAGCGCAGCCGCCCGCCGGTTCGACCGTCCGCGGGCGGCCGAACGTGCCCACGAAGTACTGCTGAGGGTTCACCAGGCTGCTGCCGGAGATCTCGGCCCGGTAGAGCCGCTGACCGCGGGCGCAGGCCACGTAGACGGCCGAGCCGACCACGGCCGGGCCGCTGCACGACCCCTCGGAGGTCGGGTACGTCAGCTTCGGGGCGACGAGCCCGGCGTTGCCGCAGCCGCCGCCGGTGGCGACAGAGAGCATGCCGTCCGGGCCGAAGCGCAGCCGCCCGCCGTTGTGGAACTGGTTCCGTGGGATTGCCGGACAGCAGCACCTGGGTCGATAACGCGTCGAGGCTTCCGTTCGCGTACCGCATCCGGACGAGCCGGTTGTCGGTGGCGGTCGACTGCATGACGTACAGCCAGGGGGCGGTCGAGAAGTGCGCCGCCCTCGCCGTCGGTGGTGGCCGCGTTCGGGATGCTGCCGAGGACGGTCTGGGCGCCCGTGGAAGCGTCCGTCCGGACGATCTGCCGCGCGTCCCGACGGGAATACAGGATCGAGCCGTCCGGCAGGGCGACCAGACCCCAGGGAATGTCATCGTCCGTCGCGACCACGGTCCTCCCGCAGGAGCGACCTCAGTCACGGACAGCCGTGCGGGACCGCCGGACTACTCGACCGTGTCGGCGACCGCGTCCTTCACGACGCCCACCGGCTCGGGAGCGGGCTCCGGCTCGGTGGTGTCGATCAGCTCGGTACCGCGGACGGAGTCCTCCATCTCGTCGGCCAGCTGCGGGTTGTCGGTGAGGTGGCGCAGGAAGAAGGCCGACGCCAGCATGCGGGTGATCTGCTGGACCTTCTGGTCCGACTCGACCCCCATGAACGTGTTCGTCCAGTGCTTGCCCTCGGTCAGACCCAGATGGCCCGAACCCTTGACCACCCGCAGGACCGACGGACCGGTGCACGACCGCGCGATCCGCGAGCCGTCGGACTCGGCGATGTTGTCGGACTTGCCGATGAGATGCAGGCTCGGCGCCTCGACCAGGCCGGCGGCCTCGATCGCCGACGGGCGGGTCTCGGCGGCGGTCACCGTCACCACGGCCTTGATGGCGTCGTCCTTCGCCGCCGCGAGCATGGCGGCCCCGCCGCCGATGGAATGACCCATCACGGCCAGCCGACGCAGATCGCCCCGGACCCGGCCGCCGGCCAGCGACCCGGTGGCCACCCGGCGCAGCGCGGTCGACAGGTCGAAGGCCAGGCCCTGATGGGACGGGATCGGGCCGCGCTGGGTGTCCGGCGCGACGACGATGATGCCCCAGGAGGCCAGGTAGCGCATGGTGTCGGCGTACCGGTCGACGGGCTGCAGCCAGCCGTGCGCGAACGCGACCACCGGCAACCGGCGGCCGGACGTGGGGGCGAACACCAGGCCGGGTAGACCGGTGGGAGCCAGATCACCGGTGGCGACCCGATGGGGACCGCGGTAGCGGAAGTACTCCAGGGTCGGCCGCTTGATGCTCGGGGCGGGTCGGCGGGCCATGCGCTCCTCCTGGCGGTACGGACGGGGCAGCCCGACCGGGGGGTTCGGCCGGATCCGCCCTCGTACAGTAGCCAGGTGGCCGAGGACTTCGTGACGACCCTGCGTCGGCTCGTTCGGGCGCGGTTCCCGTTCCTGTCCATCCGGACGGCCGAGGAGTCGCGCGCGCTCGCCGGGATCGCCTCCGTGGTCGGCAGCCGGTCCCAGTTGTCACCGCCCCGCCAGGTGTGGACGTGGACCACGACCAACGGGCTGGCCGAGCTGGGCAAGGCCGGCAACCCGGACACCCGGACCCCGCACGCAGCCCTCGCCGCCGCCGCGACCATCGCCGCGCCGAGCGTCGTCGTGATGATCGACCTGCACCCGTGGCTGGGCAGCGACACCAGCCCGCCGGACACCCAGCTGGTCCGGGCGCTCAAGGACACCGTCGGCTGGTTCAAGGACTCGACGATCCCGCGCACGCTCATCCTGCTCTCGCCGACGCCCCGGATCCCCGCCGACCTGGCCGATCTGGTCACCCTGGTCGACTTCCCCCTGCCCACCGAGGAGCAGCTGCGCGCCACCCTCGACGCGATGATCACCCGGAACACCTCCGCCGGGGCGTTGCGCGTCGACCTCGGGCCGGACGGCCGGGAACGGATGGCCAAGGCGGCGCTCGGCCTCACCGCCTTCGAGGCCGAGAACGCGTTCGCCCGGGCGATGGTCGCCTCCGAGGACGGGGCCGGCACCGCCGACGGGCCGGGTCGCGCGGTGCTGACCGATGCGTCGGTCGGGCTGGTGCAGGCGGAGAAGAAGCAGATCGTCCGCAAGTCCGGGGTGCTCGAAGTCGTCGACTCCGCCGTCCGGCTGGACGACATCGGTGGTCTGGAGAACCTCAAGACCTGGCTGCGCAAGCGCAGCGGAGCCTGGCTGGACGAGGCCCGCGCCTACGGGCTGCCGGCGCCCAAGGGTGTGCTGGTCACCGGCGTCCCCGGGTGCGGGAAGTCGCTGACCGCCAAGGCCATGGCCTCGGCGTGGTCCCTGCCGCTGGCCCGGCTCGACATCGGCCGGGTGTTCGGCGGCCTGGTCGGGGCCTCGGAACAGAACATGCGCACCGCGCTGGCCACCGCCGAGGCGATCGCGCCGTGCGTGCTGTGGATCGACGAGATCGAGAAGGGCTTCGCCTCCGGCGCCTCCGGCAGCGGGGACAGCGGGACCTCGGCCCGGGTGTTCGGCACGTTCCTGAGCTGGATGCAGGAGAAGACGGCCGCCGTCTTCGTCATCGCCACGGCCAACCAGATCAACCTGCTGCCGCCGGAGATGCTGCGCAAGGGCCGTTTCGACGAGATCTTCTTCATCGACCTGCCCACCGACGCCGAGCGCAGGGTCATCTTCCGTATCCACCTGGCCGGCCGGCTGAAAGCCGGCCCCGCCCTGGGCGACCTGGCCGTCACCGACGACCTGCTGACCGCCCTGGTCGAGGGGACCGAGGGGTTCTCGGGCGCCGAGATCGAGCAGGTCGTCATCGCCGCCTGCTTCGACGCCTTCTCCGGTCGTCGGCCGCTGACCCGGGACGACCTGCTGCGCGAGATCGCCACGACGGTGCCGCTGTCGGTCACGCAGGCCGAGCAGATCGCCGCTCTGCGCTCCTGGGCGGATGTCCGGGCGGTGGCCGCCTCGGCCCCGGAGGACCGGGCCGGGTACGCCACCCCGGACTGGGACGGTGTGGCGCCAGGGGTCGGCGACGCCGCCGCGCTGACCCGCGGTGGGCGGCCCGTCGAGGCCTGAACCGGGCCCGCGCGGCCCGTCGGACGCGCCGGCGAAGACCGTCCCGGACATACATCGGCTCGCCAGGGTGACCGGTCACCCGAGAGCCACGACACCGGGCTGTCGTGACGCGCCTTCGGGGCCGATCTGTCAGTCGATCTGTGGCTTTCGCCCGGTACTCCCAAGGGGTACACATGTCATCGGCGGTGATCGCGGAGCATCCTTCTTCCGTGACCCTGACGCTCGGAACGGCCTACCCCTTCACGGTTGTCCGCACGTCCCCGCCGTGGGGGATGGCAGGAGGTCCGGTGGTTCCGACGCCGCGTTCCCTGCTGCTCCGACTCGACGAGTTCCTGGCCGCAGCCCCGCCGTCGGCCGGTCGTCTCTACGCGAGCGCACTCCGTCGGTTGGTCGTCGCGATCGACGCGACCCCCGACCGGTTCACCGATCCGCAGCACCCGCTGCGGACGACGGCGTTCCTCGTCCAGCGGTTCCTCGCCGCTGATGCGGCGCTGGTGCGACAGCGTCCCGACGACGTCCCCGGGCCCTGGCGGACCGCGCTCGTCGTGGACCCCGGCCTGCCCGCCATGCGGCTCCTGCTGGTCACCGCCAACGCCGGCCTCAACGACGACCTGCCCCGGGCCCTGCTCGAACTGCCCGGCTGGGACGGCAGCGCCTCCCGGATGGATCACGCAGCCTGGACCGAACTGATGGCCGACGCCTTCGCAGATGCCGCCTGCCCGGCGGGCGCGGGTCCCGTCGAACGGATGGCCGCCCTCCGGGAGCGACCGCTGCTGCGCCGGGCGCTGCTGGCGGCCGGCGCCCAGGCCTGGCCGAACGCCGAGGACCTGCTGCACCACAGGACCGCCGCAGACTGTCCGGACGCTGCTGACGTCGACCCCTTCGAGACGCGCAGTCGCCTGCTGGCCACCCTGACGGTCGGCAACATCGGCGAGCTGCTCACTCGGCATCGGTGGCCGCTGCCCCGCTGGGCCGATCTGATGGTCGTCCGCTTGCAGCCCGCCTGACCTGGTCGTCAGGGTGGGCGCGACCGGTGTGACGGTCCTCGCGGCGACACTCGTTCACCCGAACAGTCGGACGTACCGGTTCGGTTGACGTCAGCCGATAGCCTGACGAAATGTGCGGAATCGTGGGTTACACCGGTCCCCGCCAGGCTCTGCCCCTGGTGCTGGAGGGTCTGCGGCGGCTCGAATACCGGGGATACGACTCCTCGGGTGTCGCCGTTCTGGACGGTGAAGGCGGCCTGAACACCGCGAAGAAGGCCGGTGGCCTGAACAACCTCGAGCGGTACATCGACGAGGGGGCAGTGGCCCTGGCCGGCACGACCGGCATCGGCCACACCCGGTGGGCCACCCACGGCGGCCCGACGGACCGCAACGCCCACCCGCACACCGACACCAACCGTCGGGTCGCGGTCGTGCACAACGGCATCATCGAGAACTTCGTCGCCATCCGGGCCGAGCTGGAGAGCAGCGGCGTCGAACTGACCAGTGAGACCGACACCGAGGTGGTCGCCCACCTGCTGGCCCGCGCCTACGCCGACGGCCCGACCGCCGGGCACCTGCCCGATTCGATGGCCGCCGTCTGCCGTCGGCTGGACGGGGCGTTCACCCTGGTCGCCGCGCACGCCGACGTCCCGGGGATGCTGGTCGCCGCCCGTCGCAACTCCCCGCTCGTCGTGGGGGTCGGCGACGGCGAGATGTTTGTGGCCAGCGACGTCGCCGCGTTCATCGCCCACACCCGGGACGCCGTCGAACTCGGACAGGACCAGTTGGTCGTCGTCACCCCCAACGGGTACGAGGTCAGCTCGTTCACCGGGGGCGAGCCGGTGTTCACTGAGTTCCGCGTCGACTGGGACCTATCCGCCGCCGAGAAGGGCGGCTTCGAGTTCTTCATGGACAAGGAGATCGCCGAGCAGGGCGACGCCGTCCGGTCGACGCTGATGGGGCACTTCGACGGGTCCGGCATCGTGCTGGACGAGCAGCGGTTGTCCGAGGACGACCTCCGCACCATCGACAAGGTCTTCGTCGTCGCCTGCGGCACCGCCTACCACTCGGGCCTGATCGCCAAGTACGCCATCGAGCACTGGTGCCGGATCCCCGTCGAGGTCGAGGTGGCCTCCGAGTTCCGCTACCGCGACCCGGTCCTCGACCGGCAGACCCTGGTGGTGGCGGTCAGCCAGTCCGGCGAGACCGCCGACACCCTGGAGGCCGTGCGGCACGCCCGCCGGCAGGGCGCCCGGGTGCTGGCCGTCTGCAACACCAACGGCGCACAGATCCCCCGTGAGTCCGACGCCGTGCTCTACACGCACGCCGGACCGGAGATCGGCGTCGCGTCGACCAAGGCGTTCCTGGCCCAGTTGGCCGCGAACTACCTGGTCGGGCTGGCCCTGGCCCAGGCCCGCGGCACCAAGTACCGCGACGAGATCGCCCGCGAGTACGAGGCGTTGACCGCCATGGTCGAGGCGGTCGAGCAGACCCTCACCCTGATGGACCCGGTGCGCAAGCTCGCCCAGGAGATCGCCCAGTCCAAGGCGGTGCTCTTCCTGGGCCGGCACGTCGGCTTCCCGGTGGCCCTGGAGGGCGCGCTGAAGCTCAAGGAGCTGGCCTACATGCACGCCGAGGGCTTCGCCGCCGGCGAGCTCAAGCACGGACCGATCGCCCTGATCGAGGACGGTCTGCCGGTCGTCATCGTCACGCCGTCGCCGAAGTCGGATCCGCTGATCCACTCCAAGCTGCTGTCGAACATCCGGGAGATCCAGGCCCGCGGCGCCCGCACCATCGTCATCTCCGAGGAGGGCGACGACACGGTGGCGCCGTTCGCCGACTTCCTGGTCGAGCTGCCCCGGGTGCCCAAGCTGTTCCAACCGCTGGTGGCCACCATCCCGCTGCAGGTGCTGGCGGCCGAGATCGCCCGGGCCCGCGGCTACGACATCGACAAGCCGCGGAACCTGGCCAAGTCGGTCACGGTCGAGTAGCCGGTGGTCTCCGTGCCGGTGCCCCCGGCTGGTGCCGTGGTGCGCGCGGTCGGTATCGACGTGGTGGCGGTCGAACGCTTCGAGGTCGTGCTGCTGCGCACCCCGGCGCTGGCCGACCGGGTGTTCGCCCCGGACGAGAAGGTCACCGCCTCCGGCGCCCCCCGCCGTCCGGCGTCCCTGGCCGCCCGGTTCGCGGTCAAGGAGGCCGTCGCCAAGGCCCTGGGGGTACCCCGCGGCATGGAATGGCACGACTGCCGGCTGCTCTCCGAACCGTCCGGCCGTCCCGTCCTGGCGATCACCGGCTCGGTGGCGGAGGCGGCGGCCGAGGTGGGTATCACCGATTGGCGGGTCTCGGTCTCCCACGACGGCGGGATCGCCGCCGCGGTGGTGCTGGGTCTGGGCTGAGGGCCGAGTGGTGGGGGGGGGGGGGGGGGGGGGGGGGGGGGGGGCCCCCCCCCCCCCCCCCCCCCCCCCCCGCGCCCCCCCCCCCCCCCCCCCCCCCCCCCCCCCCCCCCCCGCGGCGCCGCTGCCCCCTGTCAGCCGAACATCGCCGTCCCGCCGAGGACGTCGGCCGGGTCGTGGGCGGCGGCGATCCGGGCCAGCCGCTGACGGACGGCGTCGGGGTAGAGCGCGCGGACCCCGGCGTCGCCGTCGAGGTCGACGAAGTTGGGCTGCCCGCCGTCCCGCCAGGGGGTCAGGGCGTCGGCCGCCCGACGCAGATGGGCGGGGACGACGTCGGCGGCCGGGCCCATCGGAACGCCGATGGCCCAGAAACCGAAGGCGGACGAGCGGCCGGGCACGGCGTTCGCCACCGCCGGCTGCTCGGCGAGAGCCCCTCCGAGCAGCCGGATCTCGGCGATCACCAGGGCGGAACCGGAGCCGGCGCCACAGGTGCCGACCAGGGCGTCGACCGCCTCGGGCGTCAGGTCGGACAGACCGAAACCGTGGCCCAGGGCGGGCAGCGGCAGCGGTGGGTCCATGTGCACGGCGTCGACCGCCGCGTAGGGCAGCTCGCCGACGGTGTCCATGATGATCGGCGCGGAGGCCCGCAGGGGGGCGAGCAGGGCTTCGGCCTGGTCCACCGGACCGGTCGAGGCGAACCGCAGGTGCACCACGAACCGTCCACTCAGCGGCGGCGGGAGTTGCGGGTCCGGCGGGAGCTGCAGCAGGGCAACGGATGTCGTGACCTCCCGGGGCAGCTGCGGCGCCCAGGTCCGCCAGGCGTGCAGCACGGCCGGGGCGTCGGCGATGTCGAAGAAGACGCCGCCGCCGTGCAGCCGGGCCACCGGGAACAGTGCGATCTCCAGTTCGGTGACGATGCCGAAACCGACCCGGCCGCCGCGGATCGCCCAGAACAGGTCCGCCTCCGGGGTCCCGTCCGGGGCGTCGGCGGTGAGCCGGCGGACGGTGCCGTCCGCGGTCACGAGGGTGAGGGCCCGGACGTGGTCCGCGGCGAACCCGTACTGCCGGGCCAGTACCCCGATGCCGCCGCCGAGGGTGTAGCCGACCGCGCCCACCGACGAGGACGACCCGGACAACGGGGCCAGGCCGTACGGGGCGGTGGCGGCGATGACGTCCCGCCACCGGGCGCCGGCCGCGACCCGCGCGGTGGGCGCCGGGCCGTCCGCGTCGACCGTCACCCCGGTCAGCCGCCGGGTGGTGACCATCAGCGTGCCGGCGCGGTCGTCGTAGAGGCCGTGCCCGGTGCTCTGCGCGACGACCCGCAGGCCCAGCTGCGCACCCCAGCGGACGGCGACCGACACGTCCTGGGTGCTCGTGGCGGCGAC
The DNA here is from genome assembly GCF_005298075.1 of Nakamurella flava. Taxonomy (NCBI): domain Bacteria; kingdom Bacillati; phylum Actinomycetota; class Actinomycetes; order Nakamurellales; family Nakamurellaceae; genus Nakamurella; species Nakamurella flava. The sequence continues at coordinate 584,299 of NZ_SZZH01000003.1, forward strand.
GACCAGCGCGGGCGCCGGGTGGTACGCGAGGTTGAAACCGCTCACCTCGGCGGCGTAGTCCGCATCACCGGGCCGCAGGACGGGGCCGGCCAGGGGACCGGGCGGGTCCAGGGGGAGATTCTGGCCGGGCAGGTCGGTCGCGGTGGAGGTCATGGGGGTTCCTTTCGAAGCGGGGGAGTGGGACTCAGCGACCGGCGGTGGCGTCGATCTCGACGGCCATTCCGGGCAGGGCGAGGCGCTGCACGCCGAGCAGGGTGGTCGGCGGGGTGGCGGAGAACTGCTGCAGCCGTTCGATCAGGGCACCGTAAGCGGCGAGGGTCGCATCGACGTCGGTGGTGTAGACGACGAGGCGCAGGACGTCGGAGAGGTCCATCCCCGCCGCGGCCAGCACCGTCTCGACGTTGGCCAGGCTCAGCGACAGCTGGGCGCTGACGTCGCCGGCGTGCAGCAGCACCCCCGACTCGTCGACGGGACCCTGGCCGGCCACCGTCAGCAACCGGGCGGGGGCGGCCCGCAGCTGGCCCTGGTCGTAGCCGAACGCCGCGTTCCAGGTGGTCGGGTTGATGGACGTCACCGCCGACGGGGCGGGGTGCAGTGAGGTGGTCATGCCGTCGAGCCTGGTCCGGCCAGGGGTCAGGGACCATCCCCGGTTCCTGGGGTTCTCGCCGCGAGCAATCTGGGAGGCCGTGCCCCACTTTTCTGGGATGGTCCCGGTTGTCCGGTCGGTCGCATACTTCCGGCATGAGCTCGATGCCCGCGGAACGGGCGCGGACCCGGCTGGAGTCGCTGGCCGCCGCGGGACTCGACGTCGTCACGTTCGGTACGGCGGCCACCGAGGTGCTGCAGACGGCCGTGCCGTTCGCGGCGTTCTGCCTGGCTCCCGTCGATCCGGCCACCCAGCTGATCACCGGCACCGTGAAGGGTGGCGGACTGGGGAACGAGCAGGACGCCCAGTGGGCCTATTGGGAGTACGAGGCGGACGAGGCCTGGGACTTCCGGACCACCGCACGACGCCCGGGCGGGGTGACGTCGACGTTCCTGGAGACCGACGGGCACCTCGAGCGCTCGCGCCGGCACGTCGAGTTCTACCGGTCGGTATGGGATTTCGGGGACGAGCTGCGCGCGGCGCTGCAACTCGACGGCGTCATGTGGGGGGCGGTCGCGCTCTTCCGGGAGAACGGCACCCACTTCACCCCGGCCGAGCACCAGTACCTGAGCGCGGTCGCGCCCGTCATCGCGCGGGGGTTGCGGACCGCGCTCATCGCCGGTGCGGCGGCGCTCACGGAGGGGCCCCGACGACCAGCCCGGTGGGATCGACGCCGGCCCGGCCGTTCTCGTGGTCGGCCCGGACGACGTCGTCAAGCAGGCGAGTGTGGGGGCGCCGGCCCGGGTGGCCGAACTGGGCGGCGGCCCGCTGTCCGAGCCGCTCCCGATGCCGCTGCTCAGCCTGGTCGCCTCGGCCCGCTCCTATGCGTCCGGCCGCCACACCGACGTCCCCCGGGTGCGGATGCGCAGCCGGACCGCGCCGCCCGGCGGGGCCGGGTCGGGCTGGTTACTGGCCCACGCCTCCCCGCTGCTCTCACCCGCGGGAACGGGTACCGACGTCGTCATCACCATCGAGCCGGCCCGGGCCCCGGAGATCGTGCCACTGGTGGTCGCCGCGTACGGGTTGACCGAACGGGAGCAGGCGGTGGTCCGCCTGGTCCTGCGGGGCATCGGCACGGCCGAGATCGCGGCGGCGCTCCACCTGTCGGCCTACACCGTCCAGGACCACCTCAAGGCGATCTTCGCCAAGACCGGCGTCCGCAGCCGGCGGGAGCTCACCGCACAGGTCTTCTACGACCACTACGCGCCCCGGCTCGCCGACACCCCCGCGGTCGGCCCGTCCGGCTGGTTCAGCGAACCGGGACCGGCGTCCGGCTGACCGGCGGGCTTGTGTCGACCGCCCGGCCCGTCGGGAACGGGGCCAGGATGGACGCATGATCACCGCGTACACGGCGGCGCAGATCCGCGCGGCCGAACGAGTCGCCATCGACCGTGACGGGGACGCGACGCTGATGCGCCGGGCGTCCACCGCCGTCGCGTCCGTCGTCGCCGAACGGCTGCCGCACCCGCTTCCCGGGCGTTCGGCGGTGCTGCTGGTCGGGGCGGGCAACAACGGCGGCGACGCGTTGTGGGCCGGGGCGTTCCTGCGGCGACGCGGCCTGGCCGTGACCGCCCTCCTGCTGCAGCCGGACCGGGCACACCCGGCCGGGCTGGCCGCGCTGCGCCGGGCCGGCGGTCGGGTGCTGGCGCTGGACCCCGGCGATCCGGCTCCCGCGCCCGTCAGAGCCCTGCTGACCAGCGCCGATGCCGTGATCGACGGAATCGTGGGGCTCGCGGCCCGACCGCCCCTGCGTCCGGGGGCCGCCGCGCTGGTCGCGGCCGCGAACACGTCCCCGGCCCTGAAGGTGGCGGTCGACCTGCCCAGCGGCATCGACCCCGACACGGGGGCGACGGGCCCGGCCGACGACGGCGATCCGGTCGTCTTCGCCGCCGACGTCACCGTCACCTTCGGCGGCGTCAAGACCGGACTGCTGCTGGCGGCCGACGCGATGGTGAGCGTCGGGATCGGGATGGAACCCGATCCCGGACCCGCACCGGACGGGACCGGCTCCGCCGAGCGGTTCGCCGCCGCCGCGGCGGCCGTGGACGCGATCGCCCTCACCGACGCCGACCTGCGGGTCCTGCTGCCCGACCCCGGGGCGGGCGCCGACAAGTTCACCGACGGGCTGGTGGGCATCGTCGCCGGGTCGCCGGGATACCCGGGGGCGGCGGTGCTGTGCACCGGGGGAGCCGTGCGGACCCGGCCGGGGATGGTCCGCTACGCGGGCGCGCAGGCCACCGCGGTCGTGGCCCGCTGGCCGGAGGTGGTCGCGGCCGCCGACCCGTCCGTCGCCGGACGGGTCCAGGCGTGGGTGATCGGCCCGGGCATGGGCACCGACGCCGCCGCCGGCGAGCTGCTGGCCGACGTCCTCCGCCGCGACGAGCCCGTGCTGGTCGACGCCGACGGGCTGACCCTGCTCGGGGAGCACCCGCAGTGGCTGTCCGAACGCACGGCCCGGGGCGCGGTGACCCTGCTCACCCCGCACGACCGCGAGTTCACGCGGGTCTTCCCGGACCTGCCGCTCGACGACCGGCTGACGGCCACCCGGACCGCCGCCCGCCGCAGCGGGGCGACGGTGCTCCTGAAGGGGCACCGCACCATCGTCGCCGACCCCCACGGCACCACGGTGGTCAACCGCAGCGGATCGTCCTGGCTGGCCACGGCCGGGTCCGGCGACGTGCTGTCCGGGGTGATCGGTTCACTGCTGGCCGCCGGCCTGCCGCCGGTGCTCGCCGCCGGGGCGGGGGCGTTCCTGCACGGCCGGGCCGGGGAACGGGTCCACGCGGCCGGCGAGGCCGGGGCCCAGGCGTTGTGGTCGCACCTGCGGGCCGCCCGCGTCTGACCGGACGGTCCCCGGTCGGGGGCCCGTCCGGGGACGGTCACCCGGGGCGACCCCCCGACGTGATTGCATCGGCGGATGACCACCGCACCGGGCATCCCCGACGGCCGTCCCGCGACGGTGCGCGCCGAGGCGGTGGTCGACCTCGACGCGGTCGCCGCCAACACCCGGTTGCTGCTGGACCGCGTCCGCCGGACGAACCCGGCCGGTGGGTTGATGGCCGTCGTCAAGGCCGACGGCTACGGCCACGGCGCGGTGCCGTGCGCCCGGGTCGCGGTCCGCGCCGGTGCCACCCACCTGGGCGTCGCGACCCCGGACGAAGCGCTTGCCCTGCGGGCGGCCGGGATCACCGCCCCCGTCGCGGCGTGGCTGTGGCCCGCCGGGCAGGACATCGCCGCCGCCCTGGTCGGCGGGGTGGAGCTGGGGGTGTCGAGCCTGGCCCACCTGGACGCGGTGCTCGCCGCCTCCGCCGGGCCGGCCCGCACGCCCGTCCGCCCACGGATTCACCTCAAGATCGACACCGGCCTCGGGCGGAACGGGGTCGGCCCGGCCGACCTCGCCGCTGTCGCCGACGCCCTGGCCGCCGCGATCCGCGCCGACCGGGTCACCCTGGCCGGGACGATGAGCCACCTGGCCTGCGCCGACGAACCCGGGAACGAGTCGGTGGCGGCCCAGACTGCGGCCTACCGGGACGCGGTCGCCGTCCTGCAGGGCCGGGGGATCGACCCCGGTCTGCTGCACCTGGCCAACACCCCCGGCGTCCTCGACCACCCGGAGACGATCTTCGACCTGGGGCGCTGCGGCATCGGGCTGTACGGGCTCGACCCGCTCGGCGGCGCCCGCGGCCCGCAGGGGCTCCGGCCGGCCATGACGCTGCGCTCGACGGTGGCGTTGACCAAGCGGGTCCCGGCCGGGTTCGGGGTCTCCTACGGCCTGACCTGGCGGCCGGAGCGGGAGACCACCCTGGCCCTGGTCCCGGTCGGGTACGCCGACGGTCTGCCCCGGGCCGCCGGCAACAGCGCGTCGGTGCTGGTCGTCGGTCGTGACGGTCGCGGCCGTCGCTATCGGGTGGTCGGTCGGGTGGCGATGGACCAGCTCGTCCTGCACTGCGGTGACGACGACGTCACAGCCGGGGACGGCGTGCTGGTGTTCGGCCCCGGGGACCACGGGGAACCGTCTGCCGCGGAGCTCGCCGCGGCCTGCGGCACCATCGACTACGAGATCGTCACGCGCATCGGCCCCCGGGTCCCGCGTCGTCACCTCCGGCAGAACGAGCATCCCGTCGAACGGCGGGCAGAAGGGCGGACCCGATGAGCACCGTCGGCCGGATCCTCGGCGCGGCCGGGATCGCCACCGGCGTCATCGGGGCGGCCGCGCTCGGCGGGGTGACCGCGCAGCGCCGCCGGGTGCGCACCCTGCGGACCGTCGAACTGGAACCCGGATCTGCGGCGGCCGGGGTCGGTGACTTCGACGACCTGCGCCCGGACCGGACCTATTCGGTCGCCGCGGTCGACGGCACCGTGCTGCAGGTCGAGGAGGTCGGCCCGACGGACGCGGCCCTGACGGTGGTGTTCGCCCACGGGTGGACGCTGCGGATGGGGTCCTGGCATTTCCAGCGGTTCGGGCTGACCGATGCCGCCGGGGCCGGGGCGACCGACGGGAACGACCCGGAGCTGCCGCTGCCCCCGGCTCCCGGGCTCGACGAGGAGACCGACGGGGCGGCCGACGCGACGGGTCTCCCGGAACTTCCGTCGCTGCGGATGGTGTTCTTCGACCAGCGCTCGCACGGCCGCTCCTCGCGGGGCCCGGCCGACCACGCGACGATCGACTTCCTGGCCAGCGACCTCCGGCAGGTCATCGACACTGCCGCCCCCGACGCCCCGGTCGTGCTCGTCGGCCACTCGATGGGCGGGATGGCCATCCTCGCCCTGGCCGGTGACGAGCCGGACTGGTTCGCCGAACGCGTCCTGGGGATCGGCCTGATCTGCACGGGCGCGACATACCTGCGCCCCGGGCAGTGGAACAAGGTGCTGGTGACCGGCGGGAATCCGCTGGTCCGCGGGGTCGCCTCGCTGGCCGGACGCTTCCCGACCGTCATCGAACGGGGCCGGGCCAGCAGTCGGGACGCGGCCTGGCTGGCCACCCGGACCTTCGGTTTCGCCTCCCCGGACGTGCCGGCGCCGCTGGTCGACTACCTGGACGAGATGATCACCGACACCCCGGCCGACGTGATCGCGGAGTTCGCCCCGGGCCTGCTGGTCTTCGACCGGGCCGCCGCCCTGCCGGGCCTGGCCGGCATCCCCACCGTCATCATCGGCGGCGGGCAGGACCGGATGACCCCGATCGCCCGGTCCCGGGCCATCGCCGACGCCCTGCCGGAGGCCCGCCTGGTCGTGGTGGAGGGGGTCGGGCACGTGGCGATGATGGAGGCGCCGGACGTGGTGAACGCGGCGGTGCGGCGGTTGCTGCGGGAGGCCGCGGCCTATCAGGAGCAGCACGCGGAGGCGGAGGTGGCGGCCCGATGACCGGGGCGACGGACGGCACGGTTGAACTGGACCTGTACACCCTGGACGACACCCTGGCGTTCGGCGCGGCCCTGGGGCGGGCGCTGCGGGCGGGTGACGTCGTCATCCTCACCGGTTCGCTCGGCGCCGGGAAAACCGCGCTGACCAAGGGCATCGCCGTCGGTCTCGGGGTGCAGGGCACGGTGCTGTCCCCGACGTTCGTCCTGGCCCGGGTCCACCGGCCGGGACCGGACGCCCGGGCCGGGGCGGTGCCGCTGGTGCACGTCGACGCCTACCGGCTGGGGGGCGCCCTGGAGCTCGACGACCTGGATCTCGACACCGACCTCGCTCGCTCGGCCGTCGTCGTCGAGTGGGGCGAGGGAGTGGCGGATCAGCTGGCCGACGACCGGTTGACCATCGCCCTGGAACGCCGTCCGGACGACACCCGCCGCGCCCGGTTGACCGGGATCGGGGCCTGGGCGCAGCGGTTGCCGTCCGTGGTCGCCGGGATGCCGGCCACGGACTGAGCCCGCCGGCCGCCGCGCGGCGGTCAGGCGGTCAGCGCAGCGGTCCCGAAGGCGACGTCGAACCGGTCGCACCAGATCACCACCGACTGCAGGCCGGCCAGGTCGACATCGGCCGGGATCTCGTAGTTCTGGTTGCCGTCGGTGGCCTTCAGCTCACCCAGCTCGACGTGCCGTCCGTCGTCGTAGACGCCCCAGTCGGCCTGACCCGACGAGCGGTCGGACAGGATCACGTGCACGTCCGGCCCGTCACTGGTCGAGAAGTTCTCCAACCGCACGTACCGACGGCCGTCCGCCGCCGTCACGACGGTCGCGGTCCCGCTGGTGGCGTGTTCCCCGTCGACGAGGGGTTCCGGTGAGGCCGGCCGAGCAGTCGTGTCCGGAGCGGACGTGGTCGCCGGTGCGGGGCTGCTCGACGGTGCCGGGACGGCAGTTCCCGGGCCCGTCGAAGGCGTCATCGTGACGGAGGGCGCCGGGGACGTCGACGCGGCGGCCGGAGTGGCCGCCGCCGCCGGGGCCGCCTCGTCGATCGAACTGCGGGTGAACAGCCGCCACGGTTCGAAAAGGGCCGCACCCACCCCGGCCACGACGACCAGCACCGCCGCCGCCACCCACCACCACCGGCGGGAGCGCCGACGCGGAACCTCCGCCGGCGACGGGGAGGGCAGGCGACGCGGGGACACAGGACTGTTCATGCGGGACTCCTGGGTGCTTACGGCGCCGCCCGGTGACGGCGGGTCGTCGCGGCTGTCGCCTCTCAGGAGTCCGGCGACCCCGAAATGATCGCCTCGGGTGACGAGGCGATCGGAATCAGCCGGGGACGGGCGGAGTGCTCTCCCGCAGGACCACGTCGGCGGGGGTGCTCATCAGCGGCGGTGCCTCCGGGTCCGCGGACGACCCCGGCCGCTCGTGACCGGGCAGTGCCAGGTCGACGGCCCACCGACCAAGGTCCACCAGGGGCAGCCGGACGGTGCTGAGCCCGGGTCGCACGTCCCGCAGTGCGGGGGTGTCGCCGAACCCGGCCAGGGCGAGGTCGGGCCCGATCCGGATGTTCCGGTCGCGGGCGGCGGCCATCGCTCCGACGGCCATGGTGTCGCTGACCGCGAAGACGAGGAGCTTGCCATCGGAACCGGTGCCGGTACCGGTGCCGTTCCCGATCTCCTCCCGGTCGAGCAGTTCGGTCATCGCGGCGTACCCGCCGTCCCGGGTGACGGCGGCGGACAGCACGTCCTCGTCGGGCACGGTGGTTCCGACCGCGGCCAGGCCGTCGAGGAACCCGCTGACGCGGTCCTCGGCGGTGAGCAGGTCCTCCGGGCCGGTCAGTACGGCGAACCGTCGGTACCCGAGGCCGTGCAGGGCCAGGGCGAGGCGTCGTGATCCACCCACGTCGTCGGTGACCACGGTGGGGGCGGGCAGCCCGGGTCGGCCGATGACGGCCAACCCGCCGCCCCCGACCCCGTAGCCGCGCAGTTCGTCGGCCAGGCGGTCGGTGGTCTCCGGGTCCGCGAACCGGGCCCCGGCCAGGATGATCGCCCGGGCCCGTTGTCGACGTAGGGCCTCCACGTGCCGGATCTGCAGGGCGGGGTCGAAGCCGGTCGCGGCGACCGTCACGATCAGATCCCGTTCGCTCGCCGCCGCCATCACCCCGGCGGCGACCGCCGCCCCCGTCGGGTCGCCCAGGTCCTGGACCACCAGACCCACCGTGCTGGTCGAGCCGCGCACGATGGCCTGCGCGTTGGCGTTGGGGGAGTAGTCGAGCTCGGCGGCGGCGGCCAGGACCCGAGCCCGCAGATCGGGCCGCACCGTCCGGCCGCCCGCTCCGTGCAGGGCCCGCGAGGCGGTCGCCAGGGAGACGCCGGCCCAGTGGGCGACGTCCGCCAGCGTCACCTGTTCGGCCACCGGCCGAGCCTAGCCGTGACGCCGGGGAAGCGTCGCTGACGCTGACCTCCTGCGCGGCCCACCCCCTGGCAGACCGTGGGGCGCCGAGTTGATCGGCGTCAACGAACTTCGACGGCGTGGGCCGGGTCCGGGGTGCGCGCCGAGGCAGGAGGGAGCGGCCGTCGGACCCGGCCCGCCGGTCAGACGGACCGGGTGGGGGTGGTGATCAGGCTGTCGGGCAGTCGGGCCGGGTCCGGGGCGCCGTTTCGGATCCAGTCGGCCACCACCCGCGAGCGGGACCGGCCGTCGATCCCGCCGCCGCCCTCCAGTCCGTCGACCACCACCGGCGGGGTGGTCCACCGGATGCTGCCGTCCGCGACGGTCGCCCAACCGACGGCCGCCGTCCCGCCCGGTTGGCAACGCCGCAGGCAGGGTGCGGCGACGAGGACCGCGTGCGCTCTTTCGCGCGTCGCCGCCCGCAGGGCCGCGGCGCCGGTACCGCGATGGGCGGGGGAGATGTCGCCGGCCCGGCAGCCCGCGCCGGTGCAGTAGACGACGGCGAGACACCGCTCCCCGCTGGGCTTTCCAGGCCCGGTGGGGTCGGTGGCGGTCATCCCTGCCGGGCCTTCCAGCGCGGGTTGCGCTTATTGATGACGAAGACGCGACCGCGTCGCCGGACGACGATCGAGCCCTCCTTCTGCTTCAGGGCCTTGAGCGAATTGCGGACCTTCATGGGTGGGTCCCTCCTTCCCGGTCCGGCTACTATAACGAGAATCATTCCCACGACAACGGGCGGCCGCGATGGCACCGTCCCGCAAGGAGGACCCGGCCCGTGGCCAAGAAGTCGAAGATCGCCCGCAACGAACAGCGCCGCGAGATCGTCGCCCGGTACGCCACCCGGCGGGCGGAGTTGAAGGAGACGGTGCGATCCCCGCGGTCCTCCGACGAGGAGAAGGCCGCCGCCCAGCTCGCCCTTCAGCGGCTTCCCCGGGACGCGTCGCCCACCCGTGTCCGCAACCGCGACGTCGTCGACGGTCGGCCCCGGGCCTACCTGCGGGCGTTCGGGCTGTCCCGGATCAACCTGCGGGAGATGGCCCACCGCGGGGAGCTGCCGGGCGTCACCAAGTCGTCCTGGTGAGCTCGGCCGCGCCTCGGTCGGGGGCGCTTCGATGAGCGCCGGGCGGCCCGGCCCCCGGGGCGTCCCCGACGAACCGGACGACGACGCGCCGCCGGGCCGGACGGGGTCCTGCGGCGGAACCGGTGGTCAGGTCGACCGTCGGTCCTGTCGGATGTCTGCCTACGGACCGCTCACCGGCCGCGCGACCCGCCGGTCCCCGCTCGTGCCCGCCTACACTGGCTCCCCGTGCTCGTCATCGCTCTGGACACGTCGACGCCCACCGTCACCGCGGCGGTCGTGGAACTGCTCCGACCGCACGAGCTGACCGGCGCGGCCGCCGAGCCGGTGCGCCTGCTGGCCGAGCACACCCATACCGACCCGTTCGCCCACGCCGAGTACCTGATGCCGCTGGTCGACGGGGCCGTCGCCGACGCCGGGCGCACCCTGCGGGACGTCGACGCGGTCGTCGTCGGTCTCGGGCCGGGGCCGTTCACCGGACTCCGGGTCGGCATCGCCACGGCGAGCGCGCTGGCCGACGGGCTCGGGTGCGAGGCGCACGGGGTCCCCAGCCACGACGCGATCGCCCGCCGGGTGCCGGACCGTTCCGGTGGCCTGCTGGTCGCGACCGACGCCCGTCGCCGCGAGGTCTACGTCAGCGCCTACGGACCGGACGGGCGTCGGACCTTCGGACCCGCGGTGCTGGCCCCGGCGGTCGTCGGAGGCGAGCTGGCCGCCGCCGGCATCGCGGTCGGCGCGGTCACCGGGGCGGGGGCCGAGCTCCTCGCGACCGCCCTGCCCGATCTGCCGTTCCGGTCGCCGGAGCGGGCGCTGGGTCTGGGCCTGGTCGAACGGGCCGCCCCGGCCCTACTGACCGGAGCCGTCCCCGGACCCCTGACCCCGCTGTACCTGCGCCGCCCGGACGCGACCGAGCCGTCGGCCCGCCGCTCGGTGCTCGGGCCGGCCGGACCGGCGCGGTGACCGCCGCGTACCGACCGTCACCGACGCTCGAGCCGCTGCCCTGGTGGGACATCCCGGCCCTGGTGGAACTGGAGCGCCGGCTGTTCCCGGGCGACTCGCCGTGGTCGGCGGAGATGTTCTGGTCCGAGTTGGCCGTGGGCAATCACTACGTCGTCCACCGGGACGAGGCGGGCCTCGTCGACGGGTACGCGGGTCTGGCCGTCGGACCGGACGTGGCCGACGTGTGCACCATCGGTGTCCGCCCGGACCGCCAGGGCCGGGGTCTGGGCCGGCTGCTGCTGCGCGACCTGATCGCCGCCTCCGGCGGGCAGCGGATGATGCTCGAGGTCCGCACGGACAACGACCCGGCCATCGCCCTCTACACCTCGGAGGGTTTCCGCCGCATCGGTCTGCGACGGAGCTACTACTTCCCCAGCGGGGCGGACGCCTACACGATGGAGCGATCGGCATGAGGATCACGGCAGCGGGCGAGCAGTACGTCGGCACGGTGCTGATGGGCATCGAGAGTTCCTGCGACGAGACGGGTGTCGGTCTCGTCCGGATCACCGATCGGGGTCCCGAGCTGCTCGGTCAGGCCGTCGCGTCCAGCTCCGACGAGCACGCCCGCTTCGGTGGGGTCGTTCCCGAGATCGCCTCCCGGGCCCACCTGGAGGCCATGACGCCGACGGTGCACGCGGCCTTCGCGAACGCCGGCGTCGCACCGGGTGACGTGGCCGCGGTGGCCGTGACCAGTGGACCCGGGCTGGCCGGCGCGCTGCTGGTCGGGGTGGCCGCGGCCAAGGCGTACGCGACGGCCTGGGGCGTGCCGCTGTTCGGCGTCAACCACCTGGCCGGGCACGTCGCGGCCGACACCCTGGAACACGGCCCGCTCACCGAACCGGCCCTGGCCCTGCTGGTCTCCGGCGGTCACACCCAGCTGCTGCGCATCGACGACCTGGCCACCGACATCACCGAGATCGGGTCCACCGTCGACGATGCCGCCGGCGAGGCGTACGACAAGGTCGCCCGGCTGCTGGGCCTGGGCTACCCCGGCGGGCCGGTCATCGACCGGTTGGCCGCGCAGGGCGATGCGTCGACCGTCCGGTTCCCGCGCGGTCTGACCGGCCCCAAGGACGCCCGCTACGACTTCTCCTTCTCCGGGCTGAAGACCGCGGTCGCCCGCTACGTCGAGACGATGGAACGGAACGGCGCCGGACCCGACGAGCTGCAGGCCGCGGTGCCGGACGTGTGTGCGGCGTTCCAGGAGGCCGTCATCGACGTGCTGACCGCCAAGACGGTGCGGGCGGCACAGGATCTCGGGGTCGGCACCGTGGTGATCGCCGGTGGGGTCGCGGCCAACCGCGGATTGCGCGAGCTGGCCGAGAGGCGCTGCACGGCAGCCGGTCTGCAGCTGCGGGTGCCGCGACCGGGCCTGTGCACCGACAACGGGGCGATGATCGCCGCCATCGGGGCGCACGTGGTGGCGGCCGGGGCGACCCCGTCCGGACCACACCTGACCGGTGACCCCGGACTCCCGGTGAACGTCGTCCACGCCGCCTGAGCGCGGCGGTCCCGAACAGGTGGCCCCGGACCGTCGACCGTGCCCGGAGGGCGGTGCCCGCCTACCCTGACGGCAGGGACAGGAGGCCGTCATGGGCGCACCATCGGTGGACGGGACGAGCGGCTCGACCACGGGCAATCCGTATCTGGCCACGGCCGGGGCGGCCGACCTGCTGGCCGACCTGGAGAAGACGACCGACGGTCGCGCGGGCGACCGGCTGTCGATGGCGATGCTCGGCGTGACCCGACCGGGCTCGGCGTTACCGCCCGCCGAGGTGGACGCGGCCCTGGCCGCGATCGCGCTGCTGATGGCCGAGTTCGAACCGTCCGTGCTGGACGGGGCCCCCGACGAGCAGCGGCTGCGCCGGTGGCTGCACGAGGTCGACACCGAGTTCACCCCCGGCCGCAAGCTCGCGGCGACCGCCGCGCTCACCCGCATCGAGCTGGACCTCGAGAACGAGTGGCAGGACGCGCACCGGGCGGCCGGGGACCGGGACGCCGCGATGGCGGCGGTCCGCCGTCTGCGGGACCTGCTGGCCGACGCCGGCTGAGCGGGATGAGCACGGCGTCGGGGTCGGCCGACCGCGGGGACCGGGGATCGGGACCCGGTCCGGTCTCGCCCGCGCCCGCCGGTTCCGTCGGTCCGCTGGACACCTATTTGATGCCGCGGTCCCTGCTGGAACCGGCGGACCCCGTCGTCGTCCGGGCGCGCGAGGACGAGGTCGAGCGGCGGGTGGCCACCTGCATGGCCGAGCGGGGGTTCACCTACGTCCCGATCCTCGGTCGGTCGCCGCAGTCGCCACCGTCCGGAACCATCGAGCCGGAGCCGGACACCCGCGCCTGGGCGCAGCGGTGGGGGTACGGCATCGCGACCGCACCCCCGACCGGCGGGACCGGCGACGAGGTCGGCGGGTCCGACCCCGATGCCGCCGTGGTGCAGGAGCTGGATGTCGCCACGCGACGTGACTACGAGCGGGCGTTGTACGGCCGGGCCCTGGACGACGGGGCGCCCGACCCGGACGTCGAAATGCCCTCAGCTGACGGCGATCTCGCTGCGGACCGGGCTGCCGCGGCGGCTGCGCTCGACGTTTCCTGCCGGACCCTGGCCATCCGGGCCGTGTACGGCGGGACGAGTCCACGCGCGTTCCGGTGGCCCGACGGGATGGATCCGTGGGCCGACCGGGCCCGCCTCCACGACGCGGCGCTGGGCGACCCGCGGGTCGTGCGGGCGCTGGCGGACTGGTCGCGGCGGATGACGGAGTCCGGCCACCCCGGCTTCGCCGACCTGGACGGCCCGGCGGCCTCCGTGGTCGAACGGCGGGACCGGATCATGGCCGGCGCCGGCGACGAGACCGCCTCCGTCGCCGACGAACTGGCCCGGCTCGCCCGGGACGAGGTGGCGCTGGCGGTGGCCGATTGGGACGCCCGCGCGGCGTCGCAGGTGGTGGCGACCATGGTCGGCGTCCGGTGGGAGCGCGAGCGGGAGTACGTCGCCGAGCACCGCACGGCGTTGACGGCCCACCGGGACGCGATCAACGCCACCGGTTGACGGGCGCGCCCCGGGCCCGGCGCATTCGAAGGTCCGCTAGGGTCCGGCCCGGGGGTGGCCATGAAGGCTCGACGGTGGGTCCGGACGACGGTGGCGTTGTCCGTCGGGCTGGTGGGCCTGATCGGCTGCGCCGCGGCGCCCGACAGTGTCACCGCGGCCGCGGCCATGCCGCTCGACCCGTACCTGCGGCCCGCGGACGCTCCGGCGCCGCCGTCCACCCCCGAGGAAGCGGCCGCGGCCAGATCCGTCGTCGAGGACGCCGTCGCCGCCTGCATGGCCGAACGGGGTTTCCACTACGTGCCGTACGTGCCGCCGGCCACCGGTGCGGAGTACGCCCCGGCGTCCCGGGACTGGTCGGCGCAGTGGGGGTACGGCCTCGTCGCCCGGGTCCGCCCGGCCGCCGACAGTCAGGACCCGAACCCGGCCATCCGAGCGGCGCTGAGTGCATCCGAGCAGGGCGGATGGGATGACGCGATGTCCGGCTCGGTGGTCGGCGAACAGGCCGTCCCGGGGTCGGAGAGTGTTGCCGCCCAGGCGTTTCCCGCATCGAGTGAGCCGTCGGTGCTCGCGGCCCCGCCGGCGATCGACGGCGCGGTGCCGGTCGAAAAGCCGGCGACGGTGACCGTGGGCGATGCGCCGGTCCCGACCCCGACGTCGGCCGCCGAGATCGACGAGAACGGATACGCCCACGAACCGGGTTTCGACGCCGCCGCAGCGGCCGCCGCGGCGGACCAGGCCGCGCAGGCGCAGGCGGCGGCGGAAGCGGCGGAAGCGGCCGCGACACAGCTCACGACGGAGGAGCCCCAGTCGGTGCCGGTACCGGTCGGGGACTGGTCGAGGTGACGGCGTGGGCGTACCCAGGAATCGAGGCATCGGCCGGCACCGGATCGGCGGTGGTCGAGCCGGGATCGGCGGTGGTGTCCGCCGCCGTCCGCGCCGGGGACGGTTGCCGGCAGCGGGCCGAGAACGCCGGCAGCGCCTGGACCGCCTACACCCCACTCGACGGCGGTTCCGACCCCTGGGGCCTCCGCACCCTGATGTCCGGTGCTGTCCTCGACGCTCCCGAGGTGGTCGCCGCCCGGGGCCGGTGGTCGCACTGTCTGGCCGAGTCCGGTCATCCGGGCATGACGACGGAGTCCGACCCGCCGACGTCCGTCGAGCAGGCGTTGACCGCTGCCCGCAGCACCGACGACGGTGGGCAGGACGCACGGCTCGCCGCTGTCCAGGCGAGTGAGATCGCGCTGGCCGTGGCCGACCACGACTGTCGGGTGAGTTCCGGTCTGACCGCGGCCCGGGACGCTGCGCAGCGGGCGATGGAGCAGGAGTACGTCGACGCCCACCGCGCCGAACTGGAACAGTTGCGTGCCGCGATCAACGGCGGCGGGTGAACCGGGGCCCCGGTGGTTGAGACCTGGCACTCGCATGGCTAGAGTGCTAGTCGAACGGCGCAGTGAGAGCCCGGCACCCGCGACGACGGGCCCGCAGTGCGTCGGACATCCAACGACAGCACAGCCAACGGGCAGGCCGTCCGACGGTCCGCCCGCTCGAACCCCCGAAGGGGAGGTCACACCGTGGCGAGCGTGAACATCCAGCCGCTCGAGGACAAGATCCTCGTCAAGGCCAACGAGGCTGAGACGACGACCGCGTCCGGCATCGTCATCCCCGACACCGCCAAGGAGAAGCCGCAGGAGGGCACCGTCCTCGCGGTCGGCCCGGGTCGTTACGACGACAACGGCAAGCGGATCCCGGTCGACGTCGCCGAGGGCGACGTCGTCATCTACTCGAAGTACGGCGGCACCGAGGTCAAGTACAGCGGCCAGGAGTACCTGCTGCTGTCGGCCCGCGACGTGCTGGCCAAGGTCGCCAAGTAACACGACCCGGCTGACGCCCCGGCCGCCCACCTCGGGCGCCGGGGCGTTTCGGTTGGCCCGTCAGGGCAGATCTTCCCGAGCCAGAACCGTCCGGTAGCCGGCCACGAACCGGCCTTCGATCGACCAAGGACTGAAAACATGGCGAAGCACATCAGCTTCGATACGACCGCCCGCGCGGCTCTGCAGCGCGGCGTCGACAAGCTGGCCGACACGGTCAAGGTGACCCTCGGCCCGCGGGGGCGCTACGTCGTCCTCGA